>NZ_JBJEHY010000252.1:2814-4773 GCF_051876515.1 Nocardioides sp. | reverse complement strand
GTGCAGCTGCGGGTACTTCTCGAAGTGCGGGGGCTTGAAGTAGTCGGTCCACAGCACCCACAGGTGGTGCTTGACCAGCTCGGAGCGCTGCTCCTTGATGACCAGCGCGCGGGTCCGGAAGTCCGGGTCGTCGCTGTCGGCGACCTTGGCGATCAGGGCCTTGATGGACTCGGCCTCGATCCGGGCCTGGGCGGGGTCGTAGACGCCGCACGGCAGGTCGCAGTGGGCGGAGACCTCGACGGTCGGGGCAATCAGGTGGCGAAGCATCATGATCCTCTCGCAACGGGTACGGGATTCTGCAGTGACTGCGAGACTACTCCGCGTGGATGGAGAGCGTCGCGGTGGTGCCGTTCCTCGGTCGGCGGGGGCCGCCCGGGGACCGGTGGGGCTGGCGGTCGTCACCGGACGGTCGATGCTTCCGGGGCTGCGCGCCGGCGACCGGCTGCTGGTCAGGTACGGCCTGGGCGTACGCCCCGGCGACCTCGTGGTGGCGCGCTTCGTGGACGGGACGCTCGCGGTCAAGCGGGCCGTGGAGGCCCGTCAGCTGCGTGACGGGACGCCGGGCTGGTGGCTGCTCAGCGACAACCCGGACGAGGGGGTCGACTCCCGCCACCGCGGTCCGGTGGCTGCCTCGGCGGTGCTGGCCGTCGTACGGGCGCGGGTGTGGCCGCGGCCCGGCCGGGTCCGGTGAGTTGCGTGGGTCACATCACGTCTGGGATGTGACTCTCAGCGGGGGCAACACGCCGTCCGTGTGGGAGACTGCTCCTCATGCATTCGGAGCCTGCGACGCACCATCCCCACGCTGGCGATCCCGTGTTCGACCTTCACGTCGGCGGGAAGATGGAGACGGTCTCCACGGTAGCCCTCCACGGAGCCGACGAGCTGTCCCTGGCGTACACGCCGGGCGTGGCCCGCGTCTGTGAGGCCATCGCAGAGGACCCCTCCATGACCCGCCACTACACGTGGGTCCCCAACACGGTCGCCGTCGTCACCGACGGCACGGCCGTCCTCGGCCTCGGCGACATCGGCCCGGCCGCGGCCATGCCGGTGATGGAGGGCAAGGCGGTGCTGTTCAAGCAGTTCGGCGGCGTGGACGCCGTGCCGATCTGCCTCGACACCACCGACACCGAGGAGATCATCGAGACCGTCGTCCGGCTGGCTCCCAGCTTCGGCGGCATCAACCTCGAGGACATCTCGGCCCCGCGCTGCTTCGAGATCGAGGACCGGCTCAAGGAGCGCCTCGACATCCCCGTCTTCCACGACGACCAGCACGGCACCGCCGTGGTCGCCCTGGCTGCTCTCACGAACGCGCTCAAGCTGACCGGGCGCACGCCCGCGACGACCCGCGTGGTCGTCTCCGGCGCCGGCGCTGCCGGCGTGGCCGTGGCGCGCATCCTGCTGGGCGCGGGCATCAAGGACATCGCCGTCATCGACCGCCAGGGGGTGCTCAACTCCGAGCGCACCGACCTGACGCCGGTCAAGGCGCAGCTGGCCCGCGAGACGGCCGACAACTTCGGCCGCAAGGGCAGCCTGGCCGACGCGATGGACGGCGCCGACGTCTACATCGGCGTCTCGGGCGGCTCGGTCCCCGAGGAGATCGTGGCCACCATGGCCGACGACGCGATCATCTTCGGCCTGGCCAACCCGACCCCGGAGGTCCACCCCGACCTGGCGCACAAGTACGCCCGCGTCGTGGCCACCGGTCGCTCGGACTTCCCCAACCAGATCAACAACGTCCTGTGCTTCCCCGGCATCTTCCGGGGCGCCTTCGACGTGCACGCGACCGCGATCACCGAGGGCATGAAGCTCGCGGCCGCGGAGGCGCTGGCCGGTCTGGTGGGCGACGAGCTCAGCGAGGACAACGTGATCCCCTCGCCGTTCGACCCCCGCGTCCCCGGCGCGGTCCGTACGGCCGTGGCCGAGGCCGCCCGTCGCGACGGGGTCGCCCGGATCTGATCC
>NZ_JBJEHY010000252.1:0-2714 GCF_051876515.1 Nocardioides sp. | reverse complement strand
GTCGGTGCGCATCGCCCGGGCGAGCTCGGCGTACGCGCCGTCGCGGTGCTCGGCCACGAGGCCGGCGCGCAGCAGACCGCCGACGGGTCGTCCGAGGTACCCGGCCCCGAGGACGCTGACGTCGAGGGTGACCTCGGCGGCGTCGTCCGTACGCTCGGCGCGGCCGTGGCCTCCGCGCGCGGCCAGGCGCCACCGGCCGGCGTTCCACGGTGCGAACCGGTCGGCCACCTCGACCACGACGTCCACGTCGGAGTCGAACTCACGCAGCCCCCACGCTGCGCCGAGGTCGACCAGCCGCACCCACGTGGAGTCGTACGTGCGCACGTCGCTGGCTCCGCGCGGGCCGGGCAGCCAGTCCAGGACAGGGTCGTCGACGCCGACGGACTCGACGGTGACCGAGCCGGTGAGGTCGAGGTCGACGAGGCGGCGCAGCAGGGCCAGGCGGGCGTCGGGCGCGGCGAAGAGGAGTCCGGCGGTGACGGTGCCCGCCGGGCGGGCGTTCTCCCACTTGCCCTCGCGGCGCAGCCAGACGCAGCCGACGTCGACCCCGTCGCGCTGAGCGAACAGGACCCGCTTGGGTTCCTTGTCCCAGCTCTGCTCGGGGACGTTGAGTGCGTTGATCCCCATGAAGCCGGTGTCCCCGACGAGGGTCCCCGTGTGGCGCGGGGCGTGGGCAAGTGCCAGCTCCCGCACGCGCTCCGTGACGCCGGGGGAGGTGGCGTTCTCCAGGCGCGTGGTGAGGGCGGCGACGGCGCTCTCCAGGTGGGGAGCGGTGAAGGTGGTGCCGCGGCCCAGCGTCAGGTGGTGCTCGAGGCACGCCAGGCCGTACCCGAACCGGCCGTAGATGCCGGGTTCGCTGGCGTGCAGGACGCTGAGCGCGCCACCGGCGTCGCGGGTACGGGCGAAGTGGTCGCTCAGCATGGCGCTGAGGACTCCGCGGCGCCGCGAGTCCGGGTGGACGCCGACCCAGGTGAGGCCGCCGACGTCCACGAGGGACCCGCCGGGCACGGACATCGTCATGGGCCGGACGCCGTACACGCCGGCGTGGGTGTCGGTGGGGCCACCGGGCAGGTCGGCCGCGAACCGGCCGTCGGGCGGGATGCCCTCCTCGAGAAAGCGCTCGGAGAGGGAGTTGGCCCCCTCGAACCAGACGAGGAGGTCGGTGGCGAGGTACTTCGCCGCGTCGGTCGCGGGGCGAACGTCGATGCCTGCGTCTGCGGGAGGAGTGCTCATGCACCCACCCAAGCCCCGGCCCCGGCAGTGGGCAAGTCGTTTACGCGCACGTGCAACGAGGCGAGCAGGCCCCCCGCCTGCTCACCTCGTTGCACGTGCTGCCGGAGCACCCTCGAGCCGAAAGGCTCGATCCCCCTGGCACTCCTGGCCCCCCTGGTCGACGCCGGGACCCCCGTACCCGGCGCCGGTGATTCGAGGAGAAGACGCGGGTCGCCCCGCCCCTGATACGTGGACCAGACAACTTCTTCTCAGGACCGAACTCCGCTGCTGCGTATCAGGGCGGCGCCTCGCGAACTCCTCATCCACGACCCCTCTCATCGCTACGCTGGCCGAACCGGTCTGACATCGGCCTCAGGAGACCTCATGGACGAGACGCCGTACGACTCGACGCGCGACGGTTCCGGCCGACCCGCGCCCGGACCGGGCGACCCGACGCCGATGCCGCCGCTGCCGGTGACGGCCGCGCTGCGGCTGCGGGCCCGGGTGATCGATCCCGTCGACGACGGGACCGAGCTGCGGCCCACCGTGTACGTGGGGGACACGCTGCTGGTCCCCGGTCTCCCGGGGCGCGGCGCCCGCGGCCCGCTGGCTGCGCTCGGCGCCGTGGCGGAGAAGCAGGGCCTGCGCATGCGGGTCACCAGGGACGGGGCCCGCGACGACGCCGTGGAGCAGATGGGTCTGGCCGAGCGCGTCGACCAGTTCGCGGCGACCCAGGTGCAGTTCATCTCGCCGGCCGGCGCCGCCTCGCCCGACGCGTTCACCGTGCTGCGGGAGGCCCGGTCCGCGGACACCGAGAACTCCCAGGGTCTTGGCACCGTCGGGCTCAGCCACGTCGTCAGCGCCGCGGGCTACCTGCAGGGGGTGGGGTACCTGCAAGGGGTCGGCTACCTCCAGGGCGTCGGTTACCTGCAGGGCGTGGGCTACCTGCAGGGCGTGGGCTACCTGCAGGGCGTCGGCGGCGAGACGCGCTCACCGGTCCGCTGGGCCGCGCCCCCGCCCGAGCGTTCCGGCAAGGGCGGCGAGTGGGGCACCGGCCCCGTGGTCGCCGTGGTGGACACCGGGCTGGGCAAGCACGAGTGGTACGACCCCTCCTGCGGGGTGGTCGCCGACCTGCGCGTGGGCGGCTCGCCCGTCGGGCTCCGGTTCGCGCCGCAGGACGACCCCGAGGGGACCGGCGTCACCGTCGACCGGGTCAACGGCCGTCTCGACCCGCTCGCGGGGCACGGCACCTTCATCGCGGGCATCGTGCGCCAGCACTGCCCGGACGCGACCCTCGTACCCGTGCCGGTGATGTACGGCGACGGTGCGGCCGACGAGGCCGATCTCGTGGCCGCCCTCGAGGGGCTGCTGGTCCACAACCTGCTGGTCGCGCTCGACCCGAGCCTCGGCCGGCGGATCGACGTGGTCTGCCTGTCCATGGGCTACTACCACGAGTCACCGTCGGCGGTCGCCGACGAGCAGGCTCTCGGCCGCGTGCTGCG
>NZ_JBJEHY010000251.1:0-4776 GCF_051876515.1 Nocardioides sp. | reverse complement strand
GACGGCGAGGTGGTCACCACGATGTCGACCGGGCACCGGTACCGCACGAGACCACCCGAACTAGCGACCATCCGGTACGGAGCACCACCCCTGACCATCGAGTACGTGCTGTCGGGGTAGTGGCCCACTGTCGGGGTTAGGTGCGACCCATGGGCTTGTTCCCTGCGCAGGTTCAAGACTCGTGCTGGTTGCCCCATTTGTCTCGTCCCTTGAGGTGACGCAGCCGACGACGCAACTGGCTGACGAATCGCCGCTGAGCGGTCTCGTTCGCTACGAACTGGGGATCGTTAACCGCTTCGAAGTACTCGTTCTCCGCTTCATCTTTTCCGCCGTCTTCATCGACGATCCGGCCAAGCGACTCACGCGAAGGCGGCCCGGCATCAAGACGTGCGGCCCAGGGCTCTTTGGGTGACCACATAGCGCCAGTGTGGTCGACAGGCATGCGCCACGCCACGGTTCCGCGGCACAGGCGGCGGTGTGACGCACTGTTCGCGGCATGAGCGGGTGACTGCTTAAACGGCTACCGGGCTGAATCGTCCAGCCAGACCAGAAACTTCGAGTACTCGGCGAGGCCGGAGCCGTACTTGTGGAGGTCTCCGGTCGCCCTGTCGACCACGAGTGGACATGTGCCTACCAACTGGTCAGAGAGGCTCCCGGTCCTCACCCACCTTCGGCTTGCGAAGTGAACAATCCAGGCCCGCGAGTGCGTCTCGATCTCGGTCACCACAACCTCGTCATCCGGGTCGTGCGACGTCGCGTGGGGGTGCTTCTGCCTGTTAGGTGTCAACGTGCTGTTCCATCGAGCAAGTTCGGCCTCGGCGATGCGCCGGGCGTCGTCCACGTCCATGCCGCCAGACTATGGAAGGAGAGACGAGACGTCCGCCCGTCGGCATGAGCGGACGTGTCGCCGCGCCGGCAGGCGGCGAAAGGACGCAATCCCTTACAACTCACAACACCCCGGCCACCACAGGCGACCGGGGCGTCGTACGGACTCCGAGGAACCCTCAGCTCACTGCTGCCGCAGCAGGTACCGCTGCACCTTGCCGGACGGCGTCTTGGGCAGTGCGTCCACGAAGTGCACCTGGCGCGGGTAGGCGTGCTTGGAGTAGTCCTCGCGCACGAGGTTCTTCATCTCCTCGGCCAGCTCGGGCGTCGGCTCGGTGCCCTCGGCGAGCACGATGAACGCCTCGACCTGCTCGCCGCGCACGCCCTCGGGGTCGGGACGACCGACCACGGCGACGTCGACCACGGCCGGGTGCTTGATGAGTGCCGACTCCACGTCGAACGGGCCGATCCGGTAACCCGCGGCCAGGATGACGTCGTCGTCGCGGGCGGTGAAGTACAGGAACCCGTCCTCGTCCACCCGGCCCGTGTCAGCGGTGAGGTACCAGCGGCCGTCCTCGCTGAAGCGCTCGGCCGACTTCTCCGGCGCACCCGCGTAGCCGGTAAACCACAGCAGCGGCGAGGCCGTACGGTCCAGCGCGATCTGGCCGTCCACCACACCGGCCGCGTAGCCGACCATCGCCCGGCCCATCGACCCCTCGCGCAGCGGCTGCGCGGTGTCGGGGTGCCAGTCGTTGCAGATCGTCATGCCGGTCTCGGTCTGCCCGTAGTGGTCGCGCACCTCGGTGCCCAGCGTCGCCTTCGCCCACTCGATCACGTCCGGCGTCAGCGGCTCACCGGCCGAGGAGGCCCGCCGCAGCGAGATGCCCTCGACCGCGTTGCCCTTGCTCATCGCGCGGTACATCGTCGGCGCGCCCGCGAAGTTCGTGACACCGAACTTCTCCACCACCTTTACCGTCGCCTCCGGCGTGAACCCGCCGACGAACAGCAGGTTGCGGCGCCCGGCCACCATCGGACCCACGACGCCGTAGTACAGCCCGTACGCCCACCCCGGGTCGGCGGCGTTCCAGAAGACGTCGTCCTCGGTCACGTCGAGCGAGAAGTGCAGGTACGCCTGGAACGCGGCCAGCGCGCGACCCGGCACCGGCACACCCTTCGGCTTGCCCGTCGTACCGCTCGTGAACAGCTGCAGCGCCATCCCCTCGCCACCCACGGCCACGTTCGCGGCCAGCGGCTCGGCCGCGTCCACGGCGGCGTCGAGCTCGGCACCCACCTGCAGCACCTCGATGCCCTCGATCGCCTCCAGCTTGGAACGCTGCGACTCCTCGGTCACGACCAGCTTCGCGGCCGAGCCCTCCACCCGAACCTGGATGGCCCCGGTCGCGAACGCCGTGAACAGCGGCACGTACACGGCACCGAGGCGCCACAGCGCCAGCAGCGTCAGGACCAGCTCGGGGCGCTTGTTGAGCAGCACCGGCACGCAGTCGCCGCGCTGCACACCGCGCTCGGCGAGCACGGTGGCCAGCTTGCGGGAACGCTCGGCCAGGTCGCCGTACGTCCAGTCCGTGGGGGACAGGTCGGCGTCGATGAACGTGAACGCGACCTTCTCGGCCGGGTGCCGGTCACACGCCAGGTGTGCCAGGTCGGCGTCGGCCGCCTCGTACGTCTCCAGCCAACCGGCGACGGTCTGCTCCGGGGTGAGGGTGCTCATCGGGTTCTCCTGTCGTGGGTCAGCGGGGAGCCATGCGCAGCGCGCCGTCCATGCGGACGACCTCGCCGTTCATGTAGTCGTGCTCGGCCAGGAAGATCGCCAGCTGCGCGAACTCCTCGGGACGCGCCAGGCGCTGCGGGAACGGCACGCCCGCGGCCAGACCGGCGCGGAACTCGTCGCTCACCGTCGCCAGCATCGGGGTCTCCACGATGCCGGGCGCGATCGTGTTGACGCGGATGCCGTACTGGGCGAGGTCGCGCGCGGCCGGCAGGGTCAGACCCACCACGCCACCCTTCGACGACGAGTACGCCGCCTGGCCGACCTGGCCGTCGTACGCCGCGATCGAGGCGGTGTTGACCACCACGCCACGCTGGCCGAACTCGTCGGGCTCGTTGGCCGCCATCGCCTCCGAGGCGACCGCCAGCACGGTGAAGGTGCCGACCAGGTTGACCTGCACGATCTTGGCGTACAGGGCGAGGTCGTGGATGCCCTTGCGGCCCAGGATGCGGGCCGAGGGGCCGATGCCGGCGCAGTTGACGACCACGCCCAGCGGGGCCAGCTCGGTCGCGGCGGTGACAGCGTTGCGGACCTGCGCCTCGTCGGTGACGTCGGTGGCGACGTAGGTGATGCCGTCCACGACCGGGGCCTCGTCGATGTTCAGGTCGAGGCCGACGACCTGGACGCCCTTGGCGGCCAGCGCGACCGCGGTGGCGTGGCCCAGGCCGGAGGCGGCACCGGTGACGACGGCGGAGATGTTCTCGAGCTTCATGGGTGGTGGTGCTCCTGTGTGAGTGGGGAGGGGGCGTCAGCGGGCCAGCGCGCGGCCGATGACCAGGCGCTGGATCTGGTTGGTGCCCTCGAAGATCTGCATGACCTTGGTCTCGCGCATGTAGCGCTCCACCGGCCAGTCCTTCGTGTAGCCGGCGCCGCCGAAGACCTGCACGGCGTCCGTGGTCACCTTCATGGCGTTGTCGGTCGCGACGAGCTTGGCCACCGAGGCCTCCTTGCCGTACGGCCGGCCGGCGTCCTTGAGGCGGGCGGCGTGCAGGTACGTGGCGCGGGCCGACGTCACCGCGGCCTCCATGTCGGCCAGCAGGAACGACAGCCCCTGGTGGTCGATGATCGCCTTGCCGAACGCCTCGCGCTCCTTCGCGTACGCCACCGCCGCGTCGAGGGCGCCCTGCGCGACACCGGTCGCGACGGCGGCGATGCCCAGACGCCCGGCGTCGAGGCCGGCGAGCGCGATCTTGAGACCGTCGCCCTCCGCGCCCAGGCGGCGCTCCACGGGGATCCGGACGTTGTCGAAGAGCATCGTCGTGGTCGGCGAGCTCATCAGGCCCATCTTGTCCTCCGGCACGTCGGCGCTCAGGCCGGGCGTGTCCGCGGGGACCAGGAAGCAGGAGATGCCGCGCGCGCCGTCGTCGGAGGTGCGGGCCATCACCTTGTAGAAGTCGGCCACCCCACCGGAGGTCACCCACGCCTTGGCGCCGTTGAGGACGTACTCGTCGCCCTCGCGCACCGCACGGGTCCGCATCGCGGCCGGGTCGGAGCCGGCGTGCGCCTCGGAGAGGCAGTACGCGCCGAGCAGGTCGCCCGACAGCATCTCGGGCAGCCACTGCTGCTTCTGCTCCTCGGTGCCCGCGGTGAACAGGCCGAAGCAGCTCAGCGCGTGGACGCTGGTCGCGACGCCGACCGCGGCCCACGCGGAGGCGATCTCCTCGAGGACCTGCAGGTACACCTCGTACGGCTGGCCGCCGCCGCCGAACTCCTCCGGGTACGGCAGGCTCAGCAGGCCCGCCTGCCCCAGGGTGCGGAACACCTCGGCGGGGAAGCGGTGGTCCTTCTCGGCCTGCGCGGCGTGCGGGCGCAGCTCCTTGTCGACGATCTCGCGGGTCAGCTCGATCAGATCGGCCGACTCCTCGGTGGGCATCAAGCGGGTGGCGGGCATGCAGTCCTCCTGTTCGGTACGAATCACTGTACTCAGGTTGGACGTCCAGTACACTTCCGGGGTGAGCAGAGACACATCCCGACGTCGCAGTGCCCGCCTCGACCAGCTGGTCGACGGGCTCGTCGAGCTGTTCCTCGCCGAAGGGTTCCTGCCCTTCTCGCTGGAGGACCTGGCCGTACGGCTCAAGTGCTCGAAGTCGACGCTCTACTCGCTGGCCCCGTCCAAGGAGCAGCTCTTCGTGACGGTGGTGCGCAACTACTTCCGTCGCGCCACC
>NZ_JBJEHY010000250.1:0-19706 GCF_051876515.1 Nocardioides sp. | reverse complement strand
ACCCCTGACCCCCTGCATGCCATGCAGGTGCGCTACCAGCTGCGCCACACCCCCGGGGTCGGTCACCGACTCGCGGCGACGGAGGAACATTACCAACTACACGGTCCCGAGGAAAAATCGGGGCCCGCTCACGGGGAGTGCGGCGCCCCGAGCGGGGCGGACGGCCCGAGCTCGGCGACGCGGTTCCACGCGCGGATGCGCCAACCCCCGCCGCCGGCGACCGGGAGCAGGCCCGAGACGGTGTCGTCGAGGACCGCAAAACCACAGTTGTCGAAGGCGCCCAGCGCGAGACCCAGCTCCGGGACCCCCACGAAGGCCGGCACCAGGGTGCGCAGCACCGCACCGTGCGCGACGACCAGGCCGGTGCCGCCCTCGGGGACCGCCTCGGCCGCCTCGCGCAGCGCGGGAAGACTGCGGGCCAGCACGTCCTCGGGCGTCTCCCAGCCCGGGACCTCGCTCCCCCGGCCCGCCTCGTGCAGGGCGATCTCCTCGGGGAACGCCGTCGCGTACTCGTCCCAGGTCAGGCCCTCACGGTTGTCCCCCACGGAGAACTCACGCAGCCGCGGGTCCGTGCTCACCGGCAGGTCGCAGGCAGCGGCCACGACCTCGGCCGTCTCCCGCGCCCGGGACAGGTCGGAGGACCGTACGAAGGTCGGCGCGTACGCCGCGAGCACCGGGGCGACCCGGTGCGCCTGGGCGCGACCGACGTCGTTGAGGGGCACGTCGAGGTGCCCCTGCGCACGGTTCGCGACGTTGTAGTCGGTCTGCCCGTGGCGCAGGACGACCAGGCGACGCATCAGCTGGCGTCGTCGGTGGCGCCACCCAGCTGGAGCTCGATCACCGGGCAGTCGCGCCACAGGCGCTCGAGGCCGTAGAACTCGCGCTCCTCGGCGTGCTGGACGTGGACCACGATGTCGCCGTAGTCGAGCAGCACCCAACGGCCCTCGCGGTGACCCTCACGACGGATCGGCTTGGCGCCGGCCTCGCGCAGCTTGTCCTCGATCTCGTCGACGATGGCGCCGACCAGGCGCTCGTTGCCGGCCGAGGCCAGCACGAAGGCGTCGGTGATCGCGAGCTGTTCGCTCACGTCGAAGGCGAGGATGTCCTCGGCCTTCTTCTCCTCGGCGGCCGAGGCGGCCACCTGGACGAGGTTGAGGGAGTAGTCGGTGGCGGTCATGAGGTTTCCTTCCCAGCGCGGACCTCAGTGTCCGCGGCGGGTGAGTAGAGACGGTGCTTGGCGATGTACTGGACGACCCCGTCGGGCACGAGGTACCAGACAGGTTCGCCGCGTTCGGTGCGCTTGCGGCAGTCGGTGCTGGAGATGGCGAGGGCCGGGATCTCCACCATGGTCACCCGCTCGGCGGGGATCTTGTCCAGCGTGGCGGGGTCCATCGTGTAACCCGGCCGCGTGCAGCCGACGAAGTTCGCGAGCTCGAAGAGCTCGTCGGCGTCGCGCCACGTGAAGATGTCGGCCAACGCGTCCGCGCCGGTGATGAAGTAGAGCTCCGCGTCCGGGAGGGCGGCCTTCAGGTCACGCAGCGTGTCGATCGTGTACGTGGGGCCGTCCCGGTCGATGTCGACGCGGGAGACGGTGAAGCGGGGGTTCGACGCGGTCGCGACGACCGTCATGAGGTACCGGTGCTCGGCGGGCGAGACGTCGCGGTCCGCCTTCTGCCAAGGGTCGCCGGTGGGGACGAAGACGACTTCGTCGAGGTCGAACCAGGCCTGGACCTCGGAGGCCGCGACGAGGTGACCGTGGTGGACGGGATCGAACGTCCCGCCCATCACCCCCACGCGGCGCACGGGAGGCTCAGGAGTGCTCGCGTCCGCCACCGAACCAGACGACGCCCAGCAGGGCGATGGTGAGGATGGCGAAGGCGATGATGCCGACGAGGGGTGCGGGGATCGGGGCCTCGTGGGCCTCGGACGCGACGACGGTGAGAGCGCTCAGCATGGGCGTGATCCTACCGGTCCGCTCAGCGGACGTGTCCGTCGCCCACCACGACGTACTTGGTGGAGGTCATCTCGGGCAGTCCCATGGGGCCGCGGGCGTGCAGCTTCTGGGTCGAGATCCCGATCTCTGCGCCGAAGCCGAACTCGCCGCCGTCGGTGAACCGGGTGGAGGCGTTGACCAGGACGGCCGCGGAGTCGACGGCCGCGGTGAAGCGTCGGATCACCCGCTGGTCCTCGGCCACGATCGCGTCGGTGTGACCGCTGGAGAAGCGGCGGATGTGCTCGATCGCGGCCTCCACGTCCTCGACGACGGCAGCCGAGATGTCGAGGGAGAGGTACTCGGCGGCGAAGTCGTCGTCGGTGGCGGCCTGCACCCCGTCGTACTCGCAGAAGGTGGGGTCGCCGTGGATCGTGACGCCCTTGTCACTCAGCGCGTCGATCAGCGTCGGCAGGAACTCGTCAGCCAGGTCGGCGTGGACCAGCAGGGACTCGGCGGAGTTGCAGACCGACGTGCGGTGGGTCTTGGAGTTCAGCACCAGGCGCAGCGCCTTGTCGAGGTCCGCGGAGGCGTCGACGTACACGTGGCAGTTGCCCACCCCGGTCTCGATGACGGGCACCGTGGACTCCTCCACGACGCTGCGGATCAGCCCCGCTCCCCCGCGCGGGATGAGGACGTCGACCAGGCCGCGGGCCCGCATGAGCTCCTTGACCGTGTCGTGGCTGTCGGTGGGGACCAGCTGCAGCAGCTCCGGCGACAGGCCCACCGACTCGACGGCGCCGCGCAGGGCCTCGACCACCGCCGCGTTGGACGAGTGGGCGCTGGAGGAACCGCGCAGGAGGACGGCGTTGCCGGACTTGAGGCAGATGCCCGCCGCGTCGGCGGTCACGTTCGGTCGTGCCTCGTAGATCATCCCGACGACACCGAACGGCACCCGCACCTGGCGCAGCTCGAGGCCGTTGGCCAGCGTCGAGCCGCGGACCACCTCGCCGACGGGGTCCGGCAGCGCGGCCACCTGGCGCAGCCCGTCGGCCATCGCCTCGAGGCGCTCCGGCGTGAGGCGCAGCCGGTCGATGATGTTGGGCGGCGTCCCCGCGGCCTCGGCTCGCTGCACGTCCTCGGCGTTCGCGGCCAGGATCGCACCGGCAGCCGTGCCCAGCGCGTCCGCCATCGCGTGCAGCGCCCGGTCCTTCGTCTCCCGCGTCGCGACGGCGAGGTCGTAGCTGGCGTCGCGGGCGGAACGGGCGAGGGTGAGGACGTCGTTCATGCTCCAGAGCCTAGGTCGCCCGCCGACGGCCGGCGTCGCCCGTCTTGACGGGTGGCACCCGCTCCTCCTCCCGCCGGACACCGTCCGAGGGCGCACTGGTCCGGACCAGTGCGCATCGCGCGCGGCGCCGAGCGTGTCGCCGGCCCTCCCGGACGCATGATGACCTTTCCGCCCGAACTTTTTCCGTCCGGGTCGCGTCACACGTTTCACGGCCGCAGGGGGTGGCCGTACGACTCAGGAGGATCCTCATGTCCCGAACACTGCGGCGCGCACGCGTCTCGGCAGCGGTGGCGGCCGTCCTGGCCGCCTCCGTGGCACTCGCGCCGACGAGCGCACCAGCTGCTGGCCCCGACGGCACCGACGCGGCGCACACCGCCCCGAGCGCCCTCTCGGCCGCCATGGCGACCGCCGTGGGCCCGGCCGGCGGCCTGTGGGCGCCCCAGCGCCTCGACCTGACCGTCACCAAGAAGGGCGGCCAGCGGTTGTGGCTGCAGCCCGGCGCTCACTTCGTGGCGGGCGACGGGGCCGTCGAGTTCCGCTCCACGCGGCCCTCGTACAGCTCGCCGGTGACCACCACGTGGAGCAACGGCACCGCCACCGGCACCCTGCCGGAGGGCACGGTCAAGAACCTGGCCGGCTTCGACAACTTCGCCACCACCACGCTGAAGGACCGCACCGGCAAGGTGATCAAGCGGCAGAAGGTGCGCGTCTGCTTCGGCGAGGGCGCCAGCCGTGCCCGCCCCGACGCCCCCGCCTACTCGGGCTACCCGATGGCGGCCTGCGCCTGGAACCCGTACGCGCTCGGCACCGTGTCCGGACTCGCGCAGGGCTGGGCGGCCCCGCTCGACCTGTACGGCGGGATCACCGCCGTGCTGAAGCGCGGGCGCTACACGCTCTCCACCAGCCTCAACCCGGTGGTGGCGGACGCCCTCGGCGTCACCGCGGAGAACCGCACCCGGACCACGACCGTGGTGGTCAGCCGCCACGACCACAGCAGCCACGACCACCTGCAGAAGGCGCCGGGAGCGACCGGCCCGAAGGCCGCGAAGCGCCCGACACTGCGCCCGGCGGGCACCGAGCCCCGCAAGGCCTCCGACGGCACCCTCGCGGACCCGAAGCCCGACCTGCGCTCGCTGCCGGCCTGGCAGATCTCGCTCAACCGCAAGGGCACCCTGCTGCGCTTCGGGGCCACCGTGTGGAACGGCGGCGACAGCCCGCTCATCGTCGACGGCTTCCGCAACTCCACCGACGAGAACGTCATGGACGCCTACCAGTACTTCTTCGACGCCGACGGCACCCAGACCGGCTACCAGCAGGTGGGCGAGATCAAGTTCCACGGCGGCAACCACCAGCACTGGCACTTCCAGGACTTCGCCCGGTACCGCCTGCTCAACGCCGACAAGACGCCGGCCGTCACCTCGGGCAAGGTGTCGTTCTGCCTGGCCAACACCGACGTCGTGGACTACACCGTCCCCGGCGCCGACTGGAACCCGTACAACACGGACCTGTCCACCTCCTGCGGCCAGCCCGGTTCGCTGAGCCTGCGCCAGGTGCTCTCCTCGGGCTCTGGTGACACCTACGCCCAGTTCCGTACGGGTCAGGCGTTCAACATCTCCAAGCTCAAGAACGGCTGGTACTGGATCTCCGTCGAGGCGAACCCGTCCGGCCGCCTCATCGAGGGCGACACGACCAACAACGTGAGCCTGCGCAAGGTGTGGATCGGCGGCAAGCCCGGCGCCCGCAAGATCCGCGTCCCCAAGATCGGTGTGATCGACGAGTCGATGTACGGCTTCTGAGGCTGACGCTCCTCGGACACGACGAGGCCCCCACCGTGACGGTGGGGGCCTCGTTGCTCGTGCGGGTCGGGCTCAGCCCTTGCGCGCGGTGATCTGCTCGGTGGCGGCCGGGAGGACCGTGTGCAGGTCGCCCACGACACCGAAGTCGACCAGCTCGAACATCGGCGCCTCGGGGTCCTTGTTGACCGCGACGATGGTCTTGGAGGTCTGCATGCCGGCACGGTGCTGGATGGCGCCGGAGATGCCGTTGGCGACGTACAGCTGCGGCGAGACCGTCTTGCCGGTCTGGCCGACCTGGAACGCGTGCGGCATCCAGCCGGAGTCGACGGCGGCACGGGACGCGCCGACGGCTGCACCGAGGGAGTCGGCGAAGTTCTCGACCGGCTCGAAGTTGCCGCCGGTGCCACGACCACCGGAGACCACGATCGCAGCCTCGGTGAGCTCGGGGCGACCGGTCGCCTGGCGCGGCTGCGAGGCGATGATCTGGGCCGTCTTGGCGGCGTCGGAGATGACCGGCGCGAACTGCTCCACGACGGCGGCACCCTCGACGGCCTCGGGGGCCGCGGAGTTGGGCTTGACCGTGATGATCGGCGTGCCCGTGGTGACCTTGGAGGTCACGGTGAAGTTGCCGGCGAAGACCGACTGCGTGGTGACGGGGCCGGCGGCCACGTCGACGGCGTCGGTGATGACGCCGGAGCCGATCTTGATCGCCAGGCGACCGGCGACCTCCTTGCCCTCGAACGTGGAGGGGATCAGCACGGCGGCGGGGCTGGCCTGCGCGACGAGCTGCTGGAGGGCCTCGGCCTTGGGGGCCACCAGGTAGCCCTTGATCTCGGCGTCGTCGACGACGTAGACCTTCTCGGCGCCGTACGCCTTGACCTTCTCGGCCACACCGGCAGCCTGGTCGGCGGCACCGAAGAAGACGGCGGCCGGCTCGCCCAGGCGGCGGGCGATGGTGAGGAGCTCGTAGGTGGGCTTCTTGACCTCGCCGTTGGCGTGGTCGATGACAACCAGGACTTCAGTCATGTCAGGGCTCCTCAGATGAACTTCTTGCCAGCGAGGAACTCGACCAGCGCGGTGGCGCCGGAGCCGTCCTCGTCGGTGACGATCTCGCCAGCGGTGCGCGGCGGGCGGGCGGTGGACTCCTCCACCTGCGTCCAGGCCGCCGAGAGGCCGACCTGGGACGCGTCGACGCCGAGGTCGGCGAGCGAGTACGTGTCCAGCGGCTTCTTCTTGGCGGCCATGATGCCCTTGAAGGACGGGTAACGGGCCTCGCCGGTCTGGTCGGTCACCGAGAGCACGATCGGCAGGGTGGCACCGATGACCTCGGTGGAGCCCTCGTTGTCGCGCTTGATGCGGACCTGGTCGCCCTGGGTCTCCACGACGGAGGCGAGGGTGACCTGCGGCAGACCGAGGCGCTCGGCCAGCATGGCCGGCACGACGCTCATGCCCGAGTCGGTCGAGGCCATGCCGTTGACCACGAGGTCGACGGGGCCGATCTTCTTGATGGCCTCGGCCAGCACCAGCGAGGTGGCGACGGCGTCCGAGCCGGCGATCGCGTCGTCGATGACGTGGACGCCCTTGTCGGCGCCCATCTGGAGCGCCTTGCGGACGGCGTCCACGGCCTTCTCCGGGCCGACGCAGAGAGCGGTGACGGTGATCTCCTCGCCGTCGCGCTTCTCCTTGATCTGCAGGGACTGCTCGACGGCGTACTCGTCGAGCTCGGACAGCAGTCCGTCGACGCCGACGCGGTCGACGGTGTTGTCCGACTCGAACTGCCGGTCGGCAGTGGCGTCGGGAACGTACTTCACGCAGACAACAATGTTCATGGTGGTTGGCCTGTCGGCCCCTCCTGTGCACTCGATTTCGTCACGGCCGCAGACGGCGGGCGTGACCAATCCACCGGATGTGTCACCGTGAGGCTACAAGCGTGGTCCCGAGCACGGAACCTCCGCATCCGGTGGCCTCTCTCACAGTACCGCTGTCACCGATCCTCCGGCCCGGTGGTCCGACCGGTGAACCGGCGCGGGCGGCCCCCACCGTCCGGACCCGCAGGTCCGGGGTGTGAGGGCCGCCCGTCGTGCTGCTCAGGCAGCAGCGAGGCTCAGCGCTGCGCCTTGAACACCTTCGTCACCTTGCTGGCCGCGACCTGGGTGTTGCCGCGGAACGTGACCACCACGGTGTACGCCTTGGCCGTCGGCACGGTGATGTTGCGGGTGGCGACACCGGTGCACGAGACCGGCACCAGCACCTTGCGCACCGCCTTGGCGCCGACCTTCACCACGAACTGGGCCCGGGTGTCGCACGTGCCGCCGGGCGCCAGGGTGGCGACCTTGGCCTTGAGTGACAGCGTCTTGCCCTTCTTCGCGTGGCGGCCGGTCAGCGTGACCGTCGAGACGGCCTTGCCCACCGTCACGGTCGAGGTGTCCCAGCTCGCCCCCACCCTGGTGGAGTCGGTCGGGATGAACGTCGCCGTCACGGTCGCCTCCCCCGCCGACATCGCCGGCAGGCTCGCCCGCGCAGTGCCGTTGGTCACCGGGACGGTGACCGCGGTCCAGCCCGCCGAGAAGCGGACCTGCCCCGCAGCGTTGGGCGACACCGTGGCGCTCACCCCGACCGCCTGACCGGCGCGCAGGGTGCTGGCGTCCACCGTCAACGACGTGGTCGTGACGGTGATCGGGGTGGCCGCCGGGGTCACCGTGAGCGTGGCCGGGGTGGCCGCGCTCGCGGAGAACGCGTCGTTTCCGATCAGCTCGGCCGACACGGTGTGGGAACCGGCCGCCAGCGGCGGGAGGCTCACCACGGCCACGCCACCGAGCAGCGGCGCCTCGAGGACGGTGTCGCCGACCTGGACCCGCACCTGACCGGTGGGCGTGGTGCCCTGGGCGGTGACCTGCACCGTCGCGGAGACCAGCTCGCCGGCCAGCGCGCTCGAGGTGGAGAGCGTCAGGGCCGTGCTGGTCGCCTTGGCGCCGGCGTCGCTGTCGCGCACGGTGAGCAGCGCCGAGGTGGTGCTGGCCCCGTGGACGGTCCCGGAGGGCACGTACGTGGCCTCGACCGCGTACGAGCCCTGGGCGAGGTCGCCGGGCAGGTCCACTGCGGCCTGACCGTCGTCCAGCGTCGCCGCCAGGACCCGGCCGTCCACGGTGAACTCGACGCTGCCCGACGGGGTGCCGCTGGCAGCCGCGACCCTGGCTGTGGCGCGGGCCGCGGAGCCCAGCTCGACGGTCCCGGGGTCCAGGGAGAGCGACGTGATCGTCTGCACCCGCGAGGGCGCCGTCACCACGAGGGTGCGCGACGTCGAGGCGCTCGCCGCGTGGACCGTCTCGTCCGCGGGGACGAACCGGGCCACGACCGTGTGCTGACCGACCGCGAGGTCGGCGGGCAGGGTCACCGAGGCGCTCCCGCCGGCCAGCGCCGCGGTGCGTCGCGAGACGCCGTCGACGAGGACCTGGACGCTGCCGGCCGGGGTGCCGGCCGTCGAGACGACGGTGACGTTGGCCGTCGGGGCGGCGCCCTCGGCCACCTGGCTCGACGGGAGCGACAGGAGCGTCTGGGTGGGGGCGGCCGAGGCCACCTGCACCTCGACCACGAGGGTGCGCGACGCGGCCGTGCTCGGGGCGAAGCCGGAGCCGAGAGCTGGCGCGAACCGGGCGGCCACCTCGTACACGCCCTCACCCAGGGTGTCGGGCAGGGTCGCCGTGGCGCGACCGTTGGTGACCTCCGCGGAGACCTCCTCGCCGTCGACGGTGAAGACCACCCGCCCCGCCGGGGTGCCGGTCGTCGCCTGGACGGTCGCCGTCGCGGTCGCCGACGCGCCCACCACGACCCGGTCGGTCGACAGGGCGAACCCGGTGACCGTACGGACGGGGTCCGGGACGCTGGTGGTCAGCGTGGCGGTCCCCTCGCTCGCCTTCTGCTCGACGGGTCGCGCCGGGACGAACTCGGCGCGGACCGTGTACTGGCCGACGACGGGCGCCGGGAAGGTCCAGGTGGCGATCCGGTCGGCGACGGTCACCAGAGCGGTCTGGTCCCCCACGGTGAAGCGGACCTGACCGGCCGGAGCACCGTTCTCGGAGCTGACCGAGGCGATCGCCTTCACGGACTGCCCGACGGTCGCCTCGGACGGGGTGAGCGTGACCGAGGTGTGGGTCACCGCGGCCGGGCGGACCACCGTGAGGCGGACCGACGCGGACGTGCTCGCCGCGAACACCTGCGCCTGCGTCGGCACGAACCGGGCCGTGACGTCGTGGTCACCGATCTCCAGGCCCGTCAGCGCCGCCGACGCCGACCCGTCGACGAGCGGCGCGCTCACCTGGGTGGAGCCGGCGGTGAACACCACCGACCCCAGCGGCGTGGCGCCGTCGGCGGTCACGGTGGCGCTGACCGGTACGGCGGCCCCCTTGGACACGGTCGTGTCGGCGAGGGTCAGCGTGGTCGTGGTCGCACGGGCCTGCACGGGCTCGGCCATCGTCAGGCTGACCGGCTCGGACTGGCTGGCGGCGTGGACGCCCGCCGGGACCGAGGCGAAGGACGCGGTGACGCTGTGCGTGCCCACCGGCAGCGCCGGCAGGTCCACCGTGGCGACACCGTTGGCGACGGTCGCCGTGGTGCTGGTGCCGTCCACGGCGAAGGTGACCGTGCCCTGGGCACTGGCAGGCGTCAGCGTCGCGGTGGCGCGGACGACGTCACCGGAGACGCCCGAGGTGGTCGAGAGCTGCAGGGCCGTCGAGGTGGCGACCTCGGTGACGACGAGCTGCGCGGCGGCCGACACGCTGCCGGCGTACACGCTGCCGGTGGGGGTGAACCGTGCGGTGACGTCGTACGAGCCGGCCGTGACCTTGGGGAGCACGGCGGTGGCCGTACCGCCCGAGACGGTCGCGGTGACGGACTTTCCGTCGACGGTGAACTCCACCTGACCGGTGGCGCCGCTCGGCGCGACGGTGGCGGTGGCGGTGACGTCCGCGGTCGCGGTGGCGGTGGCCGCCGACAGCTGCAGGGTCGTCGTCGTCGGCTCGGCCGGCGGGGTGATGGTCAGCGTGACCGGGCTGGACTGGCTGGCGGCGAAGCTCGTCGGCACGGCGGGCACGAAGTGCGCCACGACCTGGTGCTGGCCGGGCGCGAGCCCGGTCACGTCGAGGGTGGCCTGCTGCACGCGGCCGGAGCTGACGGTGCCCTCACCGATGACCGTGCTGCCGACCCGGAACTCCACGCGGCCCGCGGCGGTCGACGGCGCGACGACCGACGAGGCGCGGACGACGTCGGTCGCCGCAGCGGTGGTACGCGTGAGGCTCAGCGTCGCGGAGGTCGCGGTGGCGGCCTTGGTGACCGTCAGGGTCTCCCCCGCCGACTCGCTCGCGGTGAAGTCACGCGCCTGGGTCGGCACGAACCTCGCCTTCACCAGGTACTCGCCCTGGGGCTGGCCGGGCAGCTGGGCCGTGGCGGTGCCGCCGCTGACGGCGACGGTCTCGACCGTGGCGCCGTCGACCTGGAACTGCACCTGACCCACCGCGCCTGACGGCGTGACGGTGGCTGTGGCGCCCACCGGGGCGTTCGCCGACGCCGGGTTGGGCGTCAGGGCCAGCGAGGTCGAGGTCGTGGTCGCGGGCGGCGTGACCGCCAGGGTGCTGGCCGCGGACGTGCTGGGCTCGTACAGGGTGGTGTTGGCGGGGACGAACCGCGCGGTCACGGCGTGGTCGCCGACCGAGAGGTCCCTGGGCAGGGCCAGGGTGGCCTTGCCGCTCGCCACGGTCACCGCGGGGCGGTCGACGCCGTCGACGGCGAAGACCACGGTGCCCGCGACTGTTCCTGCGTCCACCGCCACCGTGGCGGTCGCCGTGGAGGTGTCCGCACCCTGCTGGATGCTGGCGCTGCTCAGCACCAGGGAGGTGGTCGAGCGCGACACCACGTCGACCTGCGCGAACGTGGTGTCCTGGTCGGCGCTGACCGTGCAGCTGGCGTTGATGGAGTTGCTCGGCGACGTCGAGGTCAGCGAGTTGTAGATCTCCGTCTTGGCGCTGTACGACCGTCCGGTGGAGAAGGCCACGGTCTGCGGCGTGGCGGGCGGGGTCCACGAGAACGACCCGACGGCCGTGACGTTGATGTCCTGGTTCTCGACGATGACCGCGGGGGCGAAGACCACGGGGGCCGACACGGGGCTGCCCCCGTTCAGGAGGATGGTCGGGTCGGAGTTGCCGCCGATCCGCTTGGCCCCCAGGAGCGACACCGCGGTCTTGATGTCGGCGTACTTGATCACCGAGTTGCTGGAGAGGTTGACCGTCCGGGCCGCCGAACCGACGTACACCTTGCTCGGCAGGTCGCTGTTCATGTCCGAGGTGGTCGTCGTGTCGACGGTGACCCCCAGGGTGCTGGCCTTGCAGTTGGCCAGCGCGGCCTGGGCCGTCGTGGGCACCAGGGCCAGCGGGGAGGCCACCAGGGCCAGGACACCCACCCGGGCGAGGAAACGCTTGTGCATCTTCATCTCCGTCATCCGATCCGGAAGGACTTGGTGAACTGGGCTGCCACGTGGGACGCCGATCCCCCGTAGGTGATCCGCACCCGGTAGGAGCCGGTCACGGGCTTGGCGAGCTTGTCGTCGAACTGCACGAAGCCGTTGCCGTTGAGCGACCCGGTGTGGGTGGCCACCTTGCGGAACTTCTTGCCGACCTTCTTCTCGAGCACGACCTTGACCGTGCCGCTGGCCAGCGCCCCGTTCGCCGGGCGTACCCGGGTCTTGTGGGTCAGCAGGCGGTTGGCCTTGGACCACCGCTTGCCGAAGCTGATCCGCACGGAGTCCTTGACCACGGTGAGCGTGGTGCGCGCCGTGGCGGGCTTGCGGCTCTGCGGGTCACGCGGCAGGTACGTGGCGACCACCTGGTGCGCCCCGACAGCCAGGACCGGCAGGGTGGCGGCGGCGCGGCCGTTGACGACCGTGACCTCCAGGGCGGTGCTGCCCACGGCGAAGGTGACGATGCCCTGGGCCGCGGCCGGGACCTGGGCGACGGCCTGCACCCGCTTGCCGTACGGCGAGGAGGTCAGGTCGGTGCTCAGGTTGAGGGTCGTGTCGACGGGCTCGGAGACCGGCGGCTCGACCGGGGCGGTCACCACGAGCGGCTGGGAGGCGGAGGACCCCCGCACCGAGGACGAGACCGGGACGAAGCGGGCCACCACCTGGTAGTCGCCGACGGCGAGCGCCGGGAGCGTCGCCGTGGCGGCACCGTTGACCACGGTGGAGGTGACCGCGCGGCCGCCGACGACGAAGGTCACCGTGCCGGTCGGGGTGGACCCCGTGCTGGTGACGGTGGCGGTCGCGTCGACCGGACGGTCCGACGCGGTGGTCGCTGCCGACAGGCTCAGCACGACGGCGGTGGCGTCGCTGACCGACAGCGGGACGGCGCCCGAGGAGCTGCCCGTGAAGCGGGAGGCGTCGGCGGGCACGAAGTGGGCGACCACCTGGTGCTCGCCCGCACCCAGCGTCGGCAGGACCGCGCTGGCACGTCCCTGGACCAGGGTGCCGGACACCTGCTGGCCGTCCACGGTGAACGTCACCTGACCAGCGGGCTGGCCCGCGGTCGCGCTGACGGTGGCGCTGGCCGTGACCGCCTCACCACGCAGGACGTCGGCGCTGCTCAGCGAGACCTCCGTACGGGTGAGCTGCGCGACGGCCGGGGACACGACCAGCTGCACGGGCGCCGAGGTGCTCGCCGCGACACCGGAGCCCGACGGCTGGAACGCGCCGGTGACCGACCAGGTGCCCACAGCCAGCGACGGCAGGGTCACGGTCGCCTCGCCGCCACTGATGGTCGCGGTCAGGCTGGTCGACTCGCTGCCCGACTCCGCACGGAAGACGACCTGACCGGCCGCGGCCAGTCCGGGGACGGCCACGGAGGCGGTCGCCTGGACGGGCTGGCCCTGCTCGGCCGCGTTGCGGCTGAGCGTCACGACAGTGGTGGACGCCACGGCGACCGGCCCCGCGACGACCTGCAGGGTGCGGGTGTCGGTGCTGCTGCGCAGGTTGCTGCCGGCAGCGGGGACGAAGGTGGCGAGCACCGGGTGGCTGCCCAGCGCGTTGACCGCAGGGAGCGAGACGACGCCCACGCCGGAGGTGATCGCGACGGTCTCGCTCGAGCCGTTGACCGTCACCGTGGCGGTGCCGTTGGCCTCACCGGACGCGGCCGCGACCTCGACGCGGGCCTCCGCACGCTGCCCGGCCGCGACCGGGTTGCGGAGCAGGACCAGCGTCGTCACGGTCGCCTCGGCCGGGGCCTGGGTCACCGTGAGGGACACCGGGGTGGCGATGCTGCTGGAGAAGCGGAGCGGGTCGTCAGAGGTGTACGAGGCCCGCACGGTGTGCGAACCGGCCACCAGCGCCGGAAGAGGCGCCTCGGCGACGCCGCCGATCACGGGCGCGCTGACTGAGTCGCTCCCCACGGAGAAGGTCACCGTGCCGGTCGGACGGCCGTAGTCGCTGGACACCTCGGCCGTGGCGACCACGGGCTGCGAGGTGGTGGCGGTGGTCCGGGAGAGGCCCAGGGCCGTGGACGTGGCAGCGGCCGGGCGGCGCTCGACCGTGAGTTGGCGCGTCTCGGAGGAGCTCACCGTGAACAGGGTCGCGTCGGCGGGCACGAACCGCGCCCGCACGTCGTAGGTGCCCACACCCAGCTCGGGCAGGTTGACGCTCGCCTCGCCGTCGACGACGGCGCCCTGGAGCACCGAGCCGTCGACGGTGAACTCGACGCGACCGGCCGCGCCCGCTGGTGTGACGGTCGCCGTGGCGGTGACCGAGGCGCCCTCGGTCACCGTGGAGCGTGACAGGGAAAGGGCGGTCTGGGTGGCCACGGCCGGCCGGGCCTGTACCGTCAGGGTGCGGGCCGAGGACTGGCTGTTCAGGAACGCCGTGGCGTCGGAGGAGGTGAACGAGGCCACCACCGGGTACTGCTGGACGGTGCTCGGGGCGGGGAACGACAGGACGACGCGGCCGTTGACCAGCGGGCCGGACTCGGTCCGACCACCCACGGTCAGGGACACCTCGCCGCTCGGCACGGCACTGCCGCTCACCGCGGCCACGTCGACGGTGGCCTGCACGGTGTCGCCGGGGAAGGCGGTGGACGGGCTCAGCTGGACCGACGTCGTGGTGGCGACCGCGGGGGTCACCTTGACGCTCAGGCTCTTGGTCGACGACGTGCTGGAGGCGTACCGGGTCGGGTCGGTGGGGTGGAACGTCGCAGTGACCCGGTACTCACCGATCGGCATGACCGGGAGCTGCACCGAGGCCGCACCGGCGGCCACGGGGACCGGGTACGACTCGAACCAGCCCTCGTCGTTCTCAACGGTGAACTCGACCTCGCCACCGGCCGACGCGCCGCCGGCGAACACCTGCGCGCTCAACGTCGCCCGCTCGGTGGGCTTGACCGTGTCGGGCTGCACCTGCAGCACCGTCTGGGTCTCAGTGGCCGGGGCGGTCACCTCGATGGTGCGCTCACCGGACTCCGAGGCCAGGAACTGGTTGGTGTTGGTGGGCACGAAACGCGCCTTCACCACGCGGGACCCGACAGCCAGGTCGCTGAGGATCGCGGTCGCGACCCCGGCCCCGGAGATCGAGGCCGTGGAGACCACCTGGTTGTCGAGCAGGAAGTCGACGCGTCCGACCGGGACGTCGCTCGAACCGCTGGCGCTGACCACGGCCCGCAGCTGGACCGTCTCGGTCGTCAGCGCGGAGGTGGGCGCGGTCAGCGAGACGGACGTGGCCTGCGCGGCCCGTACGGTGAACTCCTGCGCCAGCGAGGTGCTGCCCCGGTAGTGCACCGTGTCGGAGGGGACGAAGGTGGCGGTGACCTGGTGCGCCCCCGGCGCCAGCACCGGGAGGGTCGCGGTCACCACGCCGGTGGAGTCCACCGGCACGTCGACGCTCTGGCTGCCCGAGGTGAAGCGGACGGTGCCGGCGACGGCTCCCCCGTCCACGGTCACCTTGGCCGTCACCCGAGCGCCGCTGCCCTGCTCGGTGTCGGCGATCGGGGTCTCGATCTCCACCTGGCTGCGGGAGATGACCCGGACGGTGTCGATGGTGTTGTTCTGCCCGTTGACCGGCGCGCAGCTGATCGTGTCCTTCGAGGAGACGAGGCCGTACTGGTTCGTCCAGGTCAGCGTGCCGCCGAACGCCCCTGCGCTCACGGCGATCTCACCGGGCGTGCTGGGGGTGAAGGTTCCCGCACTCCCGGAGCCGACCAGGGACCACGACGAGTTCATCCCGAACATGTCGTCGGGGTCCGGGTGGTCCAGGTTCAGCGTCGCGGTACGCGTCGCGTCGCCCATGAGGACCTTGAAGTCGACGGGTCCCTTGACCCGTCGTCGACCGTCCCACCAGTACGAGTAGACGTACCCGCCGTTGGGCAGCGTGACGTTGGCGCTCAGGTTCACCGGGACCGCGGCGTCACCGACGTACATCTCGGTGGGCGCGTCCGTGTCGAAGGTGGCGGCGAAGGTCTTGGTCCCCTTGCCGGTGGCGCAGGTGAAGCTCAGCTGGGCGCTGGCTTCCTCGGCGGCCTGGACGGGCGCGAGACCCGCGAGCGAGACCGCGGCGGCGGCGAGGAGGGTGACGCCGGCACGCAGTGTGCGGGCAGGGGTGAACGGCATGACGAACGGGCGCATCAGCGACCTTCCGGACCGGCTGCGGGCATGGCGCAGCGGACGACAACGGGGGCGGCGGCGGGGCCAGAGGCCCGGCCTGGGATCGCAGCAGAGGGATCCCGCATGTCGTGAGCAGCCCGAGTCACACCTACGACGAGAAGCTTGTGGGCGCCGGAATCCTCCGGGCGCACCAGGAGCGGGCCGGCCGAGGCCGACCCGCTCCCGAGAGACGTCAGATCAGCGGACGGTGACCGTGGTCTTGCCGGAAGAGGCCTTGTACCCGGTACCCGCGGCCAGCTTGGCCTCGATCGTGTACTTGCCCTTCTTCTTGATCTTGGCGAACTTCACCGCGGCCTTGCCGGCCTTGAGGCTGACGGTCGACTTCTTGACGACCTTCTTGCCGAGCTTCAGGGTGACGGTGACCTTGCCGGTCTTGGTGCCGGTGACGGCGACGTTGGCCTGGATGGTCTTCTTGGCCTTGACGTACTTGCCGGTGACCTTGGTCTTGGTGGCGACGGCCACCGCGGCGGTGTTCTCGTAGGTGTCGACGGTCATGTCCTGGCCGGCGTCCGCGGCGCAGACGAGGTCGAACGGCTGGACCGTGTCGTCCGCCTTGGTGATCGCCAGCGACACCTCGAAGCCGCCGACCTCGATCTTGCTGGTGGTGCCGGCGGCGCCACCCTTGATCGAACCCAGCGAGCCGGTGACCGGCACCGCGAGCGCCGAGCCGGGGGTCGTGGGCACGTCGGTCTCGGTCAGCGTGACCGTCTGGACGGAGTTCACGCCGTCCACGAGGACGTTGATCTTGGCGGTGCCGCTGACCTTCTTGCCGGTGAGGGCGTCACGCAGCAGGTCGGTGGTGGCGCCGTCGACCGTGACGGAGGTGCCCGTCAGGGCGATCGCCTTGGTGGATCCGCTGGGCAGCGTCGCCGGAGCGTCGGTGTCAGCGTTCATCGTCAGCTCGGGCGTGAAGATCGGCGGGTCGCCCACCGGGCACTTGTAGGCGATGGGGGCCGACGCGGCCGTGGCCGGAGCGGCGAGAAGAGCCGTGCCGCCCAGCACCAGCGCGGACGCACCAGCAACAGCCGCAGCGCGGAACTTCTTCGAGTAGGTGGATGCCATGTGAGTTTCCCTCCCAAGAAACTGACACGTCCCGCGCGATCCCTCCCGAGAAC
Source organism: Nocardioides sp. (assembly GCF_051876515.1). GTDB lineage: Bacteria > Actinomycetota > Actinomycetes > Propionibacteriales > Nocardioidaceae > Nocardioides. The sequence goes on along the minus strand of NZ_JBJEHY010000250.1, from coordinate 2,891 downwards.
CGCGGAGACGTTGAAATTGTGACACTGAGTTGCACACCCGGTAACGCCCGGTGCGTGTGGCGCCACGGTACACACGTACTCGCGGTATGACTAGTGTCACAACGAAGCATCCGAGAAAAGTCTCAGGATGTGGTCCCCGTCACGAAGGGCCCCGGAGGCACCGCTCAGCGGGGCCCGACGAGGCGGCTCAGCAGGGCCCCGCCGCCCAGGAGCACGGCGCAACCCAGCGCCCCGTTGACGAGTGCTGAGTGCACCCGTCCCCACTCCCCGTCGAGGCTGAACAGCCCTCCCGTCGGCGAGGCGACACCCAGGCCCACGGCGTCCGCCGCGGCGATGCTCCACCGGACCAGGTCGATGGAGGTGTCGGCCTGCAGGGCCACCAGCAGGACGCCGACGGCCAGCACGACGGCGGCCGCCGCGCAGGCCCACCACAGGACCTGCGCGGCCAGCGCGCGTACGAGTCTCACGAGATGGTGTCCCCCGTGCGGCGCCGGCTCAGCGGCCGACGAAGGTCGCCTTGCCCGGACCGTTCTCGACGAACGACCGCAGGCCGCCGACACCGTCCTCGGTGGCGAAGAGCGCGGCGAACTGCTGACGCTCGATCTCCAGCCCCGTGTCGAGGTCGACCTCCAGGCCGCGGTCGATGCTCTCCTTGGCCGCACGCACGGCCAGCGAGGCGGCACCGGAGAACTGCCTGGCCCACTCCACGGCCTTGGCGTACACCTCCTCGGCGGGGTGCAGCTGGTCGACGAGCCCGATCTCGAGCGCCTCCGCGGCCTTCACGTGGCGGCCGGTGAAGATGATGTCCTTGGCCTTGCTGGGGCCGACCAGACGGCTCAGGCGCTGGGTGCCGCCGGCGCCGGGAATGATGCCCAGCAGCACCTCGGGCTGGCCGAAGGTGGCGTTGTCGGCCGCGAAGCGCACGTCGGCGGCCAGCGTCAGCTCGCAGCCGCCGCCCAGGGCGTACCCGTTGACGGCCGCGATGACGGGCTTGGGGATGCGGGCGACAGCGGTGACGGCCGACGAGACAGAGGCGGAGGCCTTGACCATGTCGGCGTACGACATCTCGGCCATCTCCTTGACGTCGTTGCCGGCGGCGAAGACGCGCTCCCCACCCCACAGCACCACGGCCCGCACGTCGTCGCGCTCGGTCACCTCGGCCGCCGCGGCACGCAGCTCGGCCTGCACCTGGAAGCTGATCGCGTTCATCTTGGGACGGTCCAGCCGCAGCGTCGCGACCCCGTCGGCCACCTCGATGTGCACGAACTCCATGACTGCTTCCTCTCGCTCGTCCGGGGCGCGGCAGCGGCCGCGCTGTCGTGGACACGCCGACGGTCCACGCCTCGCATTCTGCCCGTCACCCACCGGTGGGGCGACAATGGGCCGGTGACTCCGGGAATCTGGAAGCGACAGGGCGAGAGCACCGCGGTGTGGCCGGGACGGAACTGGCCCTTGGGGGCCACCTGGTCTCCCGTCTCCACCAACTTCGCCGTCTACGCACCCCGCGCGACCCGTGCCTGGATCTGCCTCTTCGACGAGGACGACGTCGAGACCCGTCACGAAATGACCGAGATGTCCCTGGGCATCTGGTCGGGCGCGCTGCCCGGCGTCGAGCCCGGCACCCGCTACGGCTACCGCACTGACGGCCCGTGGGACCCCGATGCCGGCCTGCGGTTCAACCCGGCCAAGCTGCTGCTCGACCCGTACGGGCGGGCCGTGTCGGGCGGCCTGGACCCCGTGCCGGCCACCTTCGCCCACCGGCTCGACGCCCCGGCCGAGCGCAACGACGAGGACTCGGCGCCGTACGTGCCGCGCAGCGTGGTGGTGCACGACGAGTTCGACTGGGGCGACGACGTCAAGCACGGCCGGCGCTGGCGCGACACGGTCGTCTACGAGGTCCACGTCAAGGGCATGACCGCACTGCACGACCGGGTCCCGGAGGAGCTGCGGGGCACGTACGCCGGGCTCGCCTCACCCGCCGTGCTGGAGTACCTCACCGACCTCGGCGTCACCGCCGTGGAACTGCTGCCGGTCCACCAGTTCGTCTCCGAGCCGGGCGTCACCGAGCGCGGCCTGACCAACTACTGGGGCTACAACACGATCGGCTTCTTCGCCCCGCACAACGCGTACAGCGCCAGCGGCGACCGCGGCGGGCAGGTGCGCGAGTTCAAGGAGATGGTGAAGGCCTTCCACGCCGCCGGCATGGAGGTCTACCTCGACGTCGTCTACAACCACACCGCCGAGGCCGGGCCGGGCGGGGTGAGCCTGTCGTTCCGCGGGCTGGACGACCTGGGGTTCTACCGGCGCTCCATCCCCCGCACCGGCACCCACGCCGCCGTCAACCCCGACGAGCCGGAGCCCGGCGAGGGCCCCGACCACTACTGGGACGTCACCGGCTGCGGCAACACCGTCAACGCCTCGCACACCCAGACGCTGCGCCTCATCCTGGACTCGCTGCGCTACTGGGTCACCGAGATGCACGTGGACGGGTTCCGCTTCGACCTCGCCAGCGCTCTCACCCGCACCGACCAGGTCGTCGACATGCGCAGCCACCTGCTGACCGCGATCGGGCAGGACCCGGTGCTGCGGCACGTGAAGCTGATCGCCGAGCCGTGGGACGCCTCGATGGACGGCTACCGCGTCGGCCAGTTCCCGCCGCCGTGGGTGGAGTGGAACGACCAGTTCCGCGACACCGTGCGGGACTTCTGGCGCGGCCACTCGGCCGGTGTCCGCGAGGTCGCCACCCGGGTGGCGGGCTCCTCCGACCTGTACGCCGACGACGGCCGCAGCCCGTACGCCTCGATCAACTTCGTCACCGCCCACGACGGCTTCACCCTGCGCGACCTGGTCTCGTACGACGAGAAGCACAACGAGGACAACGGCGAGGACAA
>NZ_JBJEHY010000249.1:614-19763 GCF_051876515.1 Nocardioides sp. | reverse complement strand
CGATGACCCCCGGATGCACGGGGCGGAGCCGCTCACTGGTCCGGGGCGGCAGGGGCACCGCCTGGACGTCGGCGAGGAAGCTCTTGCGTGCGAACGCCTGCCGGACCAGACGCACGACGGCGTTGTGGTCGATGTTGCCGGCCACGGCGACCGCCATGTTCTCGGCGCGGTAGTGGCGTCGGTAGAAGCGGACGATCTGGTCGCGCGTCAGGTCGGTGATCGAGTCGGTGGTCCCGGCGATCGGCCGTCCCAGCGGGGAGTCCCCCCAGGCCTGCTCGGCGAAGAGGTTGTGCACGACGTCGTCGGGATCGTCGTCGTGCATGGCGATCTCGTCGAGGATGACGTCGCGCTCGGCCTCCACGTCCTCGGCGGTGATCGTGGAGGCGGTGATCATGTCCCCCAGCACGTCGACCGCCATCGGCAGGTCCTCGTCCAGCACGCGCGCGTGGAAGACGGTGTAGTCCTTCGCGGTGAACGCGTTGAACTCACCGCCCACGGCGTCGAGCGCGACGGAGATGTCGAGTGCGCTGCGCTCGTCGGTGCCCTTGAACAACAGGTGCTCGAGGAAGTGCGAGCAGCCGTGCAGCTGGGGCTGCTCGTCCCGCGACCCCACGTTGACCCAGACCCCGACGCTGGCCGAGCGGGTGCCCGCCATCTGCTCGGTGATCACGCGCAGTCCGCCCGGCAGGACGGTACGGCGCACCCTGGAGGTCACCTGCCCGGCGGCGTCGGTGACGGTCTGCAGGGTGCGGGTGGTGCCGACCTTCTGGGCAAAGGCCGACCGGCCGGCAGAAGACTGCCGGCCGGTCGACTTCACGCTGGTGGAGAGAGTCACTCGGACTCGGCCTCCGCGGCCTCCTCGGTCTCCTCGACCACGGGGACCAGCGACAGCTTGCCGCGGTCGTCGATCTCGCCGATCTGGACCTGGACCTTCTGGCCCACGGACAGGACGTCCTCGACGGCCTCGACGCGCTTGCCGCCGGCGAGGGCACGCAGCTTGCTGATGTGCAGCAGGCCGTCCTTGCCGGGCATGAGGGAGACGAACGCACCGAAGTTGGTCGTCTTGACGACCGTGCCCAGGTAGCGCTCGCCGACCTCCGGCATCGTCGGGTTGGCGATGGCGTTGATCGCGGCCTTGGCGGCCTCGGCGGCGGAACCGCTCGTGGCGCCGATGTAGACCGTGCCGTCGTCCTCGATGGAGATCGAGGCGCCGGTGTCGTCCTGCAGCTGGTTGATGATCTTGCCCTTGGGCCCGATGACCTCGCCGATCTTGTCGACGGGCACCTTGACGGTGATGATCCGCGGGGCGAACTCCGACATCTCCTCCGGAGCGTCGATCGCCTCGGCCATCACGTCGAGGATCGCCAGGCGCGCGTCGCGAGCCTGGGTCAGGGCGCCGGCCAGGACCTCGGCCGGGATGCCGTCGAGCTTGGTGTCGAGCTGCAGCGCGGTGACGAACTCGCGGGTGCCGGCGACCTTGAAGTCCATGTCGCCGAAGGCGTCCTCGGCACCGAGGATGTCGGTCAGCGCGACGTACTCGGTCTTGCCGTCGACCTCGTCGGAGATCAGGCCCATCGCGATGCCCGCGACGGAGGCCTTCAGCGGCACACCGGCCTGCAGCAGCGACAGGGTCGAGGCGCAGACCGAGCCCATCGAGGTGGAGCCGTTGGAGCCCATCGCCTCGGAGAGCTGGCGCAGGGCGTACGGGAACTCCTCGCGGCTCGGCAGCACCGGCAGCAGGGCGCGGCGCGCCAGGGCGCCGTGACCGACCTCGCGGCGCTTGGGCGAGCCCACGCGACCGGTCTCGCCGGTGGAGAACGGCGGGAAGACGTACTTGTGCATGTACCGGCGGTGCTTCTCCGGCGACAGCGTGTCGAGCTGCTGCTCCATCTTGAGCATGTCGAGGGTGGTGACGCCCAGGATCTGGGTCTCGCCACGCTCGAACAGCGCGGAGCCGTGGACGCGCGGGATCACGCCGACCTCGGCGTGCAGCGGGCGGATGTCCGCCAGGCCACGGCCGTCGATGCGGATCTTGTCGCGCAGGACGCGCTGGCGCACGAGCGCCTTGTTGAGGGAGCGGTACGCGGCACCGATCTCCTTCTCGCGACCCTCGAACTGGGCGCCGATCTTCTCGACCAGCTCAGCCTTGATCTCGTCGAGGCGCTCCTCGCGCTCCTGCTTGCCAGCGATCGTGAGCGCGGCAGCGGTGTCGGCCGAGACGGCGGCCTCGACGGCGGCGTACACGTCGTCCTCGTAGTCGAGGAAGATCGGGAACTCCTGGACCGGCTTGGCAGCGGTCTTGGCGAGCTCGACCTGGGCCTCGACGAGCTGCTTGATGAAGGGCTTGGCGGCCTCGAGACCGCCGGCGACGACCTCCTCGGTGGGCGCCGTGGCGCCGCCGCGGATCAGCTCGATGGTCTGCTCGGTGGCCTCGGCCTCGACCATCATGATGGCGACGTCACCGGTCTCGGTGACGCGGCCGGCGACGACCATGTCGAAGACGGCGCTCTCGAGCTGCTCGTGGGTCGGGAACGCGACCCACTGGCCGTCGATCAGGGCGACGCGGGTGCCGCCGACCGGGCCGGAGAACGGCAGGCCGGAGAGCTGGGTCGACATCGACGCGGCGTTGATCGCCAGCACGTCGTACGGCTGGTTGGGGTCGAGGGCCATCACGGTGATGACGACCTGGACCTCGTTGCGCAGACCCTTCTTGAAGGTCGGGCGCAGCGGGCGGTCGATGAGGCGGCAGGTGAGGATCGCGTCCTCGCCCGGGCGACCCTCGGAACGGAAGAACGAGCCGGGGATCTGACCCACGGCGTACATGCGCTCCTCGACGTCGATGGTCAGGGGGAAGAAGTCGAAGTGGTCCTTCGGCTGCTTCGAGGCGGTGGTCGCCGACAGGAGCATGGTCTCGTCGTCGAGGTAGGCCGTCACGGAACCGGCGGCCTGGCGCGCCAGCAGGCCGGTCTCGAACTTGACCGTGCGCTTGCCGAACTTGCCGTTGTCGAGAACGGTCTCGACAGCGGAGATGATGGGTTCACTCATGGAAGTGGAGCCCTGCTTTCTCTTCGCGGAGCGATCCGCGGCGTCGCACCTCGTCGAGGCGGACTTCGAAGGCCCGCGTTGGGGAGGCCGGTCTTCGATCGAGGCCCGCGGGGGCGGCGTGTGCCGTACGTCCCGAAGGCCACTACCGAGGACCGGGCCGGACGTGCGGGTCGCTCCTGGTGTGGTGTCAATTCAGTTGTGGGACCGAGCCTAGCGCGGTCGTGACCCAATGTCGTTTCGGCGCGTCCGGCCGTGCACGTCGGGTCAATGGCAAAGGAGCGGCCCCCGTGACCGGGGACCGCTCCTCACGCAATCAGCGACGCAGGCCGAGGCGCTCGATGATCGAGCGGTAGCGCTCGATCTCCGACTTCTGCAGGTAGTTCAGAAGGCGGCGGCGCTGGCCGACCAGCAGCAGCAGGCCACGACGGCTGTGGTGGTCGTGCTTGTGCTGCTTGAGGTGCTCGGTCAGGTGCGAGATGCGGTGGCTCAGCAGAGCGATCTGCACCTCGGGCGAACCGGTGTCACCCTCGGTCGTGGCGTACTCGGCGATGATCTTCTTCTTGGTCTCCGCGTCAAGTCCGATCGACATAACGGGCTCCTTTCGGTTCGTTGCGCGGCGCGCCGGGGCACATCCACCCGGGCACTACAAGTCCGCGGCCGTTACACGGCAACCGGGCAAGGCTACCAACGCCGCGCCCCGGTGCCCCAATCGGCAACCGGGGCGCAGCACCGTCACTGCGCCTGAGGGCCCGCCCCGCCGCGCTCGCGCCGACGGTCGGCCTTTCCGTCACCCTTGCCGTCGTTCGCGTCGGCGGGCTCCTCCTCGGCGACCGCGTCCTGCTCCGCGGGCACCAGCGGGTGCGTCACGCCGGGCACCGTGGTGCGGTCGAAGACGGGGAACCCGGGCGGCTCCTCCCCGTCGTACGCGTCGTCGCGGACCTCGCCGCGCGAGTCACCACGCTGCAGGCGCTCGGCCTGAGGGAAGACGTTCCAGCGCGCCACGTCGCCGAGGTACCAGGGGTAGGCGGTCGTACGGTGCCCGGGGGCGTACGCGTCGTTGCAGTCCACGTCGACGGCACGTCCTGCCTGGTCGAAGAGCTGGACCGCCGCGAGCTGGTTGCCCTCGGCGTCGAACGGCTGGAGGTTGCAGACCCGGCGGCCGTCGAGCCACAACCCGTCGCTGTCCCCCGATCCCAAGCTCCCGTTCACCCCGTCCTCGTAGCCGTCCCAGTAGGTGCGGTCGTACGCGTCCAGCGCGAGGGCTGGCGCCACCACGAGCGCCAGCGCATTGACCGCCAGCAGCACGAGCCGTGCAGCCAGGGCGTTGCGGGCCGGCCACATGCGGCGCGTCCCGACCATGACGGAGAGCACCCCGGCCACCACGAGGATCAGCACCCCCAGCCCGACCGAACCGGTGGGCAGGAACTCGGGCCCGGTGGAACCGCGCCACCAGATGTTGACCAGGGCCACCAGGGCCCACGCCCGCACCAGCCACCAGACCGGGCGCAGCACGCGCACGACGTCCGCCATGCCCCAGGGAAGAAGGTCGAGGGCGTGGAGCGCCAGGCCGCGGGCCCGGTCCAGCCACGCCTCGACCGTGGCGGCGACGGGCACCGCGCCACTGACCCCGCGTCGCGTACGACCGGGCTCGGGCAGGCCGGCAGCGGACCGCAGCTCACGGGCGTAGACGGCGGGGTCCCCCAGCGCCTGCGGCCCGTGGTCCGCGACGAGCTCGGAGACGTCGGCCTCGAGGCCGCCCAGGAGCTCCTCGCGCTCCTCGGGGTCGAGGTCGGAGAAGGCGTCACGGACCGAGGCGACGAAGGCCTCGACCTCCGGACGGACGTCGAGCCGGATCGTGTCGTGGATGTCGTTCATGCCAGGACCCCCTTGGTCGTCAGCAGGTTGTCGAGCGCGGAGGTGAAGGCGACCCAGTCGGCCCCCTGCTCCTTGAGCTGGGCACGTCCGGCCGTGGTGATGCCGTAGTACTTGCGGTGCGGGCCGGAGTCGGAGGCCACCACGTAGCTGGTCAACGCTCCCCCGGCGTACAGGCGGCGCAGGGTCCCGTAGACGGACGCGTCGCCGACGGCGTCGAGCCCCGCCTCGCGCAAGCGGCGCACGACGTCGTAGCCGTAGCCGTCCTCGTCCGCGACCACCGCGAGGACCGCGAGGTCGAGCACTCCCTTGAGGAGCTGTGTCTGATCCATGCACGGCACACTACTCTGCATCGCGCAGTAGTGCGGACAGGAGGAGTGCTCAGCGTGTCGCACGCCCTCCCCCACCAACGCCCGGGCCCCGTCAACGACGAGGCCCCCACGGCCGAGGCGGTCGCGGGGGCCCTGACGAGGCGGAGCGGGTCAGAGACCGAGGATCTCCCGGGTGCGCCGCACGTCGTCGTGCATCGTCTCGATCAGCTTCTCGATGCCCTCGAAGGCCACCATGCCGCGCAGACGCTCGATGAACGCCACCTCGACCTCGACGCCGTACAGCTCGAGGTCGTCGCGGTCCAGGACGTACGACTCCACACGGCGCTCACGCTCACCCGCGAACGTGGGGTTGGTCCCCACCGAGATCGCGGCGGGGAAGCGCTCCTGGGTGTCCAGGCGCGTCAGCCAGCCGGCGTACACGCCGTCGGCGGGGGCGGCCTCATCGGCCGGGGTGGGCACGTTGGCGGTCGGGAAACCCAGGTCCCGGCCGCGCTGGTCGCCGCGGATCACGACCCCGCTGACGGTGAACGGGCGGTCCAGCGCCTCGGCGGCACCGGCCACGTCCCCGGTGGCCAGGCAGTGCCTGACGTACGTGGAGCTCCAGACCTGGGGACCACCGTCGAGGGCCACGCCCTCGACCTCGATGCCGTGCTCGGCACCCAGCGTGGTCAGGGTCGCCACGTCACCCGCCGCGAGCCGGCCGAAGCGGAAGTTGGCCCCGACGACGACGGCGACCGCGTGCAGGGTCTCGCGCACGATGCGGTCGAAGAACTCCTGCGGGGTCCACCCCGCGATCGCGCGGTCGAACGGGACGACCAGGACCGCGTCGACGCCGGCCTCCTCCAGGAGCTGCGCACGGTGGCGGATCGAGGTGAGCGTCGGCGGAGCGTGGTCGGGACGCAGCACCGCGATGGGGTGCGGGTCGAACGTGACCGCCACGACCCTGTCGGCACCGAGACGCTCAGCGGTGCTGCGCGCCTGGCGCAGCACGTGCCGGTGACCGCGGTGCACGCCGTCGAAGTTGCCGATGGTGACCACCGCGCTGCCGAGGTCTGCGGGGACTTGCTCCACGGAACGCCAAATCTGCACGGGTGAATGGTACGGCGTGGCTCAGCCGACGAAGACGGCGACCGGTTTCGCGATCCCCGCGGAAGCCGCGTAGAGCGCCAGGAACTCCCCGTCGGGGGCGAAGACGGCGTGCTCACCCTCACCTGGCAGTGTCAGGTCCAGGGGGCGCCCGAAGCGCACCTGGGCCGCCTGCTCCTCGTCGAGGTCGACGGCGGGGAACGTGGCCCGGGCAGCCTCGGCGATCGGCACCAGCGTGAAGGTCTCGGCGAGCTCGTCCAACGTGTGTGCGGAGTCGAGGTCGAAAGCGCCCACCGCCGTGCGCCGCAGTGCCGTGAGGTGGCCACCCACCCCGAGGGCCTCCCCCAGGTCGCGCGCGATGGCACGGATGTAGGTCCCGCTCGAGCAGCGCACCGAGATCCGGACCTCGGGCAGGGCGACGTCGTGCACGACGATCTCGTGGACGGTCACGGGTCGGGCCTTGAGCTCGACCTGCTCGCCGTCGCGGACCCGGGCGTAGGCCCGCTTGCCGTCGACCTTGATCGCCGACACCGCCGTGGGGACCTGGAGGATGTCCCCGACGAACTGCTCCAGGGCGATCCGCACGCGCGCCTCCTCGAGCCCCGCCAGAGCCTCCGGGTCGGCGGTACGCACGACCTCGCCCTCCGCGTCGTCGGTGGTGGTGACGGTGCCGAGCAGGATGGTGGCGTCGTACGCCTTCTCGGTCAGCATCAGGTGCCCCAGCAGCCGTGTCGCGCGACCCACGCCCAGCACGAGGACGCCGGTGGCCATGGGGTCGAGCGTGCCGGCGTGACCCACCTTGCGGGTGCCGGCCAGCCGGCGCACCCGCGCGACGACGCCGTGCGAGGTCATCTCACCGGGCTTGTCGACGACGACCATCCCGGCGGGAGGGAGGGACGACATCAGTCGTCGAGGTCCTCGTCGTCCGCGTCGAGGTCCTCGTCAAGGTCGTCCTCGTCCTCGCGGGGCTTCTTGTACGGGTCCTCCTCGCCGGCGTACGTCTCGACGCGGGCCGCGGCGACGGCCTCGTCCTGGGCCTTGGCCCGGGCGAGGACGTCCTCGAGGTGGCGCGCGGTCTCGGGGAGCGCGTCCGCGATGAAGGTCAGGGAGGGGACGTGCCGCATGCCGAGCTGCTTGCCGACCTCGGAGCGGATGAGCCCCTTGGCGGACTCCAGGGCAGCGGCCGTGGAGTCGAGGTCGCTGTTGTCGCCCAGGACGGTGTAGAAGATCGTGGCCTGCTGGGTGTCACCGGTGACCCGCACGTCGGTGACGGTCACGAAGCCCAGGCGCGGGTCCTTGATCCGTCGCTCGAGCATCTCCGCAACGATGACCTGGATGCGGTCGGCGATCTTGCGTACGCGGGGGCTGGCCATGGTTCTCGTTCCTCACCGCCCGGCCGGTGTTCGGCGGGCACTTGTTGTCCTGGGGTGGAGCCAACGGAGCCCGGGCCCCCGCAGAAGCGGGGGCCCGGGCACCTGTCGTGCGTCAGGAGCGCGGGATCTCCCGCATCTCGAACGACTCGACGATGTCGCCGATCTTGATGTCCTGGAAGTTCTTCAGGACCAGACCACACTCGAAGCCCTCGCGGACCTCCGCAGCGTCGTCCTTCTCGCGGCGCAGCGAGGCGAGGTCGAGGTTGTCGGCCACCACGGCGCCGTCGCGCAGCACGCGAACCTTGGCGTTGCGGCGGAGGACACCGTCGATGACCATGCAGCCCGCGATGTTTCCGGCCTTGGAGGAACGGAAGATCTCGCGGATCTCGGCCTGGCCCAGGCGGGCCTCCTCGTACTCGGGCTTGAGCATGCCCTTGAGCGCCGCCTCGATCTCCTCGATCGCCTGGTAGATGACCGAGTAGTAGCGGATCTCGACACCCTCGCGGTCCGCCATCTCGGTCGCCTTGCCCTGCGGGCGGACGTTGAAGCCGATGATGATGGCGTCGGAGGCAGCAGCCAGGTCGACGTTGGTCTCGGTGATCGCGCCGACACCACGGTCGATGACCCGGATGCCGACCTCGTCGCCGACGTCGATCTTGGCCAGGGCGTCCTCGAGGGCCTCGACCGAACCGGACACGTCGCCCTTGAGGATGAGGTTGAGCTCCTGGCTCTCGCCCTTCTCCATGGAGGCCATGAAGTCCTCGAGGCTGCGACGCACGCGACGCTTGGCCTGCATGGCCGCACGCTCACGGGCCTCACGCTTCTCGGCGATCTGGCGGGCCATGCGGTCGTCCTCGACCACGATGAAGTTCTGGCCGGCACCCGGCACAGCCGAGAGACCCAGAACCATGGCCGGACGGGACGGGGTCGCCTCGGCGATCTCGTTGCCGTGCTCGTCGATCATCGCGCGGACACGACCGAAGGCCGGACCGGCCACGATCGAGTCACCCACCCGCAGGGTGCCTCGCTGGACCAGCACCGTGGCGACCGGACCGCGACCGCGGTCCAGGTGCGCCTCGACGACGAGACCCTGGGCGTTCTGGTTCGGGTTGGCACGCAGGTCGAGCGCCGCGTCGGCCGTCAGGACGACCGCCTCGAGCAGCTTGTCCAGGTGCAGACCAGCCTTGGCCGACACGTCGACGAACATCGCGTCGCCGCCGTACTCCTCGGGGACCAGACCGTACTCGGAGAGCTGTCCACGGACCTTGGTCGGGTCGGCGGTCTCCTTGTCGATCTTGTTGACCGCGACCACGATCGGCACGCCGGCGGCCTTGGCGTGGTTGAGCGCCTCCACCGTCTGCGGCATGACGCCGTCGTCGGCCGCGACCACGAGGATCGCGATGTCGGTCGCCTGGGCACCACGGGCACGCATGGCCGTGAAGGCCTCGTGACCGGGGGTGTCGATGAGGGTGATGGGACGCTCGTTGCCGTCCACCTCGGTGGTGACCTGGTAGGCACCGATGTGCTGGGTGATGCCGCCGGCCTCGCCCGCCACGACGTTGGCGTTGCGCAGCGCGTCGAGGAGGCGGGTCTTTCCGTGGTCGACGTGACCCATGACGGTCACGACCGGCGGACGCACCGCGAGGTCGTCCTCGTCGCCCTCGTCAGAGCCGAACTCCAGGTCGAAGGACTCGAGCAGCTCGCGGTCCTCGTCCTCCGGGGAGACGACGGAGACCACGTAGTTGAGCTCCTCACCGAGCAGCTCGAAGGTCTCGTCGCCCACCGACTGGGTGGCCGTCACCATCTCGCCGAGCGAGAACAGCATCTGCACCAGGGCGGCGGGGTCGACGTTGATCTTCTCCGCGAAGTCCGTCAGCGAGGAACCACGGGCCAGACGCACGGTCTCGCCGTTGCCCTTGCGGACGCGCACGCCGCCGATGGTCGGGGCCTCCATGGCCTCGAACTCCTGGCGACGGGCCCGCTTGGACTTGCGACCACGGCGCGAGGGACCACCCGGGCGGCCGAAGGCACCCTGGGTCTGACCGCGCTGGCCGGGACGACCGCCACCACCGGGGCGACCGCCACCGGGGAAACCGCTGCCGGGAGCGCCGCCACCGGGACGACCGGGAGCGCCACCGCCGCCACCGGCACCGGGACGACCGGGAGCGCCACCACGACCACCGGGGCCGGGACGACCCGCACCGGGACCGCCGGGACGGGCCGGACGGGCGCCGGGGCCGGTGCCGAACGCAGCCGGAGACTTGGGCATCATCGCCGGGTTGGGGCGAGGCATGCCGGGACGGCCCTGGCCGCCACCCTCACGCGCGGCCGGGGGCCGCGGCGGACGCTGGTCGCCAGCCTGACCGCCAGCGGCCGGCGGGCCGGGACGGCGTCCCATGCCCTGGCTGGAGGCGAACGGGTTGTTGCCGGGGCGCGGGGCACCGGGCTTGCCGACGGGACGCGGGCCGGGCGACGCCGGACGCGGCGCCGCGGAGGACCCACCCGCTGCGGGAGCGGGCTTGGCGGCCGGGGCCGGCTTGGCCGCGGGAGCGGCCTTGGCCGCAGGTGCGGCGGGTGCGGGGGCCTGAGGTGCCGGCTCGGCGGGCGCCTCGGGCGCTGCCGGCTCGGCCTCGACCTTGGGCTTGGGGGCCGGGCGGGGTCCGGGACGCGGACCGGGCTTGGACGACGCCGCGGGGGCCGGTGCGGCGGGCTCAGCGGCCGCCTTCTTGGCCGGTGCGGCAGCGGCGGGTGCCGGGGACTCCGGCGCGGCAGCACCGGACGCGCCGGCTGCCTTCAGCTCGTCGCCGAACTGCTTCTTGAAACGCATCTCGACGGGGGGCTCGACGGTCGACGACGCCGACTTGACGAACTCCCCCATCTCCTTGAGCTTCTCGAGAACGAACTTGCTCTCGACTCCGAACTCCTTGGCGAGTTCGTGGACTCGGGTCTTGGCCACGTTAGAACGCTGCTCCTTCTGGCCCGAGTCCTTGAGGACGGATCGGACCGTTAGTGGTGGTGCTGGCTCATCGGTAAGTACTCATCGAGTGCTCATGAGCTGCTGCTCCAGTTTCTGGTCGGTCAATCACGGTGAATGGATGAGCGGAAGGCGGTCGGTCAACGCCTGGGTGTCGAGTGCCTCCCCGGCACGAAGTGCCCGGTTCAGCGCTCGCCGCCTGATGGCGTTGTCGACGCACTCGGGCGTGGGGTGGACGTACGCCCCACGACCCGGCGCCGTGGCACCGGCGTCTGGCAGCACGGCCTTGCGGCCCTGCTGGTCGACTCCGGCGACCACACGCAACAGATCGCTCTTGGCGGCTCGTACCCGGCATCCCACACAGGTCCGAACGGGACCTGTGTGCCCCTGCAGGGCATGGGAATTCGTCGTGCGAGCCACCGGCTCAAGCCTACCCCGTCGCCGTTCGGATCACGAACCGGCACCCGGGGGCGGCTCAGGCCTGGTCCTGCGCCGGCTTCTCCTCGTCGGAACGGATGTCGATGCGCCATCCGGTCAGGCGCGCGGCCAGGCGGGCGTTCTGCCCCTCCTTGCCGATCGCCAGCGACAGCTGGAAGTCGGGGACGACGACCCGGCAGGCCCGGGCGGCGGCGTCGACGATGGTGACCGAGGTCACGCGAGCCGGCGACAGGGCGTGGGCGACGAGCTCGGCCGGGTCCTCGGACCAGTCCACGATGTCGATCTTCTCGCCGTGCAGCTCTGCCATCACGTTGCGCACGCGCTGGCCCATCGGACCGATGCACGCACCCTTGGCGTTGACGCCCTGGACGGAGGAGGTGACGGCGATCTTCGTACGGTGTCCCGCCTCGCGCGCGATGCCGGCGATCTCGACGGTGCCGTCGGCGATCTCGGGGACCTCGAGCGCGAACAGCTTGCGGACCAGGTTGGGGTGCGTGCGCGAGAGGGTGATCTGGGGGCCGCGCATGCCCTTGCGCACGGAGACGACGAGGCACTTGATGCGCTCGCCGTGCTTGTACTCCTCGCCGGGGACGCGCTCGGAGACCGGCAGCAGCGCCTCGATCTTGCCGAGGTCGACCATCACGTCGTCGGGGTTGCGACCCTGCTGGATCACGCCCGAGATGATGTCGCCCTCGCGGCCCGAGAACTCGCCGAACTTGATCTCGTCCTCGGCGTCGCGCAGGCGCTGCAGGATCACCTGCTTGGCGGTCGTGGCCGCGATGCGCCCGAAGTCCGCGGGGGTGTCGTCGTACTCGGCGAGAGCGTTGCCCTCGGCGTCGGTCTCGGTGGCGAGCACCGCGACGTGGCCGGACTTGCGGTCCAGCGTGACCCGCGCGCGCGACTGGGCGCCCGGGGTCTTGTGGTAGGCGGTGAGCAACGCCTGCTCGATCGCCTCGACGAGCACGTCGAAGGAGATCTCCTTCTCCCGCTCGAGCGTGCGCAGGATCGCGAGGTCGATGTCCATCAGTCGTTGTCCTCCTCCGGGAAGGCCCCGGGCTTGCGGTTGAACTCGATCTGCACCAGCGCCTTGGCCACGTCGGCGTACGGGAGCTCACGCTGCTCACCGTCCACGTCGAGCGTGACCGCGTCGTCGCCGGCGGCGACGATCCGGCCGGTGACCTGACCCTCCTCGACCAGGGTCACCTTGACCAGGCGGTCGATGTTGCGTCGCCAGTGCCGCTCGAGCACGAGCGGGCGGTCGACCCCGCGGGAGGTGACCTCCAGCGTGTAGGGCATCTCCCCCATCACGTCGCTGCCGTCGAGGACCTCGGAGACGGCACGCGTGGCCTCGGCCACGTCGTCCATGCTCACTCCGCCGTCCTTGTCGACGGCGACCCGCAGCACGCGGCGCTTGCCTGCAGGCGTCAGCTCGACGGCCTCCAGGTCGAGGCCGAGCGCAGCCAGGGGGTCGACGAGCTCTTCTGACACGCGCTCTCTCGTGGCATCACTACGGTTGCTGCTCACGGTCACGACCTCCTCTGTGCTGTTGTACCCCTCCACCCTAACGGCTGCCACCGACGACGCCGAAGCCCCGGCGATAGGGTTTCGGCCATGCCCGCCCCACGACACGTCGATCCGTCACCCGGTACGCCGCGTCGACTCCTCCCCCGACGTCGTGTCGCTCTCACCGGTGGCCTGCTGGCCGTCGGCTCGACCGTCGGTCTGGGCGGATGCTGGATCGACCCGGACGCCCCGGCAACCACCGGCACGACGCCGACCCGACCCACCTCCACGCACGGCTCCGACCTCGAGGTGGTGCGCTCCGTGGTCGCGCAGATCGACGACGTGCGGACGCAGATCTCCGCACTGGGTGCGCCCCTGCCGGCCTCGGTCACGGCGCTGCTCGCCATCCACGACGCGCACCGCGAGGTCCTGGTCGCGGCACTGGGCGACGACGGAGAGACGCAGACCGCCGCGCCCGAGGTCTCCGGCGCCCCCGCGACGCCCTCCGCGGCCTCGATGAGCCGCCTGCGCCGTTCCGAGGCCCGCCTGCAGCGCGAGCTCACCGCGGCCACCGGCCAGGTGTCGTCGGGCGACCTGGCCCGGGTCCTGGCCAGCGCGACGGCGGGCGTGGCGCAGGGCGCCTCGCTCCTGGGCGGGGAGGCTGCGCAGTGAGCGTGCTGGAGGCGTTGCAGGAGGCGCTCGCGGCCGAGCACGCGGCCGTCTTCACCCTGGCGACCGTGGGCGCCAGGACCTCGGCCTCGACCCAGCCGGTCCTCCAGGCGCTGCTGCAGGAGGCCTACCGGCAGCACCGCACCCAGCGCGACCAGCTGCGGCTCCTCGTGTCGGACGAGGGCGGCGAACCGGTGGCGGCGCTCGCCGCGTACGAGGTGACCGCCCCGACCAGTGCGGCGGAGGTCCGTCGCGCGGCCATCGGGATCGAGACGGCCTGCACGCAGACGTACGCGAGCGTGGTGGCGCGGACCAGCGGCGACGAGCGCGCCTGGGCCCTGTCGGCCCTGACCTGGTCGGCAGCGCTGCTCGTACGGCTCGGCGATGCCCCGACCGCCTGGCCCGGAGCCCCCGAGCTCGCCTGAGCCGCGCCAACGGGCTGCCGGGGCCGACGACAGCCCCGGTCCGGAACGCCACCCGGAACAGGAACGGCCCGCGTCCTCAGGTCCGTTGAGGGAGTCCCGAGATCTCCCCCAGCTGAACGAGGACGCGGGCCGCACCATGGGGATTGGTCAGCATCACCCTGTGGCGGTCCGTGGGGTGACCGGCCACATGAAGAATCATGGCGAGGCCGTGCACGAATTGCCAGACTCTGCACCTCGCAAGTTCTTGCGTTGCATGAACCTGCAGAGAACCTACTGGCGAGAAACGTGCGAGACCCGCCCCGGCTGGCAGCCGGGACGGGTCTCGAGGAGAGTTCGGAACGACCTCAGCCACGCACCTCGGCGAGCACGCGGTCGGCCGCCTCGTCGACAGCGACCTCGGTGCGCTCACCCGTACGACGGTCCTTGATCTCCAGAACGCCCTCAGCCAGGCCACGGCCCACGGTGACGATGGTCGGGACCCCGATGAGCTCGGCGTCCTTGAACTTCACGCCGGGACTCACCTTGCCCGTGCGGTCGTCCAGGAGAACGGTCAGTCCACGCTCCTGCAGCCCGGCAGCCAGAGCCTCCGCGGCGTCCAGGAGCGCCTGGTCCTTGCCCGCCGCCACCACGTGGACGTCGGCCGGCGCGACCTCGCGCGGCCAGCACAGGCCGATCTCGTCGATCGTGTTCTCGGCGATCGCCGCCACGGCACGCGAGACGCCGATGCCGTACGACCCCATCGTGACCGTGACCAGCTTGCCGTTCTCGTCGAGGACCTTCAGGTCGAGCGCCTCGGCGTACTTGGTGCCGAGCTGGAAGATGTGCCCCATCTCGATGCCGCGCGCCGTGGCCAGGGTGCCGTCCTCGCACGCCGGGCACTCGTCGCCCTCGCGGACCTCGGCGGCCTCGATCGTCCCGTCGGGCGTGAAGTCGCGCCCGGCGACCAGGTCGAGGACGTGCTGGCCGTCCACGTTGGCGCCCGTCACCCAGGCCGAACCCGTGACGACACGGGGGTCCACCAGGTAGCGGATGCCCGACGCCGACTCCTCACCGAGCACCTCCGGGCCGATGTAGCCCTTGACCAGGGCCGGGTGCTTGCGCAGCTCCTCGTCGGTCATGGGCTCGACCTCGATCGGCTCGAGCTGGCCCTCGAGGCGCTTCAGGTCGACCTCACGGTCACCCGGGAGGCCGATCGCGAGCGGCTCGGTGGTGCCGTCGGGGTGCTTGAGGAGCACCAGGACGTTCTTGAGGGTGTCGGCAGCCGTCCACCCCTGCTCACGGCCGTGAGCCGCGTTGAGGTGGGAGACCAGCGTGTCGATGGTCGGCGTGGCCGGGGTGTCCTCGGCGTGCGCGGCCGGCAGCCCCTCGAGGCTGCGGGCGGCGGGCGCCCGTACGCTCACGGCCTCGACGTTGGCGGCGTAGTCGCAGTGCGAGCAGGACACGTAGGTGTCCTCACCGACATCGGCCTTCGCCAGGAACTCCTCCGACGCGGACCCGCCCATCGCGCCCGAGGTGGCGCGGACGATCACGTACTCGAAGCCGAGACGGTCGAAGATCTTGATGTACGCGGCGCGGTGCGTCGCGTAGCTGGCCTCGAGGCCCTCGTGGCTCACGTCGAAGGAGTAGGAGTCCTTCATCACGAACTCGCGCCCGCGGAGCAGGCCGGCACGGGGCCGTGCCTCGTCGCGGTACTTGGTCTGGATCTGGTAGATCGACAGCGGCAGGTCCTTGTACGAGGAGTACAGGTCCTTGACCGTGAGGGTGAACATCTCCTCGTGCGTGGGGCCGAGGAGGTAGTCGGCGTCCTTGCGGTCCTTGAGACGGAAGATGTTGTCGCCGTACTCCTCCCACCGGCCGGTGGCCTCGTACGGGTCCTTGGGCAGCAGCGCCGGGAAGCTGAGCTCCTGCGCGCCGGAGGCGTCCATCTCGGAGCGCACGATCTCCTCGATCCGGCGCAGCACGCGCAGGCCCAGCGGCAGCCAGGTGTAGATGCCCGGAGCTGCGCGGCGGATGTACCCCGCACGGACCAGGAGCTTGTGGCTCGGGACCTCGGCGTCCGACGGGTCGTCGCGAAGCGTACGGACGAACAGGGACGACATCCTCAGAATCTGGCCACTCATGGGGGCAAGGATAGGTGTGCCGACGCGCTGGTCACGACACCGGCGCCACGTGGACCGGAAGACCTCCGGCGGGGCCATCGCCGGGGCCCACGATCCCTAGCAACCAAACGCCCGCCTGCGGCGTCACAAGAGGCAGGAATCGCCAGCACCCGCCACCGCCAGCAGCGCCAACCTCTCGGGAGAAGTCATGAGCAGAACCATCCGCACGACCACGGTGGCTGTCATCGCTGCCACGGCCCTGACCGCCGGCGTTCTGGCCGGCACCCCTGCGTACGCAGGTCCCGACAGCCGACGCACGACTCCCGCCCGCGAGGCCACTGCTCCCATCTCGGCCTTCCCCGGTGCGCTCGAAGCGGGCCAGCGCACCCATCGCCCCTTCCACGCCGGCCGACGCTTCATCACGCAGCACCACACCGTCACCCGTCCCGGCCCGGGGCTCCACCTGGGCGCCTCCTACCGGGGGCACCTGCTGTGGGAGACCGGGCGCGTGGTGCGCGTCGGCCCCCGCGGCGGGGTCAGCACCCTGGTGAAGGGAGGGGCCAACTACTACGTGCTCTCGACGCAGGGCGAGACCCTGTACGAGCACCGCACCCGACCTGACGGGCGGACCGTGGTGGTCGCCCGTTCGGCCCGGACGGGCAGGGAGCTTGCCCGACGCGCGTTCAGCGCCACCACCGGCATCCTCGCCGGGTCCGAGCAGGACCTGCTCGTCACCGACATCGAGGACGGCCCCACCCGCTGGTGGCAGTGGGCCACCGACGAGGTCAGCACCCTGTCCCAGCACAGCGCCTACAAGGCGGACCTGCGCTCCTCCCGCGTCGCCCTGCGCGTCCCCGGGGAGTCCGGCTCCGGCTACTGCACCGAGGTCATCGCCCTCAAGGACCCCGCGTCTGCGCAGTGGAGCTCGTGCACGCACGAGGTCCACGCCTTCTCGCCCGACGGCCACCGGATGCTGACCGCGCCCGGCACCGGTTCGGACGACGAGGGCCCCTCCGTCCTGACCCTGCGCACGGACGACAAGGAGCTGGCGCGCTACCGAAGCGGCTGGTTCGGTCGCGTCCTGTGGGAGGGCGGCGGCCGGCCCGTGATCCAGACCAGCAAGGGCGGGCGCACCACCCTGGCCCGGTGCACGCCCGACGGCTGCCGACGGGCCGCACCGGTGTGGAAGACCCTGCTCTTCCCGTGACACCTCACCAGCCGACCTGTGCCCCACGCACCGACCCACCCAGGGGGAGAACCATGAACAACCGACGACTTGCGGCCGTGCTGGCCGCGGGCACCCTGACGGCCACCATGCTGGCCACGGGCGCCCCCGCTGCGGCGCCCACGGTGCCCGTCACCCGCATCCAACCCGCCCAGCTCGACCGCGGTGACGACCCGGCCGTCCCGTACGTGCAGGGCGCCTGGTTCGTCGACGGCGACACCCGCGTCAAGGTCGGCCGCAACGCGGTCCTGGTCGGACCGGCGGGCGACGACCACGTCGTCGCCGTCCCCGGCAAGCAGGGGCGGGCCAAGGGCAGCCGGCTCCTGCGGGTCTCCCCCGACGGCACCCTCACCCTCCTGCGGCGCAACCTCGCCGTGTGGGACATGGTCGTCTCCACCGACGGATCGAGGATCTTCCACGCCCGCCTCACCGCAGCGCGCCCCGGCAAGCTGCGCACCCGGTTCCGCGCCATCGACGCCAGCACCGGCGCCGTCCTGGCCGACCGCACGTTCACCGGGTCCCCGAAGCTGCTCGGCGCCACACGGACGAAGGTCTACTTCGGCGAGTGGAGGAAGGGCACCTTCACCACCAACGCACGTGGCGCCCGACGCACCCAGCTCGCCAAGCTCCAGGGAGGGATCGTCGACCTGCAGCACGGCCTGCTCGGCGGCTACACCGGTGACCCCTACCGCAACGGCTGCTTCAAGGTGGTCAAGCTGGACAGGCCCGGCCGCACCCTGTGGAAGTCGTGCTCCGAGCGGGTCGAGGAGTTCAACACCGACGGCACCGGGTTCGCGACCGTCCACATCCTCTCCGACGGCATCGGCCCCTCCGAGGTGTACACCCGCACCCTGGATGGCACCCTCACCGCCCGCTACCGCACCTCGTGGTTCGGCGAGATCCGGTACGAGTCCCCCGCGACCGTCCTGCTCGAGGCCAACGGCCGACGCAAGAGCGCCCTGGTCCGGTGCACCACCACCGCGTGCGAGAACGCCACCGACCCCGTCGACGTGCCGCAGAACCCGTGACGCGTCAGAACATCAGCGTCGCCATCACGGCGGTCTGGACGAACCCGACCCGTGCGTACGCCGCGCGGGCGGGCTCGTTGAACTCGTTGACGTAGAGCGACACCGTCGGCGCGATCCGGGCCCTGACCAGCTCGACCACCGCAGCCATGCCGGAGACCGCCAGCCCCTCGCCCCGACGGTCAGGACGCACCCACACGCCCTGGACCTGGGCAGCGTACGGCGTCGCGCAGGCCACCTCGGCCTTGAACACGACGCGGCCCACCTCGTCGAAGCTGGCGAACGACCACCCGCGGGTGATCAGCTGCTGCACCCGGGCCCGGTACAGGTCGGCGTGCCCGCCCAACTCCGGGGAGACGCCCACCTCCTCGGTGTACATCGCCACGCACGCCGGGTAGAGGGCGTCGAAGTCGGCTCGCGTCGTCACCCGGACCGACCCGTCGCCAGCCACGGCCGGCGAGGCGTCCAGCACCAGGTGGGGCTGCACCCAGCGCGCCTCCCGCGGGGTGCCGTACGCGGGCGCGACCTCGTCCCACAGGGCCCGCACGATCTCGCGCGGGCCCACGATGGTGCCGGTCTGCTGCACCCGGCGCAGCGCCGGGGAGGCGAACGCGCGGGCATCGTCCGGAGTGCACTCCACCGGCACCATGTTGGCGCCCATGTGCATCCCCGCCACGAGCTCGTCGCCGTCGAAACGACCCCACACCTGACCGCCGAGCCAGCGCTCGTCCAGATTGGTCAGACGGGCCCGGTAGTCGGCGAAGACGTTGAGGACCGGGTCGCGCTCGGCCAGCGCCACGAACTGGTCACGGTCGGCAGGGCCAAGCACACGCACCTGTCCCCGCTCACCGATCACGACCGGGAGCCTATCGCCGCACGGACGTCGCCCCGAGCCGGTCCACCGCTGGGTGGGCCAGCGACACGTCAGCCAGCGGTGACCGTCGGCCCAGCGCCCTCGACCGGCTCCACTCCCTCTGGTCGCCGGCCCGAGGGCTGCGAACCGTCTCAGCCAGCCGTGACCGTCGGCTCAGCGCCCTCGACCGGCTCCACTCCCTCTGGTCGCCGGCCCGAGGGCTGCGAACC
>NZ_JBJEHY010000249.1:0-514 GCF_051876515.1 Nocardioides sp. | reverse complement strand
GTCTCAGCCAGCCGTGACCGTCGGCTCAGCGCCCTCGACCGGCTCCATGCTCTCCGCGATGCGCATGGCCTCCTCGATCAGGGTCTCCACGATCTGCGACTCGGGCACGGTCTTGATGACCTCGCCCTTCACGAAGATCTGACCCTTGCCGTTGCCGGACGCCACACCGAGGTCGGCCTCGCGGGCCTCGCCGGGACCGTTGACGACGCATCCCATGACGGCGACGCGCAGCGGGACCTCCAGGCCGTCCAGACCCGCGGTCACCTGCTCAGCCAGCGTGTACACGTCCACCTGGGCGCGGCCGCAGCTCGGGCAGGAGACGATCTCAAGGCGGCGCGGCTTGAGGTTGAGGGACTCCAGGATCTGGATGCCGACCTTGACCTCCTCCACCGGCGGGGCGGAGAGCGACACGCGGATGGTGTCACCGATGCCCTGGCTCAGCAGCGCACCGAACGCCGTCGCGGACTTGATCGTGCCCTGGAAGGCCGGTCCGGCCTCGGTGACACCGAGGTGC
>NZ_JBJEHY010000248.1:0-19795 GCF_051876515.1 Nocardioides sp. | reverse complement strand
CGGGCTCGCCCGGCCCTCCCCAGCGGGGAGCCGCCCCCGCCGGACCACCCAACGAGACGAAGTTAGGCATGCCTATCCTTCATGTGATTAAGTAAGCCTTACCTAAATCACACGAAGGATGGTCATCTCCATGACTGCACGACCCACGCACCAGCGGGCGCGCCGTACGACGGCCCTGCTGGCGTCCGCCGCCCTGGCCGCGACCGGTACTGCCCTGCTCAGCCCGTCGGCCGCCGTGGCCGACGAGTCCGCCGGCGCCGCCCGCACCGAGCTGGCGTTCACGTCGACGACCAAGGCCAGCATCGCCGGCCAGTACCAGATCGCCGAGTCCGATGACACCGGCGACCTGTTCGTGACCTCCGCCCAGGGCCGCCCGCCGGTCACGGTGGCGACGCTCGCGCGGATCAACCCCGAGACCCTCGCGGTCGAGCAGAAGGCCACGCTGCCCAAGCTGAAGCACGGCGACACGGGCACCCAGACCAAGTGGCTGAGCACGCACGGCATCTACGTGGACGACGCCCACGACAACGTGTGGGTCACCAACACCCGTGACAACCAGGTGAGCGTCTTCGACCGCGAGACCCTGGAGTACAAGGCCGGCACGTACGACTTCGCCGGCGCCCAGACGCAGGTCGCGATCAACCACCCGCGTGAGGTCGTCATCGACGAGGAGCGCAACCTCGCCTACGTGACCGCCGCCAACCGCGGCGCCGCCTCGTCCGCGTCGATCACGGTCTACTCGACCGACGTGACGCAGGGCCAGGTCATCACGCCCATCAAGGAGATCGCGATCCCGGACCGCGCCGACTACCCGGCCGCCGGTGAGAACGCGTACGCCGTGACGATGGGCCTGGAGATCGACGAGGCCACCGGCAAGATCTACTCCAACGACTTCCGCACCGACGAGTACTACGTCATCGACCCGACGAAGGACTTCGCGCTCACGCGGCACACCATCCCCAACGCCACCGTCGCCACCGACGGCCTGGGCGCCCTGCAGCCCTCCAGCATCGCCGTCGACCCCGGCGCGGGTGAGCTCTACACGGTCAACCAGACCCAGGGCACCAACACCAAGAGCCTGCAGGTCTTCGACCTGGCCACCAACACGCTCAAGTACGAGGTCGAGACCGGCCCGCGCGCCCTGGCCGTCGACGTCGACCGCCAGCGCGGCCTCGTGTACGTCGCCGACTTCACCAACGGCTCCGTGACCGTCGTCGACGTCCGCAACGGTGGCGAGGTCATCGAGACCATCCAGCCCACCGGCATCACCAAGTCCGCCAACCACCTCATCGTCGCCGGCGGCTCGGCGTACATGGTGGACAAGGCCGGCGCCACCACCGGTGACGTCGACTACGCGGTCAACGTGGACACCGGCGTGACCGAGACCCGCAGCACCACGATCGACTCGATCACCAAGATCACCCCGGCCGCGCAGGCCGAGGCCGTCGGCTCCCCCTACGTCGGCCAGTCGATCACCCTCAGGGGTGAGGGCTGGTTCAACAAGTCCGGCAAGGAGGGCTCGAAGGTCGCGGTCAAGATCAACCGCGGCGAGGTCAAGCTGCCCGACGGCACCGACATCTGGGCGACGTTCGACGCTGCCGCCGACGGCACCTTCACCGCCAAGGTCCAGCTCCCGGTCGGCTCCATCGAGCCCGGCACCTACACGCTGAACCTGCTCTCCGGCTCACTCAAGGTCGGCGACACCGGCCGCATGGTCCCCGTCGATGTGACCGTCGCCGCCCAGCAGGTCGTCAAGAACACCAAGAAGCCCGTCATCAAGGGCACCGCCAAGGTCGGCAAGAAGCTCACCGCCACCAAGGGCACCTGGAACACCGCCGTCACGGTGAACTACCAGTGGCTGCGCAACGGCAAGGCCATCAAGGGCGCCACCAAGGCCACCTACAAGGCGACCAAGAAGGACCGCACCAAGAAGATCTCGGTCCGCGTCACCGCGTCGAAGGCTGGCTGGAAGGGCGCCACGGCGACCTCGAAGGCCGTGAAGATCAAGAAGTGACCCACCCGCACGGGTGAGCAGGAGGGCGGCCCCGACCGGGGCCGCCCTCCCGCCCGTTGCGCCACATCCCGAGGAAACCCATGAAGACCACCGCCACCCGCCGTACCGGCACCGCCGCCCTCCTGGCCGCGCTCGTCGTCGCGCCCCTCACCTCTCTGACCGCCAGCCCCGCGTACGCCGACCCCTGCACGGACGTCTCCGCCGCCGTCGTCACCGTCGACGAGACCACCCCCGTCACCCCCGGCACCGAGCTGCACCTGTCCGGCAGCGGTTTCTGCCCCGGCCAGCGGCTCGCGATCAAGATGGACCGCGACGCGTACGGCCAGCTCGGCGCCGACGCGGCCGAGAACGTGCCCGGCGCCTCCCGCGAGCGGATCGAGGTCGGCGTGGACGGCACCTTCACCGCGGAGCCGCTGCTGGTGCCCCGCTACGCCGTGGACGGCAAGGTCACCGAGGCCGGCAACCACCTGGTCCACCTGCTCGACAACGAGCCCGTGACCACCGTGGCCGCCTCCTTCGCCACCGCAGCCACGTACGCCACCGACGTCGACACCACGGCGGCCGGGGCCCCGGGCGGCACGCTGCGGATCACCGGGACCGGCTGGCTCGACCGCGCCGGCACCGGCTCCTCCACGGTGGGCGTCGTCCTCGAGGAGGCCGGCACCACCTCCATCGTCGCCACCGAGCACGTGGCCGGCCACGCCCCGCACGCCAACAGCCGCATCTGGGCGGTCGTGCCGGCGACGGCGTTCACCGCGCCCGGCACCTTCGCCCACGACGTCACGCTGCCCGACGGCACCACCGCCGGTGCGGACGGGTCCACCGTCGCCTTCGGCGGCAAGAGCTACCGCGTACGCCTGTGGAGCGGCCAGCAGCTCGGCCAGGCCACCGACATCTCGCGCAACGCGATCGTCTCGGCCGACTTCGCCGTCAGCGCCCCGCCGGCGCCCAAGGTCGTCAAGAACACCAAGAAGCCCGTCATCAAGGGCACCGCCAAGGTCGGCAAGAAGGTCACCGCCACCAAGGGCTCCTGGAACACCACCGTCACGGTGAAGTTCCAGTGGCTGCGCAACGGCAAGGTGATCAAGGGAGCGACGAAGGCGACGTACAAGGTCACCGCCAAGGACCGCCGCAAGAAGCTCACGGTCCGGGTCACGGCCAGCAAGGCCGGCTGGACCGGGGCCCGCGCGGTCTCCAAGGCCGTCAAGGTCGCCTGACCAGACCCACCAGCTGCCCGGCCCGCGCCCACCCGCGCTGGCCGGGCAGCTCGCGTTGCCGACCTGCCACAGCCGACTGTGCTAGAACTCAGCGCCATGGACGAGGTGGCCCTGGAGGCGCAGTTCGCCGCCATGCTGGCCGGTGACGAGGGAGGTTTCCTCGCGGTCTACACCGACCTGCAACCCCGCCTCCTGCGCTACGTCACCGTCCTGGTCGGGCACGGGGACAGCGAGGACATCGTCTCCGAGACCTGGGTCCACGCCGTACGGGACCTCTCCCGCTTCTCCGGCGACCTCGACGGCTTTCGTGGCTGGATCACCCGGATTGCCCGGAACCGGTCGATGGACCACCTGCGCGCCGCCGGACGCCGCCCGTCGGTGGCCGCCGACGTGTCCGACCTGCTGGCCGACGTCGCCGCACCCGGCGACGCCTCCTCCGGCACCGATGAGTCGCTCTCGACCCAGGCCGCCGTCGCACTCATCTCGACGTTGCCGACCGAGCAGGCCGAGGCCGTGATGCTGCGCGCCGTGATGGGGCTCGACGCCAAGTCGGCCGGCGCGGTGCTGGGGCGTCGACCGGGGGCCGTACGGACTGCGGCTCACCGTGGTCTCAAGTCGCTGGCGGCCGCGCTGGACCGGCCCGGTAACACTTTTGCGCGCCCCGGCGCTGAAGAGATGTGAAGGACCGTCAGCGCCTCGGGCGCGCCCGCGCCGCGCGGGCGCTCGACCGTGGTGCCCCCAGCGGGTCGGCCGGCCTGGACACGGTGCTGCGGGCCTCGCGCGCTCCCGGGACGACCGCTGAGCTGACGGGCGCCGACGAGGCCGTCGCCCACTTCCGCGCGGTACCCCACCTCGCGCCCGCCCCCGCGGGTCTGGCCCGCCGGTTCCGCAGCGTCGGGGCCAGGGGAGTGGTGGTCGGACTGCTCGCCGTCGGTGCCGTCGGCGGCGTCGCCGTCGCGGCCGACCAGGGCGCCGTCTCCATCGTGCGGGACGAGCAGGGCACCCACGTCCGCTTCGGTGAGCCCCGTCCCAGTCGTACGCCGAGCCCCACCGAGGAGCCCACCTCCAGCGGCGAGGCGGAAGCCAGCAACCACAGCGCACACGCCCACGACTCGGCGTCCGCCTCAGGGCGGAGCGGACGCACCGAGGGCGACGGCCCTGGCCGGGACGGACGAGGACGCCGTCACGGCCAGGGTCAGCCCGGGACCGACGACGAGGGCGACAAGGGCCGCGGGCACGGCAGGGGCGGCCGCGACGAGCGCGGCGACCGTCGTGACGACCGGGGTCGGGGCCACGGCCACGGGCGCGAGCAGGACCGTGGCGAGCCGGGCAACAAGGGCCGCAACAAGGGCGGCGGCAAGGACGGTGCGGGCAAGCCCGACGGCGCCGGCCGCGACCGGGGCCGCGGCCCCTCCACGAACGAGGATCAGCCGGGTCCCCCGCCCCGCTGATCCGCGCGCTCCCTCAGCGGAGCGCCTGACGGGCCCGCACCTGTACCCCCCCACGACTGGTGCGGGCCCGTTCACCCCCTCGGGGAGGGCAGGTCCACCTCGAGCCGCAGGCCGCCGAGGGTGTTCGCCAGCCCCGGGTGGTTGCGGCCGGGGAAGGTGGCCGCGAACGTCGCCAGGGCGAAGGCCCCCAGCAGCAGCGAGGAGGCCTCGAACGGCCACCACGCGAGGAACGCGAACGCTCCGGTGCCGGTCGCGAACTTCACCAGCCGCCCCGGCAGCGCCAGGGCCCGCCGGGCGGCGACGG
Organism: Nocardioides sp.; assembly: GCF_051876515.1. GTDB lineage: Bacteria > Actinomycetota > Actinomycetes > Propionibacteriales > Nocardioidaceae > Nocardioides. The sequence continues at coordinate 14,809 of NZ_JBJEHY010000248.1, read as the reverse complement.
TACGCAGGTCGACGGTCCACTCGCCCACGGTCCGTCCGAGCAGCAGGACGGTGACGAGCTGGGCGGCCGCGGCCGTACCCCAGCCGAGCGCCGCCTGCAGGTCGGTGTCGATGGCGCCCAGCCCGCCGCCGACGTAGATCTGCCAGGCCCGGTACGCCACCTGGACGAGGCTGCTCAGCAGGAACATGAAGACGACGTCGCACACCATCGAGACCCAGCGGCGGCCCCGCGTGACGTGCTCGGGAAGCCTGACCTCCTTGGGCGCGCGGGCCACGAGGACGACCGACACCAGCGAGCCGATCAGCGCGCCCGCGGTGTTGGTGAGGAGGTCGTCGACGTCGAAGAGCCGGTACGGGCAGTCGTACAGGCCCCACACGCCCGTGCGCTGGGTCGTCTCGATCAGCAGCGACATGGCGAACCCGAGCAGGGTCGCCACGACGAACCCCCGGCTCAGGATCTTGCGCACGAAGAAGCCGAACGGGACGAACAGGGCGACGTTGAGCCCGACCTGCAGGAACGCGGCGTCGCGCAGCAGTGCGGCGGGTCCGTCGAACCCGTGCTCCCAGATCGGTCGGAACGACCCGAAGAGCTCCAGCTGCGCGGACTTGCAGGTGAAGTCGCCGGTGGCGGGCATCGGCAGGAGCGTGTACGTCCACAGCGCCAGCCCGTAGACGGCGGCGCCGAGGAGGGTGAGGACGTCGCCGATGCTGAAGGCGCCGTCGCGGCGGTACTGCACGGCGGCGACGGGGATCAGCAGCAGGACGGCGACCACCGCGCCCAGCGCGACGGCGAGGATGCCGTTCATGGCCTGGTCGGAGAGCACGCAGGCAATCTAGCCGGGCACGGACGCCGGGCGCCGCCCGCTGATAGCCTCCCGCCGTGAGCCGGGTCACAGCTGCCGAGGGCCCGTCGATCGAGGTGAGTGACGACGGGGTCTTCCGTCTGTCCACCGCCACCACGTCGTACTGGTTCCTCCGCACCGAGCACGGCCACCTCGAGCACGTCCACCTCGGGCGTCGGCTGGCGCCCCAGGACCCCACGGCGCTGCGCTGGCGGCGTACGGCCCGCGTCGCGTCCGCGGTCACGTACGTGCCCGACGGCCTGCGGTACAGCCTCGACACGGTGCCGCTGGAGTGGAGCGGCGTCGGGCAGGGCGACTACCGCCGCCCGTCGCTGGAGGTGCTGACCGCCGCGAGCGGGTACGACCTCGACCTGACCTACCGCTCCCACAGGGTCGTGCCGGGGGCGCTCCCGGCCGCCACGCTGCCCACCGCCCGCGGCAGCACCGAGCAGGCCAGCTCGCTCGAGGTGGTGCTCGCCGACGACCGGGCGGGCATCGAGGTCCGCCTGCTGTGGACCGTCTTCGCTGACGCCGACGTCATCACGCGGCGTGCCGTCGTACGCAACACCGGCACCGCCACGGCCACCGTCGAGGCCGTCGCCAGCGCCCAGCTCGACCTGCCCGACCGTGGCTGGCAGGTGATGACGCTGGACGGCACCTGGATCCGCGAGACCCACGCCCACGTCCGCGACGTCACCCCCGGCACCTTCTCCGTCGGGTCGACGACCGGGTCGAGCAGCAACAGGCACAACCCGGGCGTGCTGCTCCTGGAGGCCGGCGCCGACGAGGACCGCGGCCGGGTGGTCGGGGTCAACCTCGTCCACTCCGGCAACCACCTCACCACCGTCGAGAGGGGCGTCGACGGCCTGGTGCGCCTGACCACCGGCATCCACCCGCAGTCGTTCGCGTGGCCACTGGCACCCGGCGAGGAGCTTGAGACGCCCGAGGCGGTGATCGCCCTCAGCGACGCCGGCCTCAACGGACTCTCCGCCGCGATGCACCGCTTCGTGGAGCACCACGTCGTGCCCGAGCGGTACGCGGGCCGCGAGCGCCCCGTCGTGCTCAACACCTGGGAGGCGATGAAGTTCGACCTCTCCGAGCGCCGCGTGCTCAAGCAGGCCAGGCAGGCCGCCGAGCTGGGCATCGAGATGCTGGTGGTCGACGACGGCTGGTTCACCCGCCGCGACGACGACACCGCCGGCCTGGGCGACTACACCGTGGACCGCAGGAAGTTCCCGCGCGGCCTCGGCCCGTTCGTCGACAAGGTCCGCGGGCTCGGGCTCGAGGCGGGCATCTGGGTTGAGCCCGAGATGGTCAGCGAGGACTCCGACCTGTACCGCGCCCACCCGGACTGGGCGATGCGGGTGCCCGGCAAGCCGCCCCGGCTGGGCCGCCACCAGCACGTGCTCGACCTCTGCAACCCCGCCGTGTGCGACTACCTCGTCGACTCCGTGGGCGCCCTGCTCGACTCGGCCGCGTTCACGTACGTGAAGTGGGACATGAACCGGCACCTGTCGGACCTGTTCTCGCCGCACGTGGCGCACCCCGGCATGGTCGCGCACACGTACGCGGTCAACCTGCACCGCGTCCTGGAGCGGATCTTCGCGCCACGCCCGCACGTGTGGCTGGAGACCTGCTCGTCGGGCGGCAACCGGTTCGACCTGGCGATGCTCACCCACAGCGCGATGGTGTGGTCCTCCGACGACACCGACCCGGTCGAGCGGCTCGAGATCCAGCAGGGGCTGTCGTACCTCTATCCGCCGAGCGTCATCAGCAACCACGTCTCCGACGCCCCGCACGAGCAGACGCTGCGGATGACGCCGCTGTCGACGCGCTTCAACGTGGCCGCGTTCGGCGTGCTCGGCTACGAGTACGACCTGGACCTGCTGACCGCCGCCGAGCGCAAGGAGGTGCGTGACCAGGTCGCCTTCTACAAGGAGCACCGCGCGACGCTGCAGCACGGGCGGTTCCGCCGGCACCGCCCGCCGGGCCAGCGCGACCGGTTCGTGTGGCAGGTCGGCGACGCCTCGACGACCGTGGTCGGCAACTTCCAGCGCCACGTGGGTGCTGCTCCCGAGCCGGACCTGCTGCCGGTCGCCGGGCTCGAGGCCGACACGGCGTACACGGTGGTCTCCAAGCCGCAGCGGCTGATGATCGACCGGTTCGGGGCGCTGATCAACCACGTCTCACCGGTCCGGCTCGACCCGCGCGGGCTCGTCATCGGGACCGCCGCCAAGCACGTGACCATGGACGACGCCGCCGAGTCGTACGAGGGCACCGGCGCCCTGCTGGGCGAGGGCGTCCGGCTGGCCCACCAGTTCATCGGCACCGAGTACAACGACGGGCTGCGGATGCTCGGCGACCACGGCTCGACGCTCTACGTCGTGCGGAAGAAGGAGTGAGGCGGGTGGAACCCTCTCAGGTGCGCCGCAACCGGTTCGGCTTCGGCCTGGGCACCATCGGGCGCGACATGTCCTACACGTTGATCAGCATGTACCTGATCTTCTTCTTCTCCGACATCCTCGACGTCTCCGCGTCGGTGCTCGGCGGGATCACGGTCGTGCTGGTCCTGGTGCGGATCTTCGACGCCGTCAACGACCCCTTCATGGGGGTGCTGATCGACAACACCCGCAGCCGGTGGGGCCGCTACAAGCCGTGGATCCTGTCCGGCTGCCTGGCCTCGTCGGTGGCGATGGTGCTGATGTTCACCGACCGTACGACGGGGCTCCCCGACGGCTGGTTCATCGCCGGCTTCGCGGTGATGTACCTGCTGTGGGAGATCACCTTCACCGCCAACGACATCGGCTTCTGGTCGATGATGCCGGCGCTGAGCCAGGACCAGAAGGAGCGCGAGCGGATCGGCGCCTTCGCCCGCATCTGCGCCAACGTGGGTGCGTTCTCGATGGTGGTCGCGATCGTCCCGCTGACCGCGTGGATCGCGGACGTGACCGGGTCGGTGAGCTCGTCGTACTTCTACCTCGCGATCGGGCTGGCCGTCATCACGGTCGCCTTCCAGCTGGTGATGCTGGTGCTGGTCAAGGAGGACCACACCATCGTCACCACCCAGGAGAAGACGCCGTGGCGCGACCTGCTCGGGATCATCGTGCGCAACGACCAGCTGCTGGTGATCACGCTGGCGCAGGTGATGTTCTCGGTGGCGTTCGGCGCCACGACCAGCTTCGGCATCTACTACTTCAAGTACGTCTACGGCGACGAGGGGATGTACGCGGTCTTCGCGGCCGTCCTCGGCGTCGCCCAGCTCAGCGCGCTCGCCATCTACCCGTGGCTGAGCCGCTTCGCGACCCGCGGCCGGATGTTCACCGTCTCGATGGTGATGGTGGTGGCGGGCTACCTGGTCTTCTGGTTCGCCCCCAACGGCGTGCTCGCCCCGATCGTGGTGGCGGGTCTGCTCGTCTTCGCCGGGCAGGCGTTCATCCAGCTGCTGATGCTCGTCTTCATCGCCGACACCGTCGAGTACGGCCAGTGGAAGTTCGGACGCCGCAACGCCAGCGTCACCCTGTCGCTCCAGCCGTTCATCACCAAGATGGGGTCGGCGATCTCCAGTGGCATCGTCGGGTGGACCGTCATCGCGTCGGGCATGAAGGCCGCCGAGGACGCCGCCGACATGACCGCGCAGGGCGTCGACCTGGTCAAGACCGCGATGCTGCTGGTGCCGATGCTGCTGATCGTGGCCAGCTGGGTGGTGCACCGCCGCTTCTACACGCTCGACGAGGAGCGGTACGCCGAGATCGTGGCCGAGCTGGGGGAGCGGGACCGGACGCTGGTCGAGAGCGAGGAGCCCCGTGCCTGACTCCGCCCCCGCCCCTGCCCCCGCCCCCGCCCCGCAGGTCCGCGCCGACCTCCCCTTGCGCGAGGTGTACGACCACCCGCTGGGCCGCGACATCCTCGACAAGGTGCTGCGCCAGGTCGGGGTGTCGGGTCGGTGGGTCGACAACCCGGTCGTGGGCCGTCTGACGCTGCGCCAGCTCGTACGGCTGACGCGGGGGAAGGTGACGCACACGTTCGTCGACACCCTGCTGGGGCTGCTGGGGGCGCACCCGGACCGGCCCCTCGACGACGACGCCCCGATCACGCCGGCGTGGTGGAAGGACGCGGTCTTCTACCAGATCTACCCGCGCTCGTTCTCCGACAGCGACGGCGACGGCGTGGGGGACCTGCGCGGCATCATCGACCGGCTCGACCACCTCGCCGACCTGGGCGTGGACGCGCTGTGGCTCTCCCCGATCTACGACTCGCCCAACGACGACAACGGCTACGACATCCGCGACTACCGCGCGATCGGTGCGGAGTTCGGGACGATGGCCGACTTCGACGAGCTGCTGGAGTCCGTCCACGCGCGCGGGATGCGGTTGATCATGGACCTGGTGGTCAACCACACCTCCGACGAGCACGTGTGGTTCACCGAGGCGCTGGCGGACCCGGCCTCGCCGTACCGCGACTACTACTTCTTCCGGCCGGGTGGGGCGACGCCGCCGAACAACTGGACCTCGTTCTTCTCCGGCCCGGCCTGGCGGCACTTCGACGAGGAGGACGTCTGGGCGATGCACCTGTTCTCGTCCAAGCAGATGGACCTCGACTGGGACCACGCGCCGATGCGTGCGGAGATCGCGGACATGGTCCGCTGGTGGTTGGCCAAGGGCGTGGACGGCTTCCGCCTCGACGTCATCAACTACATCTCCAAGCCGCCGGGGCTCCCGGACGGCGACGCGCTCGTCGGGGAGCTGATGGGGTTCACCGGCGTGGAGCACTACTTCGCCGGTCCCCGCCTCCACGAGCACCTGCGCGAGCTGCGCACGGAGGCGTTCGAGCCGTACGGGGCCGTCACGGTCGGCGAGGGGCCGGGCGTGGGGTCGCAGCTGGGCAAGCTGCTCACCGGCGACTACCGCGGCGAGCTCGACCTGGTCTTCACGTTCGACCAGCTGGAGGCGCCCGGCAAGGACCGGTGGGACGACTACCGCTACCGCCTCGACCACCTGCGCGACCACTACGCGGCGTACGCCGACCAGTGGGGCAACCGGTACCAGCAGACCGTCTTCTGCGAGAACCACGACAACCCGCGGATGATCAGCAAGGTCGATCCGCGCCCGGAGCACCGCACGGTCCTGGGCAAGCTCATCGCCACCACCCAGCTGACCCTGCGCGGCACGCCGTTCATCTACCAGGGCCAGGAGCTGGGGATGGTCAACCAGGCGTTCGCGTCGATGGACGAGCTGCGCGACGTGGAGAGCCTCAACAAGTACGCCGAGCTGCGGGCCGAGGGCCGTGACCACGCGGCGGCGTTCGCGCAGGTGCTGGCCGGCTCGCGGGACCACGCCCGTACGCCGGTGCAGTGGGACGCCACCGAGCACGGTGGCTTCACCTCGGGCGAGCCGTGGATCGCGGGCGACGGCGACCACGCCGCGTGGAACATGGCCGCCGCGGCTGACGACCCGGGGTCGGTGCTGTCCTGGTACCGCGACCTGATCGCGCTGCGCCGCTCCTCGCCCGCCCTGCTGCACGGCTCGACGGAGTTCACCGACACCAGGCGGGGGCGCTGGGTGCACCGCCGCGTCCTCGACGCCGAGGAGGTCGTCGTCGTGCTCAACCTGACCGACCGGGTGCAGAAGGTGCGCGACCCCGGGCCGGCGTACGAGCTGGTGCTGGACAGCGTGCCGGGCCCGGCCACGGTGCTCGGGGCGTACGGGGCGCGGGTGTTCCGGAGGGGGCGCTGACCGGTCTGGTCCAGGCGTCAGAACTGTCGGAGCGGCCCGGTTGAGTGGGGTCATGCCCACCACCGCACCCGCCCCCGACGCCACCCAGGCCGACCTGGGTGACTGCGGCCTGCTCGCGTCGTTGCGGGAGCACCGGCAGGTCATCGCGGGGGCCGAGGTCGAGGAGCTCGACCTCGTGCACGCGTGGGCGCTGGCCCACCCGGCGTGCGGTGACTCCAGCGTGCTGACCTCCGACGAGCAGCCGGGTGGGAGCGGGACGCCGGGCGTCGCGGCGTTCACGGCGGAGCCGCTCGGCGTCGCGCTGGGCATCTCGTCCGCCGCGGCGCAGTCGCTGCTGGCGGACACGCTCGACCTGCACCACCGGCTGCCGCGCCTCCTCGACCAGGTGCGCGCCCTGCGCCTGCCGGTGTGGCGCGCCCGTCGCATCGCGCGAGCGACCCGTGACCTGTCCGACGCGGCGGCGCACTGGGTGGACCGCCAGCTCATCGGCTGTGCCGCGTCCGTCGGGACCGCGCAGCTCGACCGTCTCGTGCAGACCGCCGTGGCCCGGGTGGATCCGCAGGGGCAGGCCGAGCGGGAGGAGGCGGCACGCGAGACGTGGGACGTCACCCTTACCCACCCCGCCGACTGGGCCGGCACGTCCACCCTCACCGCCGTCGGCGACACGGTCGACCTCACCGGCCTGCACGCCCTCGTCGTCGCCGAGGCTGAAGCCCTCGCACCCGTGAGCGACCACACCGCCGGCCAGCGACGGGTCCTGGCGCTGTCCACGCTGGCGCGTCGAGGTGCGCAGGACGTCCTCGACCTAGGCGGGAGCGACGGGGACGAAGACACCCGTGGCGAAGCAGCGTCGATGACCGCCTCGCGGGTCCGCAGAGGACTCCGGGCGCGCGGCGACCGGGTCCGCCTGTACGTGCACGCCTCGCTGGTCGACCTCCTGTCCGCGACAGCCGACGACGGTTCCATCAGGGACGGATCCGGGGCGGTGGGGGAGGCCGTCGGCACCGTCGAACGGCTCGGCCCGCTCACGCTGGCCCGACTCAAGGAGTGGGTCGGTCACAGCCGGGTCACCGTCGTGCCCGTGCTCGACCTGGCGGACGCCCCGTGGGTGCCGCGCCACGACCCGCCGCCGCGGATGGCCGAGCAGGTCGTGCTCCGTGACACCGGATGCGTCTTCCCGCGGTGCGGGCGCGACGCCCGAGCCTGCGACCTCGACCACGTCGATCCCTGGCGGGCGCCGCCGCCCCCATCGCCCACGGCCTCACCGCCAACGTCACCACCGCCGACCGGCGCGACGACGCCCGACAACCTCGCCCCGCTGTGCCGACGGCACCACCGGCTCAAGACCGCCGGCACCTGGACGTACGAGCGCGTCGACGACGCGTTCCTGTGGCACGGCCCGCACGGTCAGCTCGTCTACGTGCGCCACGGCTCCGCCGTCACCGTCACCTGACGGGCCGCCGACCGGCCAACCTCCACCGCGCCCCCCTACCTGGGGCCCGGAGGCATCTGGGCCTTCCAGCGCTCCCGTTCAGCGGGTCGCAGACGGCACCTCGGCGCGCCACCGGGCAGGCTGAGCGCCATGACCGAGCAGACGTCGTCGTACGCCCCCGTCCCGCTGGCCGAGGTCGAGCAGTTCGACCACACGACCGACGTGGTCGTGGTCGGGTACGGCCTGGCCGGTGCCGCCGCGGCGATCGAGGCGGCCCGTGCGGGCGCGAGCGTGACGCTGCTCGAGCGGTTCTCCGGTCCCGGTGGCTCCTCGGCCCAGTCCGGTGGTGAGCTGTACCTCGGCGGTGGCACCCGTGTGCAGAAGGCGCTGGGCATCGAGGACTCCGTCGAGGCCATGGAGGCGTACCTCGTCGCGGCGCTCGGTCCGCACGCCGACGAGGAGAAGATCCGGCTCTACAGCCAGGGCAGCGTGGAGCACTTCGACTGGTTTGACGCGATGGGCGTCGACTTCCACGAGACGCTGTGGGAGTCGACCGGCTGGATGCCGTTCACCAACGACGGCCTCATGTGGCTCGGTGAGAACGCGTGGCCGTACACCGAGATCGCCACCCCCGCGCCCCGCGGCCACCGCCCGCCCGCGCCCGGCTTCGCCGGCGGCGCCCTCATGGAGAAGGTCACCGCCACGGTCGAGGCCGAGGGCGTCGACGTACGCCTCGACACCCGCGCCCTCGCGCTCGTCGTCGACGAGACCGGTGCCGTCGTCGGCCTGCGCGCCAAGGGCTTCGCCGGCGAGACGACCATCCGCGCCACCAAGGGCGTCGTCCTCACCACCGGCGGCTTCGTCGACAACGAGCGGATGCTCGCCGACCACGCCCCCGACCTGCTCGGCCACGGCAAGGTCTCCGACGGCGGCGACGACGGCTCGGGCATCGAGATGGGCATCGCCGCCGGCGCCGCCACCCGCCGGATGAGCGCCATCGAGGTCTCGCTGACCTTCACCACCGCGATGGCCAGCCGCGGCATCCTCGTCAACGCCCTCGGCCAGCGCTTCGTCACCGAGGACACCTACCCCGGCGTCCCCAGCCACGCCGCCCTCCACCAGCCCGGCCCCGTCTGGGTGATCATGGACGAGGAAGGCTTCGACTCCCTCTCCACCGGCGAGACCTGGGGTGCCCAGCCCAAGCACGCCGCCGAGACCGTCGAGGAGCTCGAGTCCGACCTCGGCCTGCCCGCCGGATCGCTCGCCCACACCATCGCCCTCTACAACGAGGGCGCCGCCCGCGGCGAGGACCCGCTGTTCCACAAGAACGCCACCTGGGTGCACGAGCTCAAGGCCCCGTTCGCGGCCTTCGACCCCGCCGACATGGCCCGTGCCGCCGGCTCCAGCACCACCGGCTTCTCCGGCTTCACGCTCGGCGGCCTGCACACCGACGTCGACGGCCGGGTGCGCCGCAGCACCGGCGGCTTCGTCCCCGGCCTGTACGCCGCCGGTCGCGCCGCCTCCGGCATGCACGGGTACGGCTACGTGTCCGGGACCTCGCTCGGCGACGGCTCCTTCTTCGGCCGCCGCGCCGGCCGCGCCGCCGCTGGCGCCTGACGGCGGGCGCCTGACGCCCCGGGGCACCCGGACGGCAGGGGTGCGGGGGAGAATCGGGCCCATGACGTCCCACCAGGTCCACGAGGTCGCGATCAAGCTGCGTTACCGCGACCTCAACCTCGCCGCCCACATCGACAACGTCGAGGCCGTACGCCTCACCGACGAGGCGCGCCTGGAGTTCCTGCGGTTCGCCCACCTCGAGACCGCTGCCGGACCGCGCACGGGCCTGCTCGCCACCCTGCCCGACGGCGTCTCCGAGCTCGTCGCGGGCCTCACCGTCGACTTCCGCACCGAGATGATGTTCGACGCCTACGAGCCGTACGTGTGCCGCATGTGGGTGTCGCGGATCGGCAACTCCTCCTTCGACCTGTCCACCGAGATGCGGACCGCCCCCGACCGCGAGCCCGCCCTGGTCAGCGTCGCCTCGCTGGTCCTGCGCGACAACGTGGCCGGGCGCGTGTGGACGATGGACGAACCGACGCGGGCGCTGTTCAGCGAGTTCCTCGGCGAGCCGGTCGCGCTGCGTGCGCGGTCCTGAGGCCCGCCGCCTAGGCTCGTCCGCGTGACCTGGCTGGAGCACCACACCCACCACTGGGCCGACTGGACCCTCGACGCCCTGCTGGCGGCCAAGGGGACGCAGCGGGTCAGCCTCGTGGTGCCGGCCCGCAACGAGGCGGCCACGCTCGGCGGGATCGTGTCGCGGGTCCGCGAGGCGCTCGTGGAGACCGTCGCCCTGCTCGACGAGATCGTGGTCATCGACTCCGACTCCACCGACGGCACGTACGAGGTGGCCGACGCCGCCGGTGCGACCGTGCACCGGGCCGCCGAGATCCGCCCCGACCTCGGCGCGTACCGCGGCAAGGGTGAGGCGATGTGGAAGTCGCAGTTCGTCACCACCGGCGACCTCGTCGTCTTCATGGACGCCGACCTGCTCGACTGGGACACCCACTTCGTGCCCGGCCTCCTCGGCCCGCTGCTGACCGGTCCGGCCGTGCAGCTCGTCAAGGGCTTCTACGAGCGCCCCGGCACCGAGGGCCCGCTCGACGGGGGCCGCGTCACCGAGCTGGTGGCCCGCCCGCTCCTCGCCCTGCACCGCCCCGAGCTGTGCGACCTCGTCCAGCCCCTGGCCGGGGAGTGGGCGATCCGCAGCGACTGGTTCGCCTCCCTGCACGTGCCCACCGGGTACGGCGTCGAGATCGCCGCCGTCCTCGACACGTACGCCGCGCACGGGGTGGACGGGCTCGCGCAGGTCGACCTCGGCACCCGCGCCCACAGCCACCAGGACATCTTCGACCTCGGCGCCATGGCCACGCAGGTGCTCGGGGCCGCGCTGCCGCGCCTCGGCAGGCCCGGCCCCTCGGCCAGCCCGTACGCCGACGCGGTGTCCCTGCGGCAGTTCCGTGCCGGCCTGGAGGCCGCCGAGCGCGCCGTCCACCTGACCGAACGACCCCCTGCGAAGGAGAACCGATGACGTTGCGACTGGGTCGCCACACCTTCGGGGACGACGCGACGCTGATGATGGCGATCGTCAACCGCACCCCCGACTCGTTCTACGACAAGGGCGCCACCTGGGCGGAGGACAAGGCCTTCGACCGGGTCGCGCAGGTCGTCGACGAGGGTGCCGAGATCGTCGACATCGGCGGCATCAAGGCGGCACCGGGCGTCGAGATCGACGCCGCGGAGGAGAAGCGCCGGGTCGTCGGCTTCGTCGAGCGGGTGCGCGAGGCGTACCCGGAGCTGGTCATCTCGGTCGACACCTGGCGCGCGGAGGTCGGTGACGCCGTGTGCCGGGCCGGCGCCGACGTCCTCAACGACGCCTGGGGCGGTGCGGACCCCGCGCTGGTCGACGTGGCCGCCGCCCACGACGCCGCCATCATCTGCACCCACACCGGTGGCGTCACGCCGCGGACCCGGCCGTACCGGATCGAGTACGACGACGTGGTCGCCTCCGCCATCACCGACACCGTCGCGTACGCCGAGCGCGCCCTGGCCGCAGGCGTGGCCCGCGAGTCGATCGTCATCGACCCGGCCCACGACTTCGGCAAGAACACCTTCCACTCCCTCGAGGTCACGCGGCGTCTGGAGGAGATGGTGGCCACGGGGTGGCCGGTGCTGGTGTCGCTGTCCAACAAGGACTTCGTCGGCGAGAGCCTCGACCGCGGCGTCGGCGAGCGGCTGCTGGGAACGCTGGCCGCGACCGCGATCTGTGCGGAGAAGGGTGCCCGCATCTACCGGGTGCACGAGGTGAGTGAGACGAGGCAGGTGGTCGACATGGCCAACACGATCGCGGGCCGGCGCCTGCCGGCCCGAGCCATCCGGGGGCTGCAGTGAGCGGCCGCCCGACCGGGGAGGTGCGGTACGTCGTGGTGCCCGGCTGCCTGGCGCTGCTGCCGGAGTACGCCGGCCAGGAGGATCCGGTCGCGCCGCTGCGCGCCGCCGCCCTCGACGCGGTCGCCGCCCTCGGTGACGCCGTCGTGCTGGCGTCGTCACCGCAGGCAGTTCGCGTCGGCGCCCACCTGCTCTCCGCTGCCGGCCACGCAGCGGTCGACGAACTGCCTGCGCAGTGGTCGGGCCCGTTCCTCGTGGTCGCCAACGGTTCGGCGAAGCGCACCGACAAGGCGCCGGGCCACTTCGACGAACGCGCCGAGGCCTTCGACGCCGAGGTCGCCGAACGGATCCGTACGGGCGGGGCAGCCGACCTCGACGCGGGCCTCGCCGCCGACCTGTGGGCAGACGTCGCCGCGCTGGCCGACCTCGAGCGTCACCTGGTCCTCGACCCGGCGACGGTCGAGGTCACCTACGACGACGACCCGTACGGCGTGCAGTACTGGGTGGTGCGCGGGACCGGCGTCAGTCGGCGTTGACGGCGGCGGCCGCAGCGTCCGCCTCGGCCCACGCGGGCTTGATGAAGATGCCCTCGGCCGAGACGGCCACGCTGCCCGGCGTGCCGATGGAAGCCACCACGAAGACCTTGCGGCCCTCTTGGCGGTCGATGCGTCCCAGCACCTCGACCGGACCCAGCGGCAACGGCTGCAGGTACTTCATGGTGAGGGTGCCGGTGAAGGTGAACTGGGTGTGGTGACGACTCGCCGTCTTGCCCATCACCTGGTCGAGCAGCAGGGCGGAGACGCCGCCGTGCACCATCCCCGGAGGGCCCTCGTACGCGGCGCCGAGCACGGCCTCGCCGCGCACCGACTCCGTCGAGGTGAACTCGGTGGTCATCGGCGGGGCGACCACGTTGCGCAGGCCCACCGCGGCGTTGCCCCACTCCCACGAGCGCCCCTCGGCGTTGTACCGGACCCCGGCGGGTCCGGCGTGCGCCGTCGCCTCGAGGCGCTCCACCAGTCCCTCCAGCTCCTTGGCGATGGAGCGCAGCTCCTCGCCCTCGGCCCGGCTCCGGATCAGCGCCTCGTTGAGACGTCGCGCCGCGTCGGCGACGGGGACCGAGTCCGCCTCCCACTGGTCGACCTGGCTGGTGGGGACGTCGACGAACTGGAACCCGCCGACGATCTCGGCGCTGCCCGCAGGCGTCTCGCTCATGGTGCTGCTCCTGCTCAGAACGTGTGGGCCAGACAGGTGTCTGGTGAGGTCATCCGCCGATGGTACGTGTCGGCGACGTGGATCCGGCGCGGAAGGGGGCCGCTGCCGTCACGGCACGCACCGTGACCGCCTTGCGCGGCTTGGGTGAGGTGAAGGTGACCAGGACGGTGCCGTCGGCCTTGGTGCGGGTGCGGGTGCCCTTGACCAGGGCCCAGCCCGAGGCGGTCTTGTGCTGCAGGCGGACCCGAGCGCCCTGGGTCGCCTTGTAGCCCGACGGCGTCTCGCGGGTGACCTTGATCTTGGCGCGGTGCTTGCCGCCGCCCAGCGAGGTCGTGGCCAGCCCGGTGCGGGTCTTGGGCGCGCGGACGGTGAAGGCGGTGGAGTTCGCGATCAGACGGGTCTGGCCCGGCCCGTGGGCGAACTGGTACTCCAGCGAGTACGCGCCCGGGGTGGCCTTGTCGCCGCACACGGTGAGGTTGATCGTGCCGTCGGTGGCGGTGGTGCCGCCCTGGTGCTCGAACACCGTCTGCGCGGTCGGCGTCGAGGCGTTGCCCTTCCACAGGCGCAGCGTGATCGTCCAGTTGCCGACGTCGGGGCCGTTGCCCAGCGCCGAGAACCGCACGGGGTGCTTCACGCAGTCCTCGGAGTAGCGCACCAGCGGTGAGGTGCTGATCGAGACGAACGCGTCCGCCGCCGAGGCAGGGGCTGCCGTCAGGCCGAGACCACTGGCGACCAGGACCGTCGCCAGGGACGAGCCGGCCAAGGTGGTGAGAAGACGTGCTGAGTGCATGGAGGAACCCCGTTTCGTGGACCGAGTGCGGCAGCCCCCCGATGGCCCTGCCGCGATGCAGCGACTCTAACCGCGCGACGACGGCCCGCAGCGGGCCGGCGAGTCCTGTGGATGGGCGCGGGCCTCTGTGGCGCCCTGTGCGTGAAACCTGGCCGCCGCGAGCGGTCCCCACGGGCGACAATGGGCTCGTTCGACCCACCCGTCCGGTCCGGAGGAAGCCATGCCAGCAGCGGTCAACGGCGAGGTCTCGCACTGGTGGCACCAGCTCACCGGAGGCGCCGGGCCCCAGGCGCGCCCGGCGCTGCCAGGTGACACCGAGGCCGACGTCGCCATCGTGGGCGCCGGCTACACGGGCCTGTGGACGGCGTACCACCTGGCGCGGCTCGCGCCGACACTGCGGATCCTCGTGCTCGAGGAGCGCTTCGCCGGGTACGGCGCCTCGGGACGCAACGGCGGCTGGCTCACCAACACCGTCACCGGCGGCCCCGGCCAGTACGTGGCCCGGCACGGCCGCGAGGCGGCCGCCGCCCAGCAGCGCGCCCTGACCGCGTCGGTCCACCAGGTCGTCCAGATCGCCCGTTCCGAGGGGATCGACGCCGACGTCCGCCTCGGCGGGGAGCTCAACGTTGCCCGCTCCCGCGCGCAGCTGGACCGGATGCACGACGACGTCCGCGCCGCGGCCGCGTGGCCCGGCACCGACTGGGAGGTGCTCGACGCCCGCGCCACCGCCGACCGGGTCCGGGTTGAGGGAGCGCTGGGGGCGATGTGGCACCCGCACGCCGCCCGCGTCGACCCGGCGAAGCTGGTCGTCGGCCTGGCGGCCGCCGTGGAGCGCGCCGGCGTCACCATCCACGAGT
>NZ_JBJEHY010000247.1:0-4912 GCF_051876515.1 Nocardioides sp. | reverse complement strand
TGGAAAGTGCTCTGCCGCCGGGAGGCGACTTCACCCCGAGCCGCACGCGAGGTGCGGCGGTGGAACCTGTGGGTCCCCCACTCCTGCCCGACTTTCTTCGTCTCGGAGGCGCTGACGAGCGGGCAGAACTCGGCGTTCCCGTCAGCGTTGGTGCGGCGTCCGGGCCCCCACGGGTCCGGAACGCCAAAAACCGTAGGCAGGACGTCGCGCAGATGTCCAATGCCTACGGTCACTGAGCAGGAACCGGAAGGGCCGCACGGCGTGGCGTTCGTCACACCGCGCCGGGCGCCCTCCGGACCTGCACACGGGTCAGAGGCGGCCGCCGCCGTCGACGTACAGCGTCTGGCCTGTGATGTACGACGCCTCGTCGCTGCACAGGAACGCGGCCGCGGCGGCGATGTCCTCCGGGTACCCGACGCGCTTGACCGGGTTGGCCTCGGCGTTGAGCTTGCGGAACTCCTCGACGTCCATCTTGAGGCGCGCGGCGGTCGCGTCGGTCATCTCGGTGGCGATGAAGCCGGGGGCGATGGCATTGGTGTTGATCCCGAACGGGCTCAGCTCCATGCCGAGGGTGCGGGTGAAGCCCTGGATGCCCATCTTGGCGGCCGAGTAGTTGGCCTGGCCGCGGTTGCCGAGCGCACTGATCGAGGAGAGGTTGAGGATCTTGCCGTAGCGCTGCTCGACGAAGTGCTTCTGCGCCGCCTTGGTCATGTTGAACGCGCCCTTGAGGTGCACGCCCATGACCAGGTCCCAGTCGAGCTCGGTCATCTTGAACAGCAGGTTGTCGCGGGTGACGCCGGCGTTGTTGACCAGGACGTGGATGCCACCGAGCTCGGCGACCACACGCTCGACGGCCGCCTCGGCCGCCTCGGTGTTGGCGACGTCGACACCGATGCCGGCCGCCTTGGCGCCCTCGGTCAGCTCGAGGCGACCCGCGGCCTCGGCAGCGGCGGACTCGTCGAGGTCGAGGATGGCGACCGAGGCGCCCTCCGCGGCGAACCGCTGTGCGGTCCCGAACCCGATGCCCCGGGCTGCGCCCGTGATGGCGACGACACGTCCGTCGTAGCGACCCATGATGACTCCTTGTCGTTCTTTGTCTGTGGTGGTCCGCGCCCGAGCGTACTGGTGGCTACGCGCCACCCGACAGCGCCTCCCTCAGGCGGGCGGCGTACTCCTCGGCCTCGCCCTCGGCGTAGCTGGTGCGTGGCCAGAAGAACCCGCGCAGGCCGTCGCCCCGGGTGCGCGGGACGACGTGCAGGTGCAGGTGAGGGACGGACTGGCTGACCGTGTTGTTGAGGGCCACGAAGGAGCCTTGGGCGCCCAGGGCGACCTGCATGGCCGTGGCCAGCCGCTGGGCGTGGGCCAGGAAGGGGTCGCGCAGGTCGGCGGGGAGGTCGGGCAGCGTCACGACGTGGGTGCGTGGCACCAGCAGCACGTGTCCGCGGAAGACCGGACGCCGGTCCAGGAAGCCGGTGAACGTCTCGTCCTCGAGCACGACGTGCGCGGGTTGCTGCCCCGAGACGACCTGGCAGAAGGCGCAGTCCGGTTCGACGACCATCCTGCGAGACTACGCGGCCCGGAGCGGGAGATCGCGCCTGCGCGGGGCCGGCCCGCACTACGCTCAGCAGCCATGAGTGACGACCAGGTGATGTTCACCCTCGACGAGTCCGAGCAGGTCACCCACTGGTACAACATCGTGGCCGACTTCCCGACTCCCCCGCCCCCGCCGCTGCACCCCGCGACCCACGAGCCCGTCGGCCCCGACGACCTCTCGGCCCTGTTCCCGCCGGAGCTGATCGCCCAGGAGGTCACCACCGAGCGCTACGTGGAGATCCCCGAGCCGGTCCGCGCGGTCTACCGCCAGTACCGCCCGAGCCCGCTGTACCGGGCCCGCCAGTGGGAGAAGAAGCTCGGCACCCCGGCGCGGATCTACTACAAGTACGAGGGTGTCTCCCCGGCCGGCTCCCACAAGACCAACACCTCGGTCCCGCAGGTCTACTACAACTCGCAGCACGGCATCACCAAGCTCACCACCGAGACCGGCGCGGGCCAGTGGGGCACGGCCCTGTCGTACGCCGCCTCGTTGTTCGGCGTGGAGTGCGAGGTGTGGCAGGTCGGCGCGTCGTTCGACGGCAAGCCGCAGCGTCGCACCCTGATCGAGGTCTTCGGCGGGAAGGTGCACCGCTCCCCCAGCCGCCTGACCGAGTTCGGCAAGAGCCTGCCCGAGGACCACCCGGGATCCCTCGGTATCGCGATCACCGAGGCCGTCGAGGTCGCCGCCCAGGCCGAGGACACCAAGTACGCCCTCGGCTCGGTCCTCAACCACGTGCTGCTGCACCAGACGATCATCGGCGAGGAGGCGGTGCGGCAGCTCGCCAAGGCGGGCGAGACCGGCGCCGACGTCGTCATCGGCTGTGCTGGCGGTGGCTCCAACCTCGCGGGGCTCACGTTCCCGTTCCTGCGGGAGAAGCTGCACGGCAACCAGTCCCCCCGGATCCTCGCGGTGGAGCCGAGCTCGTGCCCGACGCTGACCCGCGGCGAGTACCGCTACGACTTCGGCGACACCGGCGGCATGACGCCGCTGATGAAGATGTACACCCTCGGCCACGACTTCATCCCCTCCCCGATCCACGCGGGCGGGCTGCGCTACCACGGCATGGCGCCGCTGGTCTCGCACGCGGTGCACGAGGGCCTGATCGAGGCCGTCGCCCTGCCCCAGACGGAGTGCTTCGAGGTCGCGCTGGAGTTCGCGCGCACCCAGGGCATCGTGGCGGCGCCGGAGTCCTCGCACGCACTGGCCCAGGCCAAGCGTGAGGCGCTGGAGGCCAAGGAGTCGGGCGAGGAGAAGGTCATCGTCATCGGCCTCTCCGGCCACGGTCTGCTCGAGCTGGGGGCGTACGACTCGTTCCTCAACGGCCACCTGGACGACGACCCGCTGTCGGAGGAGGACCTCACTGCCTCGCTGGCCGGCGTCCCGCAGATCTGAGGGACCCAGGTCCAGCAGGACCACGAAGGCCCGCCCCGGGATCCGGGGCGGGCCTTCCGCGTCGGTACGGGGTGCGGGACTCAGTCGCCCTGGACGTCCTGCATCTCCACGACACGGGACAGGTTGGTCTCGTGGTTCTTGAGCACCGCGAACATCTTGTCCATGTGGGGCTCGAGGGCGTTGACCTTGTCCTCGGGGGCGCCGACGACGATCTGGAAGCCGAGACCCTTCCAGGCGTGCACCGCTCGGCCGGCGAACTGGGCGTCGGCCTTGATGAACGCCTCGTCGAGGAAGACCGGCGCGAACCGGGGCCGCTGCCGCTCCTCGTCACCGAGGCGGAAGCGCAGCGCGGCGCCGATGATGAAGGCGACCAGCTCCTGGGTCTCACCGCCGCTCTTCTGGGCCAGCGTGCGGTAGTTGGACACGTGGGTGCCGTCGGGGCGCAGCCGCTCGGCGTACACCTCGACGTGACGCCGCACGTCGAGGAGACGGTCACGGTCGCCGGAGCCCGGCCGGGCCAGCGGGTCGTCGCGGCGCCGGATCTGGTTGATGAAGACCCGCAGCTGCTGGAACCGCTGCTCAAGGGCCTCCTCCTCCATCGCCAGCGTCGTGTCGGCCGACAGGGTGCGCAGCTGGCGCAGGAAGTCGGTGACGTGGGTCGGGGCCAGGTTGCGCAGGCGCATCCGGAGCCGGTCACCGGTCGGGCCGAACGGCAGGAGGCGCAGGATCTCGTTGATCGGGTCGAGCCTGTCCTCGATCTCCTCGACCGCCGCGCTCATCGCGCCGGCCAGCGGGACGAGGTCCTGCCCGGACCACTCCGCGAGCCGCTCCTTCCACACGTTGCGCTGCGCCCCCAGACCCGTGGAGCTGATCTCCTCGAGGATCGCGAGGAAGTCCTTGAGGGCCTCCGGCGCGGTGCTCAGGTTGGGGTCGGGCCACTGCGACTTGTAGCTCTCGAAGATGCGCGCCAGCTCGGCGTCGACGTACGCGACGACCTCCGCGGAGCTCTCCGAGGTCTCGCGCAGGCGGGCCTGCAGGCGTCCCAGGTTGGTGGTGAAGTCGTCCAGCGAACCGGCGTCGCCCGGTCCGACAGCCTCGACGAACTCGGCGTCGAGTTCGCCGGCCTGCTCGTCGGTGAGCTCGACCTCGCCCCGCTCGAGGATCTGCTCGATCTCGTCGTTGGTGTCGTCCTCGTCCGTCACGAGGTCGGCGAAGCGTCCCTCGAGGGAGTCGCGGCGGTCCTTGAGGCGTACGCGGTCGGCGTTGGCCTCCTCCACGTGCTCACCCAGGGTGAGGATCTGCTCCTCCAGGGCGCGCAGCGTGTCGTCGGAGTTGAGGATCGCGTCGCGACGTTCGGCCAGGTCGGTGACCCGCTCCCGGGCGCCCTCGACGTCGATGTCGGCCCAGCGGTAGGTGCGTACGGCGTCGTAGGCGGACTTGAGGTAGTCGAGCTCGGCGAGCCGGGCGTCGGCGGCCTTGAGGTCCTGCTCGCAGCGGTCCAGCTCCTCGCTCACCCGCGCGAGTTCGGCGTCGATCTCGAGCAGGGCGTCCTCGTTGGAGAAGCCGATGACGTACTCCGCCGACGAGCGCCCGTGGGCGCCGCGACGACCGGACCTGGTCTGCCCCGAGAGGCTGACCCGCAGCCCCTCGCCGGCCAGCTCGGAGGCTTCGTCCACGCACAGGGCGTTGCGGCTCGGGTCGGCAACGTGGCGGCGCACCCACCCGGTGAACGGCGAGGACTCGTCGTGCACGAGCTTGCCCGCGATGCGGTCCTCGGCCGGCACGCCCTCGTAGGTGAGGCCGGTGGGTGCGGCGTGGAAGGTCAGGCGCCGGTCGAAGTGGAGCAGGTCGACGGCCCGGGAGAACTCCTCGAAGCGGTCCTCGGGCACCAGGAGCTGACGGGCGGTACCGCCGAGCACGGTCTCG
>NZ_JBJEHY010000246.1:0-4922 GCF_051876515.1 Nocardioides sp. | reverse complement strand
TGCCGCGGATCATGACCTCGTGGTTGCCACGGCGCGAGCCGTAGGAGTTGAAGTCACGCTGCTCGACACCGTTGGCCGTGAGGTACTGGCCCGCGGGCGAGTCCTTCTTGATGGCACCGGCCGGGCTGATGTGGTCGGTGGTCACCGAGTCACCCAGCTTGAGCAGGACGCGCGCGCCGTCGATGTCGGTGACGGGCGCCGGGTTCTCCGGCATGCCGTCGAAGTACGGCGCCTTGCGGACGTAGGTGGAGTCCTCGTCCCAGGTGAAGATGTTGCCCTCGGGGGTGGGCAGCGAGCGCCAGCGCTCGTCACCGGCGAAGACGTCCTTGTAGGACTCGCCGAACATCTCCTTGTTGATGGCACCGGCGATGGTCGCCTCGACCTCGGCCGGGGAGGGCCAGATGTCCTTGAGGAAGACGTCGTTGCCGTTCTCGTCCTGGCCGAGAGCGTCGTTGAACAGGTCGACGTTCATGTTGCCGGCGATGGCGTACGCGACGACCAGCGGCGGGGACGCCAGGTAGTTCATCTTGATGTCGGGGCTGATGCGGCCCTCGAAGTTGCGGTTGCCGGAGAGCACGGAGACGACGGCCAGGTCGTTCTCGTTGACCGCGGCGGAGACCTCGGGGATCAGCGGGCCCGAGTTGCCGATGCAGGTGACGCAGCCGTAGCCGACCAGGTTGAAGCCCAGCTTGTCGAGGTACGGCGTGAGGCCGGCCTTCTCGTAGTAGTCGGAGACGACCTGCGAGCCGGGAGCCAGGGTGGTCTTGACCCACGGCTTGCGGGTCAGGCCCTTCTCGACGGCCTTCTTGGCCAGCAGCGCCGCACCGATCATCACGCTCGGGTTGGAGGTGTTGGTGCAGGAGGTGATCGACGCGATGGTGACGGCGCCGTTCTCCAGGTCGAAGGAGGTGCCGTCAGCCAGGGTGACCGGGATCTTGGCGTCGACGTTGGAGGTGTAGCCCTGCACGTCGGAGGCGAAGTTGGTCGCGGCCGAGGTGACCTCGATGCGGTCCTGGGGACGCTTCGGGCCGGCGATCGAGGGGACGACCGTGGCGAGGTCGAGCTCGAGCTTCTCGGAGTAGCGCGGCTCGGCGGCCGGGTCGAGCCACAGGCCCTGCTCCTTGGCGTACGCCTCAACGAGCGCGATCTGCTCCTCGCTGCGGCCGGTCAGGCGCAGGTAGTTGGTGGTCTCGCCGTCGATCGGGAAGACGGCGATGGTGGAGCCGAACTCGGGGCTCATGTTGCCGATGGTGGCGCGGTTGGCCAGCGGCAGCGCGGCCACACCGGGGCCGTAGAACTCGACGAACTTGCCGACGACGCCGTGCTTGCGGACCATCTCGGTGATGGTGAGCACGAGGTCGGTGGCGGTGGAGCCCTCGGGGAGCTCGCCGTTGAGCTTGAAGCCCACGACGCGCGGGATCAGCATGGAGACCGGCTGGCCGAGCATCGCGGCCTCGGCCTCGATGCCGCCCACGCCCCAGCCGACGACGCCGATGCCGTTGACCATGGTGGTGTGCGAGTCGGTGCCGACGCAGGTGTCGGGGTACGCCAGCAGCTCGCCGTCGACCTCACGCGTGAAGACCGTGCGGGCGAGGTGCTCGATGTTGACCTGGTGCACGATGCCGGTGCCCGGGGGGACGACCTTGAAGTCGTCGAAGGCGCCCTGGCCCCAGCGCAGGAACTGGTAACGCTCGCGGTTGCGCTCGTACTCGATCTCGACGTTCTTCTCGAACGCCTCGGGGGTGCCGAACACGTCAGCCATGACGGAGTGGTCGATGACCATCTCGGCCGGGGCGAGCGGGTTGATCTTGGAGGCGTCGCCACCCAGGTCGGCCATCGCCTCGCGCATCGTGGCGAGGTCGACGACGCAGGGCACGCCGGTGAAGTCCTGCATGATCACGCGGGCGGGCGTGAACTGGATCTCCTTGTCGGGCTCGGCGTCGGCGTCCCAGCCGGCGAGCGCGCGGATGTCGTCGGCGGTGATGTTCGCGCCGTCCTCGGTGCGCAGGAGGTTCTCCAGCAGCACCTTGAGGGAGAAGGGAAGGGTCTCGACGTCGACGTCGTCACCCGTCACCGCGTCGAGGCGGAAGATCTCGTAGGACTTCCCGTCCACGTCCAGGGTGCTCTTGGCACCGAAGCTGTCCTGACTGGCCATCAGTCACGTCTCCTACCGGGATTGGGGTTGTCACACTCCCCTCCATCTTGCCGCGCCCGGGTTGCGCGCGCGAAGCAAGGTTTGCCTTACCTGGAGGGAGGGCGACCTACCGAATGTCTCTCGACGTCAAGATACACGACATCTACCTACCCAACCAAACGTGTCGCCCGGCGCGGCGCGCCCACGTCACCCGCCCCGGCGCTCCTCCCCGATCCGCTCGCGCAGCCGCGTGACGACGGGCGCCGCGATCAGCGGTGCCCAGGCCTTGATGACGTCGAGCGTGTCCACGTCCAGCCCACGCTCCCCCCGGTACGCGAACGTCCCCGTCGCCCCGGAGACCAGGAACTCCATGACCGTACGGGTCGCGTCGTCCAGGTCGGCGACCTCACCGCCCAGCGCGTGCACCCACGCCTCGATCATCGCGTCCTTGACGCGTCGCATGAAGCCCGGGTCGCCCCGCTGCGAGAGCAGGAGGCATAGGCGGTCGAAGTTCTCGCCGTAGGCGTCCATCGAGTCGCGCAGGGGCGCCATCAGGTCACCCGCGTCCAGGGCCGCGACCACGACACCCGGCACGTGCACCGGGATCACCTCGTCCTCGATCTCCTCGATGAGCTCGCCGAGCGAGGTGAAGCAGCGGTAGAACGTGGACCGGTTCAGGCCGGCGCGCGAGGTGATGCGCTGGACGCTGAGCTCCGCCAGCGGAACCGCCGGGAACAACTCCCAGAACGCGGCCTTGATCCGCTCGGCGGCCGGCGCGAGGCCGGACTCCTTGCTGGGTCGCGCCACGACCTGCCCCTCCCGCGATGGACGCAACAGACTCGTGCCCTCTGTCGCTTTTGCTCCCGGTGCGGGAGCCGTCCCGTCGAAAGTAAAGCAACGGTGTGTTGCATTTCAACCGTCGACACAGGAGCGCGACATGTCCTCCCCCACCGATACCTCCCCCGCCAGCCCGAGCGGCACCTCGGCAACCGACGGGCCCACCAGCTGGCAGCACCTGGGCGGCCTCGCCGTCGGCCTGACCCTGCTGGTCACCCTGGTCCTGCTCGCCTTCTCCTGGCCCAGCACGACGGCCGAGCCACGCGACGTCCCGCTCGCCGTGGCAGGCGCTCCGGCGCAGGTCCAGGCTGTCGCGGCGGCGCTGGACAAGGCGCAGCCGGGCGCGTTCGAGGTCGACCAGGTCGCGGACCGCGACGCGGCGGTGGTACGGATCGAGGAGCGTGAGGCCTACGGCGCCATCGTCCTGGGGGCTGAGCCCGAGATCCTGGTGAGCAGCGCGGCGAACGCGTCGATGGCCCAGCTCCTGGGGAACCTCGCCACCCCCGTGCAGGCGCTGCTCGCCCAGAGCACCCCTCCGGCCGAGGACGGCACCCCGGCAGCCGCCCCCACGGTCACCGTGACGGACGTGGTCCCGTTGTCGGCGGACGACCCGCGCGGCACGGGGCTGACCGCGGCGGCACTTCCGCTGGTCATCGGCGGCATGCTCGGCGGCGTCGTCACCAGCCTCGTCGTACGCGGCACCTCACGGCGTGTCGTCGGCCTGGTCGCGTACACGGTGCTCGCCGGCCTGGCGATGACCCTGGTGCTCAGCACGTGGTTCGGCTTCCTGCCCGGCAACTTCGCTGCGGTGTGGGGCGTGTTCACGATGACCCTGCTGGCGATCTCCTCGACGATCAGCGGTCTGGCGTCCGTCATCGGGCGGGCCGGCATCGCGATCGGCGCCCTGACGTTCCTGCTGCTGGGCAACCCGCTGTCGGGCGTCGCGCTGCCCAAGGAGTTCCTGCCGTCGCCGTGGGGCGGCATCGGCCAACTGCTGCCGCCGGGCGCCGGGTCGACGCTGCTGCGTCTGGTCTCGTACTTCCCCGACGCCAGCACCACGCAGCCGTGGCTGGTGCTCGTCGTCTGGTCGCTGCTCGGGCTCGTGCTGCTGCTCGTGGGGCACCGTCGCACGGTGGTCGCGACGGTTCCCGCCTGACGCGCCGCCACCGAGGGCGAAGCGGCGCGCCAGGCGGAGGTCAGCGGCGCTCGAGCAGCGCCACGCACTCCACGTGGTGAGTCATCGGGAACAGGTCGAACGCCTTCAGCTCGCTGAGCGTGTACCCGTGCTCGGCAAAGATCGCGACGTCGCGGGCCAGGGCGGCGGGGTCGCAGGCGACGTACGCCACCGCGCGCGGTGCGCGGTCGACGACCTGCTCGACCACGGCACGCTTGGCGCCCTCGCGGGGCGGGTCGAGCACGACCAGGTCGAAGGGCTCGTCGAACTGCTCGCGCAGCACCTGCTCGACGGCGCCGGTGGCTACGACCGCGCCCTGGTGCGAGCCCAGGTTGGTCTTGGCGAAGCCGCAGGCGGCGCGGTCGGCCTCGACGGCCACCACGCGGGTGCCGTCACCCACCGCGTCGGCCAGGAAGCGGGCGAAGAGCCCCACCCCGGCGTACAGGTCGAGCACGCGCTCACCCGCCTGCGGACGCAGGACCTCGAGCACCGTGGACACGAGCGTCGGCGCAGCACCGGGGTGCACCTGCCAGAAGCCGTCCCCGGCGACGGTGAACGGGTGCGTGGTCTCCCCCGCCGTCACCTCGTGGGTCAGGACCGCTCCGGCCTCGGGCGCCCGGGCGTCGGGGTGCGCGATCAGGCAGTCGTCGACGGGGACGACCTTCCGCGAGCGGTGGGCGCGCAGGCCGCGACGGCCGTCCTCGGTGTACGCCCACTGCACGCGGGTGCGCCACCGCAGCCCCTGCTCCTGCTCGGGCAGGTCGCCGGTGACTGCCT
>NZ_JBJEHY010000245.1:0-19980 GCF_051876515.1 Nocardioides sp. | reverse complement strand
CCGGGCTCGTGCGCCCCGGCGCGGTGAGCCAGGCGCACCACGGAGTGCTCTTCCTCGACGAGTTCCCGCTGCTGCGCGCCGACGTCGTCGACGCGCTGCGCCAGCCGCTGGAGTCGGGGGAGGTGACGATCGCGCGGGGCGAGGAGACGGCCACCTTCCCTGCGCGGGCGATGGTGGTCCTCGCGGCAAACCCCTGTCCGTGCGGCAACTACGACGCCACCGCGACGAGCCCGTGCGAGTGCCCCGAGACGGCACGGCGCCGGTACCGGACCAAGCTCAGCGGCCCGATGGCCGACCGGGTGGACATCTGGCGCAACCTCGCCGCGCACCATCCCGGCGGGCTTCCGGGTGGCTGGACGACCCCCACCGACTCGGCGACCATGCGCTCCCGGGTCACCCGCGCCCGTCAGGTGCAGGCCGAGCGTTACCGCGGCCGGGGCTGGTTGCTCAACGCGGCCGTCCCGGGGCCGGTGCTGGCGGCCGAGTTCCCGCTCGAGCGGCCCGGCCAGGCTCTCCTCGACGAGCAGTTGTCGTCCGGCCGGCTGACCAGACGCGGGGTGACGCGCGTCCAACGGGTGGCCTGGAGCGTGGCCGACCTCGTCGGGACCGACCGTCCCGGCCTGGCCGAGACGGAGGTGGCCTTCCGGCTGCGCACCGGTGGGGCGCTGCCAGGCGAGATCCTGGACCTGGCCGGATGAGCGGGGTGGAGGACCGCTTGGCGAGGGTGGCGCTGAGCCGCGCGGTGGAGCCCGGAGACCCGCGCTCGGCCGCACTCGTGCGCCAGCTGGGCGCCGCGGGAGCCCTGGACGAGCTTCGCCGGTGCGCGAAGCGAGGGGAGGGGGACATCGCGCCCCGCAACCTGACGCTGGCGCCGGAGCAGGACCTCGAGCAGGCCGCGGAACTGGGGATCCGGTTCGTCGTCCCCGGAGATGCCGAGTGGCCCACCGCGTTGGACGACCTGGCGAACGCCATGCAGGTGCAGGGGCTGGGCGGGGTCCCCGTCGGTCTGTGGGTGCGGGGGGAGCGGGAGCTGTCGGCAGCCGGTGCCGCCGTGGCGGTGGTGGGGTCGCGCTCCGCGACGTCGTACGGGCTCGACCAGGCCAGCCGGCTCGCCGCGGACCTCGCGCTCGCCGGCCGCGCCGTGGTCTCGGGGGCAGCCTTCGGCATCGACAAGGCCGCACACCTGGGTGCGCTGGCCGTGGACGGTCACACCGTCGGGGTCCTGGCCGGCGGCCTCGACCGCCCCTACCCGGCGGGCAACGCGGATCTTCTGGCCCGGATCGCCGAGCGGGGCACGCTGGTCTCCGAGGTGCCGCACGGGATGGGACCCACCCGGGTCCGCTTCCTTGCGCGCAACCGCATCATCGCCGCGCTGAGCGGTGGGACGGTGGTCGTGGAGGCTGCGATCCGCAGTGGCGCCCTCAACACGGCGAACTGGGCCGAGCAGCTCTCGCGCCAGGTCATGGGTGTTCCCGGCCCGGTGACCAGCGCGTCCTCGCAAGGGGTCCACGAGCTGCTGCGACGGGGTGCGGTCCTGGTGAGCAGGTCCGACCACGTCCTCGAGCTCGTGGGTCCGGCGGGGCAGGCCATGGCCGCAGACCCACGGGCGCCCGAGCGACCCGCCGACCGCCTCGACGTACGAGCGCGGCACCTCCTCGAGGCTGCTCCGCTGGACGAACCACAACCCCTGGCCCAGGTGGCGGAGCAGGCGGCCATGCAGCTGCGCCACGCAGCGTTGGGGCTCGAGCGGCTCGCTGGCCAGGGACTCGTGGTCGAGGGGCCGGTGGGGCACTGGCGGCGCGTGGAGGCGTGATCGCGTCACCCAACGCCTACGATCGCCTGTCATGGACGATGACGGCAGCGAGCAGGACTACCTGCCCGAGGCGCTGTCCCGGACCCTCGCCGACTACGAGCGCCACCTGGTGGCCGAGCGCAACCTCGCCCCGCACACGGTGCGGGCGTACCTCGGCGACGTGAGCGGGCTGCTCGAGCACCTGCACCGCCTCGGGCACGCGAAGGTCGACGCCCTCGACCTGCGCGCCCTGCGCAGCTGGTTGGCCAAGCAGCAGAGCACCGGGCGCTCGCGCACGACGATCGCCCGCCGGGCCACCGCGGCCCGCGTCTTCACCGCCTGGTTGGCGCGGACGGGGCGCACCGCCACCGACGTCGGGTCGTCCCTCGCCTCGCCCAAGCAGCACAAGACCCTGCCGCCCGTGCTGCGGGCCGATGAGGCGGAGGACCTGATCGCGGCCGTGGCCGAGCGCGCCGACGACGAGAGCCCGGTCGCTCTGCGCGACGTCGCGATGCTGGAGGTGCTGTACGCGACCGGCATCCGCGTCGGTGAGCTCGTCGGGATCGACGTCGACGACGTCGATGCGGACCGACGTGTCCTCCGCGTGTTCGGCAAGGGACGCAAGGAGCGCTCCGTCCCCTACGGACAGCCGGCCGCCCGGGCCCTGGACCGTTGGGTGAGACTCGGTCGTCCGGCCCTGGCCGTCGAGGGCTCGGGACCGGCACTGTTCCTCGGCGCCAGGGGGCGCCGGGTCGACCAGCGAGTCGTACGCACCATGGTGCACCGCGCGCTCGCCGAGGTTCCGGGCGCGCCGGACCTCGGTCCCCACGGACTCCGGCACACCGCCGCCACGCACCTGCTCGAGGGCGGGGCGGACCTGCGCTCGGTGCAGGAGCTGCTGGGGCACTCGTCCCTGGCCACCACCCAGCTCTACACCCACGTCACGACCGACCGGCTGCGGGCGGCCTACCGACAGGCGCACCCCAGAGCCTGACCCGTCCGGCCCCGCCAACCCGCTCAGCGGGAGTGGATGGTCGCGGCCCAGCCGTCCAGCTGACGGCGGGCCGACGACCCCGAGCCGGTCAGTCCGCTCAGTTCCGAGGATGCCCCGCCCCACAGGGGGAGGAGCCGGACGCGCTGGCTGCCCAGCCACGCCAGCGGGTCGAGGTAGCCCGCACCCTGACGGACACCGAAGTGCAGGCACGCTGCCGGGAAGCAGTGGCTGGCCACCGTCTGCAGCCTGCCCACCACCGACCCGGCAACGACCGGCTCACCGCGCCCGACCTCGGCCACCACCGGCTCGTACGTCGTCCGTTCGGCGCCGTGGTCGACCACGACGACCGGCTTGCCGCCGATCGACCCCACGAAGGAGACGGTCCCCGCAGCCGCTGCCAGCACCGGCTGGCCCGGCCTGCCTGCCAGGTCGACCCCACGGTGCCCCGAGCCGTACGTGGCCTCGGGCGGGTCGAAGCCCGCCACGACCTGCGGGCGGGGGTCGAGCGGCCACAGGCGGTCGTCGGTGGGGACCGGCGAGCCCGGGGGAGCCAGTGCCAGGCAGAGCACGGCGGCGACGGTCGGGGCGCAGAGGTGGGTCAGGAGCATGGGTGCGATGCTGGCGGTCCGGCGGGGCGCTGCGGTCCTGTCCACAGGGTGCCTGAGGGCCACACCCGGCCGGGCCGCCTGTGCGTGAGACCTGGAGGGACGCGGATTGGCCCCGTGTCCGGCCCCTGGCATACGATGCTCGGAGCAGTCCTGTGTGGGCTGACTTCGCACGTCCGCATCCGTGCCGGGATGCTCCTTGGTCCCGGGCTCGCGCGGGCGTCGGCCCTCGGTTCCGTCCTGGACGGATCGGGTCGGCGTGTGGGCGTCAGGGCCTCCGGCACCCGCTGGTGGCAGCAACTGAAAACCAACCGGAGATGTCTCCACCGCGGCGTCCTGCCTGAAGGGCGCTCCAGGCGGCGGGCACCTCCATCACAACAGGAGAACCTCATGGCAGTCGTGACCATGCGCCAGATGCTCGAGAGCGGCGTCCACTTCGGACACCAGACCCGACGCTGGAACCCCAAGATGAAGCGCTTCATCCTCACCGAGCGCAACGGCATCTACATCATCGACCTGCAGCAGTCGCTGGCCTACATCGACCGCTCCTTCGCCTTCGTCAAGGAGACCGTCGCCAAGGGCGGCGTCATCATGTTCGTCGGAACCAAGAAGCAGGCCCAGGAGGCCATCGCCGAGCAGGCGACGCGCGTCGGCATGCCCTACGTCAACCAGCGTTGGCTCGGCGGCATGCTCACCAACTTCCAGACCGTGCACCAGCGCATCCAGCGTCTGAAGGAGCTCGACGAGCTCGACTTCGACAACGTGGCCGGCTCCGGTCGCACCAAGAAGGAGCTGCTCCAGCTCAAGCGCGAGCGCGACAAGCTGGACAAGACCCTGGGCGGCATCCGCGAGATGTCCAAGGTCCCCTCCGCCGTCTGGATCGTCGACACCAACAAGGAGCACCTGGCCGTCGAGGAGGCCCGCAAGCTGCGGATCCCGATCATCGGCATCCTGGACTCCAACTGCGACCCGGACCACGTCGACTTCCCGATCCCGGGCAACGACGACGCCATCCGCGCCGTTGGCCTGCTGACCCGCGTGGTCGCCGACGCCGTCGCCGAGGGCCTCATCGCCCGCTCCGGTGGCAAGGCCGAGGCCACCGCCGCCGAGCCGCTGGCCGAGTGGGAGCGCGAGCTCCTCGAGGGTGAGGGCGAGAAGGCCGCCGAGGCTCCGGCCGAGGCCGCCGCCGAGGAGACCCCCGCCGAGGAGGCTCCCGCCGCCGAGGAGACCCCCGCCGAGGAGGCTCCGGTCGCTGAGGAGGCTCCGGCCGCCGAGGCCGCTGCCGACGACGCCCAGGCCTGAGCCAGCGTCACCACACCCACTCGAGACCAGGAAGAAGGACCATGGCGAACTTCACCGCTGCCGACGTCAAGAAGCTCCGTGAGCTGACCCAGGCCGGGATGATGGACTGCAAGAAGGCGCTCACCGAGACCGACGGTGACCTCGACAAGGCTGTCGAGCTGCTGCGCGTCAAGGGTGCTGCCAAGGCTGCCGCCCGCGGCGCCGAGCGCGAGGCCTCCGCCGGCCTCGTGGCCACCGCTGGCGGTGCGCTGGTCGAGCTCAAGAGCGAGACCGACTTCGTCGCCAAGAACGCCGACTTCATCGCCAAGGCCCAGCAGATCGCCGAGGCCGCCGACGCGGCCAAGGCTGCTGACGCCGAGGCGCTCAAGGCGGTCGAGCTCGACGGCAAGACCGTCGGCGAGGTCGTCCAGGACCTGGCGATCACGATCGGCGAGAAGATCGAGCTGGGCCAGGTCGTCCACTTCGACGGCAACACGGTCACCTACATGCACAAGCGTGCCGCTGACCTGCCCGCCGCCGTCGGCGTCCTCGTCGAGTACGAGGGCGACGAGGCCGCTGCCCGTGCCGCCGCCATGCAGGTGGCCGCCATGAAGGCGCAGTACCTCACCCGCGAGGAGGTCCCGGCCGAGGTCGTGGCCGCCGAGCGCGACGTCATGGAGAAGAAGACCCGCGAGGAGGGCAAGCCGGAGGCCGCGATCGCCAAGATCGTCGAGGGTCGTCTGGGCGGCTTCTACCGCGAGATCGTCCTGCTCGAGCAGGACTCCGTGACCGAGTCCAAGAAGTCGGTCAAGGCCGTCCTCGACGAGGCCGGCACCACGATCAAGCGGTTCGCCCGCTTCGAGATCGGCGGCTGAGTCCCCAGGACCAGCTGACAGGGGGCGGTACGACCACGGTCGTACCGCCCCCTTCGTCTGCCCGGCCCCGGCCGGGACCCGTCCCGCCCGCGGGATACCCCGGGAGGTACGCCACACCCCGCACGTACCGCCCGGTTCGCCACCCGACCTGCCGCACCGGTAGGTTTCGACAAGTTGCACGCCTCCGTGAAAGGTGCCCCACGTGACCGCATACTCCCGCGTCCTGATCAAGCTCTCCGGCGAGGTGTTCGGCGGAGGCACCGTCGGTGTCGACCCCGACGTCGTGCAGAAGATCGCCCGAGAGATCGCGGGAGTCGTCCGTGAGGGCGTCGGCGTGTGCATCGTGGTCGGTGGCGGCAACTTCTTCCGCGGCGCCGAGATGCAGCAGCGCGGCATGGACCGCGCCCGCGCCGACTACATGGGCATGCTGGGCACGGTGATGAACTGTCTGGCGCTGCAGGACTTCCTGGAGAAGGAAGGCATCGACACCCGCGTGCAGACGGCGATCACCATGGGTCAGGTCGCCGAGTCGTACATCCCGCGCCGCGCGATGCGGCACCTGGAGAAGGGCCGCGTCGTGATCTTCGGCGCCGGCGCCGGCATGCCGTTCTTCTCGACCGACACCGTGGCCGCCCAGCGCGCGCTGGAGACGCGCTGCGAGGTCGTCCTCATGGCCAAGCAGGGCGTGGACGGCGTCTACACCGCCGACCCCAAGAAGGACCCCACGGCCACGAAGTACGACACCCTCAGCTTCCAGGAGGCCCTCACGCAGGGCATCCGCATCGCCGACGCCACGGCGTTCGCCCTGTGCATGGAGAACGACCTGCCCCTGATCGTCTTCGGCGCGGACGACGAGGGTGCGATCCTGCGTATCGTCCGAGGTGAGAAGATTGGCACGCTCGTGAGCAGCCAGCCCTGAGCGGGCGAACGCCTCACACCCTCTGACCACCGGGTCACCCGGCCCAGCAGTTCACCAGTAGATGGAGCAGCAGTGATCAACGGAATCCTCACCGAGGCCGAGTCCAAGATGACGAAGTCGGTCGAGTCGACCCGCGAGGAGTTCGCGGTGATCCGGGCCGGCCGTGCCAACCCGATGGTCTTCAACAAGATCATGGTCGACTACTACGGCGCTCCGACGCCGCTGCAGCAGCTGGCGACGTTCACCAGCCAGGACGCCCGCACGATCCTCATCGCCCCGTTCGACCAGGGCGCCCTGGACAACGTCGAGCGCGCCATCCGCGACTCCGACCTCGGCCTCAACCCCTCCAGCGACGGCCGGGTCCTGCGCTGCGTGTTCCCCGAGCTGACCGAGGAGCGCCGCAAGGAGTACATCAAGCTCGCCAAGGGCAAGGCCGAGGACGGCCGCATCGCCGTGCGCGCCGTGCGCCGCAACTCCAAGCAGGCCCTGGAGAAGCTCGAGAAGGACGGCGAGGTCGGCAAGGACGACGTGGCGGGTGCCGAGAAGCGCCTCGACGCGATCACCAAGACCCACACCGACCAGATCGACGAGCTCCTCAAGCACAAGGAAGCCGAGCTGCTCGAGGTCTGAGCACCCCACGATGACGACTCCCTCCACGACCGCCGCCCAGCCGCCCAAGAAGGACCACGGCCGGGCGGGGCGCAACCTTCCCGCCGCGATCGCCTCGGCGGTGGTGCTGCTCTCCCTGGTGGGCGGCACGCTCTACTTCTGGAAGACCGCCTTCGTCCTGGTCGTGGCCGTCGCCGTGTGCATCGGCATCTGGGAGCTGCGTCGGGCCCTGCTCAACCACGACATCGACCTGCCCGAGCAGCCGCTGATGGTGGGCGGCTCGGTCATGGTCGTCGTCGCGTACTTCTGGGGCGCTCCCGCGCTGGTGACCGCGACCGCGGTCTCGGCGCTGGCCACGATGCTGTGGCTGCTGCGGCGCGGCGTGGAGGGGTACGTCCGCACCGCCACCGCGTCGGTGTTCACGCTCATCTACGTGCCCTTCCTTGCGTCGTTCGTCGGCCTCATGCTGTCCGAGGGCGGCACGATCCACTTCGACCGGTGGGACGACGGCGTGAAGGGCATCGTGGCCTTCATCCTGGTCACGGTCGCCTCCGACACCGGTGGGTACGCCGCCGGCGTCCTGTTCGGCAAGCACCCGATGGCGCCGGTGATCTCGCCCAAGAAGTCCTGGGAGGGCTTCGCGGGGTCGGCCATCGCCTGCGTCCTGGCGGGCTGGGGCCTGCTCACCTGGCTGTACGACGCCGAGTGGTGGGTGGGTGTCCTGCTCGGTCTGATCACCGTCGTGATGGCGACGCTGGGCGACCTGTGCGAGTCGGTCATCAAGCGCGACCTCGGCATCAAGGACATGTCGCAGGTGATCCCGGGCCACGGCGGCATCATGGACCGGCTCGACTCGCTGCTCGCCACGATCGCCCCCACCTGGCTCCTGCTGTACTACCTCGTCTTCTGAGTTGCGGCGCGCCGGGGACGGCGCCCGACAGGCGGCCGTCCCGTCCGTAGCATGGCGGTATGGACGCCTCAGAGGATCTTCGTGAGGACGAGCTCCTGACCGGCACCGAGCGGGAGCTGGACTGGTGGCACCGCGACCACCCGACCTTCTTCGCCCTGAGCGGCTTCTTCACCGGTGTCGCGTACGTCGCCCTGATCCCCACGCTCTTCTTCGTCGTGCTCCGGCTGGTGGCCGACACCGAGACGGCGGAGCAGAGCTACGGGTGGGTGGTCCTGAGCCTGGTCGTCCCGCTGCTGCTCGTCGCGGTGCCGCGCACCCGCCGGTTCGGGCTGTACATGCTCCTCGGCGTGGTCCTGGCGGCGCTCGTCGTGGTCGGGGTGGCCTCGCTCCTGCTGTACCTGCTCGTCCAGGTCGACGGCTGAGAATCGCCGCGACGGGGTGCGGGATGGGAGGATCAGGTCCTGATGTCTGAGGTCGAGATCAACCCGAACCCCCTGCCGCTCGTCATGAAGGAGCCCCGCGGGCGCAAGAAGCCGCCCCGGCACCTGGCCGACCTGGACGAGGCGGGGCGCAAGGCGCTGCTCGAGGAGATGGGTCTGCCGGGCTTCCGCGCCAAGCAGCTCTCCACCCACTACTTCGGCCGGCTGGTGGACGACCCCGCCGAGATGACCGACCTCCCGGCCGGCCAGCGCGACGACCTGGTGGCCGCCCTCCTGCCCGACCTCATGACCCCGCTGCGGGTGATGGAGGCCGACAAGGGCACCACCCGCAAGACCTTGTGGAAGCTGTTCGACGGCGCCCTGGTCGAGTCGGTGCTGATGCGCTACCCCGACCGGGCCACGATGTGCGTGTCCAGCCAGGCCGGCTGCGGCATGGCGTGCCCGTTCTGCGCCACCGGCCAGGGCGGTCTGCAGCGCAACATGTCGACCGCCGAGATCGTGGAGCAGGTGCTCGCCGGCGCCCGTTCGCTGGCCCGCGGCGAGGTCCCCGGCGGCCCCACCCGCGTCTCCAACGTGGTCTTCATGGGCATGGGGGAGCCGCTGGCCAACTACAAGGCCGTGGTGGGCGCCGTCCGTCGCCTCACCGACCCGAGCCCGGCCGGCCTCGGCATGAGTGCCCGCGGTGTGACCGTCTCCACCGTCGGCCTGGTGCCGCGGATCAAGCAGCTCGCCGACGAGGGCATCCCCGTGACGCTGGCCCTGAGCCTGCACGCGCCCGACGACGAGCTGCGCAACGAGCTGGTGCCGATCAACACCCGGTTCTCCGTCGACGAGACCGTCGACGCCGCCTGGGAGTACGCCGCCAAGACCAAGCGTCGGGTCTCCATCGAGTACGCCATGATGCGGGGCATCAACGACCAGGCGTGGCGCGCTGACCTGCTCGCCGACGTCCTCAACGCCCGCGGCGACTGGGGCTGGGTGCACGTCAACCTGATCCCGCTCAACCCGACGCCGGGCTCGAAGTGGACCGCATCGGACCCCAAGGACGAGCGCGAGTTCGTACGCCGCCTCGAGGCCAAGGGCATCCCCACGACGGTGCGCGACACCCGCGGCCAGGAGATCGACGGGGCCTGCGGCCAGCTGGCCGCGGTCGAGGGCTGAGCGACTCCCTCAAGGTGTCGCCCAGCGTTCACGCGGGCGCCGCCGCTGCGGCGGCCGCGGTTCGCGGGGACGGCCGAGGCTGGGGGCATGGCCGCGACTCGACCAGGTCCAGCTCTCGCCCCGATCCCCGTACCGCGCCGACGGAAGCCCGTCCACCGCGCGGACACCCCGCAGCCTGACGCGCCGCTGCGTGTCCTGGTGGTGACGGAGTCCTTCCTCCCGCAGGTCAACGGGGTCACCAACTCCGTGCTGCGCGTCCTGGAGCACCTGCGTGCCCACGGGCACACGGCGGCGGTGCTCGCGCCCACGGGGCCGGACGTCGTCGTCGGCGCCCGCGTGGTCCGTACCCGGGGTGCCTCGCTGCCCGGCTACCCGGAGTTCCGGGTGGGGTGGGAGTGCCGTCGCCGCCTGCGCGCGGTGATGAGGGAGTTCCGCCCCGACGTCGTCCACCTGGCCTCGCCGGCGATCCTGGGGGCCAGGGCCGCCGACGTCGCTGAGGAGCTCGGAGTCCCCGTGGTCGCGGTCTACCAGACTGATCTGGTCGGGTTCGCGCAGCGCTACCCGGTGCCCGGGGGAGCCCAGGCGATGGCCGACCTCACCCGGCGGGTCCACACCCGCGTCGAGCGCACGCTCGCGCCGTCCACCGCCAGCATGCAGCAGCTGTCGGCGCTCGGCGTGCCGCGCGTGCACCACTGGCCGCGCGGGGTCGACGCGACGCTGTTCCACCCGGCCCGGCGCAGCCCGCGGCTGCGGTCCCGGTTGGCTCCCGAGGGCGAGCTGCTGGTGGGGTACGTCGGCCGCCTCGCCGCGGAGAAGGAGCTGGAGCTGCTCACCCACGTCCACGACCTCCCGGGCACGCGGCTCGTTGTGGTCGGTGGAGGTCCGCAGGAACGGGCGCTGCGGACGCTGCTGCCCCGCGCGGTGTTCACCGGGGTTCTCCACGGCCCCGACCTGGGCCGTGCGTACGCCTGCCTGGACGTCTTCGTGCACACGGGGCGCCACGAGACCTTCTGCCAGTCGGTGCAGGAGGCGCTGGCATCAGGGGTGCCGGTGGTCGCGCCCCGCTCGGGCGGCCCGCTGGACCTCGTGACACCCGGCGTGGACGGGCTGCTCTTCGAGCCGGGCGACGGGCCAGGGCTCGCTGCCGCCGTCACGTCGCTGGCGCACGACTCGGACACGCTGGACGCCCTGT
Source organism: Nocardioides sp. (assembly GCF_051876515.1). Lineage (GTDB taxonomy): Bacteria > Actinomycetota > Actinomycetes > Propionibacteriales > Nocardioidaceae > Nocardioides. The sequence continues at coordinate 9,202 of NZ_JBJEHY010000245.1, read as the reverse complement.
CGGCCGCGGCTCGGGCCGGTGTTGCCGGCCGTACCTGGGAGTCGGTCAACGGCGCCCAGGTCGACCACTACCGCGACGTCGTGGGAGCCCGCCCCCGCAGCCACCCGGGGCAGCGAGTCCTCGCTGCCCGCAGCCGTTCCTGAGGGCGAGCCCGGGCAGCTCAGAGGCCAGGGGCCACCAGCGCCCGGACCTCGTCGAGGGAGTCGACCAGGTGCACGTGGTCCTGCATCTCCCGCTCGGCGGCCAGCGCCTCCAGCAGTGGCCAGGCAGGCAGCGTCCGGGTCCAGTGCTCGCGCCCCACCAGGATCATGGGCGCCACCGAGGAGGCGTCCGCGTAGTAGTTCTCGCAGGCGTCCTGGAAGATCTCCTGCACCGTCCCGGCCGCCCCCGGCAGGAAGACGATGCCGGCGTTGCAGATCTCGAGCAGGATCGCCTCGCGGGTGGCGTTGCGGAAGTACTTCGCGATCGCGCTCGCGAACGGGTTGGGCGGCTCGTGGCCGTAGTGCCAGGTGGGGATGCCGAGCGACGCGCGACCCGGTCCGTACGTGTCCACGACCTCGAACGCAGCCCGGGCCCACGCGCCGATCGACGGCTCGAACGAGGGGGTGGCGCTGAGCGTCGAGAGGGCGGCGCCGAGCTCGGCACCGCTGCGGTCGGCCATCCAGGCGCCCAGGTTGGCCGCCTCCATGGCGCCGGGTCCGCCGCCGGTGGCCACGGTGTGGGTGCGGCCGAGGAGGTGGCCGAGCCGTGCGGCCTCGGCGTACCCCTCGCTGCCGCGCCTCAGCGCGTGCCCACCCATCACGCCCACGATCGACCGGCCTGCCGTCCATCCTTCGAGGGCCTCGTCGACGGCGTGGTCGTGCAGGGCGCGGGCGAGCATGTCGTCGGCACCGACGCAGCCCTGGGTCCAGGCGTAGGCGCGGGCGTCGAGGCTGTCGCGGTAGCGCGGGGTGTCGTACAGCTCCCGCGGGGCGTACAGGGTCGCGCGGTACGGGTCGACGGGGGAGCCGGGCACCTCGGGGAACACCACCCCGCCCGCGTCGCGGATCTCGTCGGCCACCCCGTCGGCGAACCGGCAGCCCAGGAAGAGCGACTGGGCCAGGGTGCGGTCCAGCAGTGCCGGGCCGTGGGCGGTCAGGTCGAGGCCGACCAGGCGCCACCCGGCCAACGAGCGGGCCCCGGCGTCGAGGCGGCGGTCGAGCTCCTCGACGGAGGTGACCTCGATGACGCGTCCACGGGTGTGCTTCACCCCGACAACCTACTGACTCGACCGCGCGGGGTGCCCGGGACCGGCCCGAGCACCCCGCGGAGGTCAGTTCGTGGAGGTCAGTACGCGTGGGCGAGGACGTCGGCGAACAGGTCGTGCTCGTCCACCTCGAGGCCCCGCGCCCGGAACCACGTGCACAGGTTGGTGCAGTCGCGCAGCAGGAACTCCGCGGCCTGCGGGTTGCCGGCGAGGTCGACCATCTGGGGGAGGTCGATCACGACGAGTCGTTCACCGGCGGCCAGCACGTTGTACGGCGAGAGGTCCCCGTGGACGACCCCGTCGCCGGCGAGCTGGTGCAGGACCTCGCGGATCTGGTCGAACCAGGACTCCAGCAGGTCCCGCTCAGGCCGGGTCTGGGCCAGTCGTGGAGCCGTCGCACCGTCGTGGCTGATCCACTCCATGAGGATCTCGGTGCCGTCGATCTGCACCGGGTACGGCACAGGCAGGCCCAGGGACCAGCACCGGTTGAGGGCCGCCCACTCGGCGTTCGCCCACTCGCCGGCGGCCACCACGCGCCCCCAGGTGGACTTGCGCTTGAGGGCGCGCTCGTCGCGCGAGCGCTTGACGGAACGTCCTTCCACGTACACCGAGGAACGGGTGAACGAGGAGTGCTGGGACGAGCGGTACCGCTTGGCGGCCATGACGACGCCCTCGTCGTCCGCGTGCGGGTCGCGCCGCTGGACGAGGTGGACGTCGGCCTCCTTGCCCGTCTTGAGGACGCCGAGGTCGGTGTCGATGGCACCGGCGGAAGTCACCAGCCAGTCGGGTCGGGGCTCTGGCCCCTTCATCAGGGGTTCGAGGTCGGGCCACGCTGACCAGCGCTGGCCGGGTTCGAGGTCCTCGTACGAGGTGAAGTCGAAGGTGAAGGCAGCCTCAAGGCTGCCGGTGTGCTCCTGGTGGGACACGGGTGCTCCTGGTCGATCGAGAGGGTCGGTGGGCTGCGGGCAGCACAGTCACAGTGGCGTTCACGTCGCCTCCTCTCGTCGAGCGCCCGGACGGGCGCACCGGCAGTCTCCCAGCGCCGCCTCCGGTCGGCAACGGGTTTTCCGACGCCGCGGCCGGACGGGCACTAGGTTCGGCTCCGTGACCGCTTCCCCCGGACCTGCCCCGCACCGCCCACGGGCGCGCACCCTGCTCGCCGCCACCGCACTGGTCCTCGGCGCCGTGGCGGTGCCGGCGGCGACGGCCGGCCCGACGCAGCCGGTGGACGGCGCCGCGGGCGTCGGCGACCCGTACTGGCCGCTGGACGGCAACGGGGGCTACGACGTCACCCGTTACCGCATCGAGAACCGGTGGTCCTTCGACACGCGAACGCTGCGCGGCCGGACGGCCGTGGACCTGGTCGCCACCGACGACCTGACCTCCTTCTCCCTCGACTTCCTGCTGCCGGTCAGCCAGGTCGCCGTGGACGGCGTGCCCGCACGGTTCCAGCGCGCCGGGCGGGGTCACGAGCTCCGGGTCACCCCGGCGGAGCCCCTCGCGGCCGGTACGGCCCACACGGTCCGGGTCCGGTACGCGGGGCGCCCCGGGCGGCAGTCGTACGCGGGGGCGAAGGCCTGGCTGCAGAAGCCGGGCGAGGTCGTCGCCATGGGGGAGCCGCACATGGCTCCGTGGTGGTTCCCCTCCAACGACCACCCCACCGACAAGGCGCTGTTCGAGGTCGCGGTCACGGTGCCGCGCGGCAAGGAGGTGGTCTCCAACGGCCGCCTGGTGGGGCGTACGACCGGCAAGAGGTCCGTGACCTGGCGGTGGCGGGCCGACGAGCCGATGGCCACCTACCTGGCTTTCTTCGCCGCCGGCGACTTCGCGATCGAGCGCGGCGCCGACGACGGGCTGCCGTGGCTCAACGCCGTCTCGCAGCAGCTCTCGCCCGCCTCCCAGCGGCGCGCCACGCGGCAGCTGAGGCGCAGCGCGCCGATCGTGCGCTGGCTGGAGAAGGACCTCGGGCCGTACCCGTTCTCGGTGACCGGAGGGCTGGTCACCTCGATCAGCACCGGGTTCGCCCTGGAGAACCAGACCCGCCCCACCTACCCGGAGCCGTACGGCGACATGTCGCTGCTGATGGTCCACGAGCTGGCGCACCAGTGGTTCGGCGACGCGGTGTCGGTGCGCCGGTGGCGCGACATCTGGCTCAACGAGGGCTTCGCCAGTTACATGGAGTGGCGGTGGATGGAGAAGCGGTGGGGTCTGGACCCGCAGGAGCAGCTGCTCTCCACGTGGCAGAACCTGCGCGGCGCGACCACCTTCTGGTCGGTGCCGATCGGTGATCCCGGACCGGGACGCGTCTTCGACTGGGCGGTGTACGAGCGCGGGGCGATGACGCTGCAGGCCCTGCGGCACCGGATCGGCGACGAGGTCTTCCTCGACCTGCTGCGCGCGTGGGCCGGGGAGCGTCCCGGCCCGGATGCCACGGTGGAGGAGTTCGAGGCCCTGGCGACCCAGATGAGTGGCGAGGACCTGTCCGGCTTCTTCGACGCCTGGCTGCGCACGCCGGAGCGTCCGGCCCGCACCGTCGCCAACGGCCTGGTCTGACACCGGTCCGCTGGGCGCAGCGCACCTGCCGCTGGGCGCGGTGGAGCGGGGCCGGGTGGACGGTGTGATCACCCTCACGCCAGAGTTGGAGCCATGGCTTCCTACCGGGACACGTACGAACGCTCCATCGCCTCGCCCGAGGAGTTCTGGGCCGAGCAGGCCGGGCTGGTCAGCTGGATCAAGCCCCCGCGCCAGGTGCTCGACGACAGCCGGGCCCCCTTCTACGGGTGGTACCCCGACGGCACGCTCAACACCTGCTACAACGCCCTCGACCGGCACGTGGTCGCCGGGGCCGCCGACCGTCCCGCGCTCATCTGGGACTCGCCCGTCACCGACGGCCGTCGCACGTACACGTACGCCGAGCTGCTGGAGGAGGTCGCCGCCTTCGCGGGCGTGCTCACCGGCCTCGGCGTGGAGAAGGGCGACCGGGTCGTCATCTACATGCCGATGATCCCCGAGGCGGTCGTGGCGATGCTCGCCTGCGCCCGCATCGGTGCCGTGCACTCGGTGGTGTTCGGCGGGTTCGCGCCGCACGAGCTCGCCATCCGCATCGACGACGCCCGCCCGAAGGTGCTGGTCACCGCGAGCTGCGGGATCGAGCCGTCCCGGACGATCGCGTACAAGCCGTTGGTCGACCGTGCGCTGGAGGCGGCCGAGCACCCGCCGGCCTCCGTGGTGGTCAAGCAGCGCCCCCAGGTCACCGCTGAGCTCCAGGACGGCCGCGACCTCGACTGGGACGTCGCCATGAAGTACGGGCGCACCAACCCGGCGGGCGTCGTCGAGGTGGCCGCCACGGACCCGCTGTACGTGCTCTACACCTCCGGCACCACGGGCAAGCCCAAGGGCGTGGTCCGCGACAACGGCGGCCACGCGGTCGCGATGGCCTGGTCGCTGCCCAACGTGTACGGCATCGGCGAGGGTGACGTGTGGTGGGCCGCCTCCGACGTCGGCTGGGTCGTGGGCCACTCCTACATCGTGTACGCACCGCTGATCGCCGGGGCGACGACCGTGATGTACGAGGGCAAGCCGGTGGGGACGCCCGACGCGGGCGCCTTCTGGCGGGTCATCGCGGAGTACGGCGTGAAGGCCCTGTTCACCGCGCCGACCGCGATCCGTGCGGTCAAGAAGGAGGACCCCGAAGCCTCCCTGCTCGCCGACCACGACATCTCCAGCCTGGAGCACCTCTTCCTGGCCGGCGAGCGGCTCGACCCGGACACGTTCGCCTGGGCCAGCGAGCACCTCGGTGTGCCGGTCGTCGACAACTGGTGGCAGACCGAGACGGGGTGGCCGATCGCGGCGAACCTGCGCGGTCTGGAGCCGATGGCGCTCAAGGCCGGCTCCCCGTCGGTCCCGGTGCCCGGGTACGACGTGCAGGTCCTCGACACCGACGGCAGGCCGCTGCCCGCCGGGACGGAGGGCGCGATCGCGATCAAGCTCCCGATGCCGCCGGGCACGCTGCCCACCCTGTGGGGCGACGACGAGCGGTACGTGAACTCGTACCTGTCGACCCACGACGGCTTCTACCTGTCGGGCGACGGCGGCTACCTCGACGAGGACGGCTACCTCTACGTCATGGGCCGTACGGACGACGTGATCAACGTGGCCGGGCACCGGCTGTCGACCGGAGCGATGGAGGCGGTCATCTCCCAGCACCCGGCGGTGGCGGAGTGTGCCGTGATCGGCGTGGCCGACACCCTCAAGGGGCAGCTGCCCCGCGGCTTCGTGGTCCTGAAGTCCGGCGTGGTCGCCGACCCGGATGAGATCCGGGCGGAGCTGGTGGCGATGGTGCGCGACGAGATCGGCGCTGTCGCGGCGTTCCGCGAGGTCGAGGTCGTCGGTGGTCTGCCCAAGACCCGCTCGGGCAAGATCCTGCGGCGCACCATGCGTGACATGGCCGACGGCAAGGACACCCCGGTGCCCTCGACCATCGAGGACGCAGGCGTGCTGGACACCTTGGCCGAGGTGCTGCGCCCCCGCCCCTGACCCCCTGACCTGCGGTCGGGCTGGACGCGCAAGTGGTCCAGCCCACCCGGGGGAGGTGGTGGAGATGCTGCGCGCGACGCCCCTTGTTCCTACACTCTCCGCCATGACTGACACGTGGGGGACCCGGGAACGGGGCGTGCGACAGCGGCAGCGTCAGGACGTGGCCGAGGACGAGCTCGGGGAGCGGTTCGTGCCCGAGAACTCCGAGGAGGACCTGGCCGCCGTGCTGGCGGCGCTGGCCAAGCTGGACTGAGGACTCGGCGGGTCTGTCGTGCCGCCGTCGCGGCTCCGCGCCCTCCTGAGAGGATGGGCCGGTGAGCACCCGCGACATCGTCATTCTCGGTTCGACCGGTTCCATCGGCACCCAGGCCCTCGACCTGGTCCGCGCCAACCCGGACCGGTTCCGGGTGGTCGCCCTGACCGCGGGTGGCAGCAACCGGGCGCTCTTCGAGCGGCAGGTCGCGGAGTTCGCCCCGGCGTACGCCGGGCTGGGGGAGGAGGCGTCGGTCGAGGCCGCTTCCCGTGGCTGCGACGTGGTGCTCAACGGCATCACCGGCGCCGTGGGCCTGCGTCCGACCCTAGCCGCGCTCGAGGCGGGCAACACCTTGGCCCTGGCCAACAAGGAGTCGCTCATCATCGGCGGGCCGCTGGTCAAGGACAGGGCCCGGCCGGGACAGATCGTGCCCGTGGACTCGGAGCACTCCGCGATCGCGCAGAGCCTGCGGGCGGGGAGCGCGGACGAGGTCTCCCGCCTGGTCGTGACCGCCTCGGGCGGCCCGTTCCGGGGGCGTACCCGTGAGGAGCTCGCCCAGGTGACGCCGGCCCAGGCGCTGGCGCACCCCAACTTCTCCATGGGCAAGGTGATCACCACCAACTCCGCCACCCTGGTCAACAAGGGGCTGGAGGTGATCGAGGCGCACCTGCTCTTCGACATCGACATCGACCGCATCGACGTCGTCGTCCACCCCCAGCAGTACATCCACTCGATGGTCGAGTTCGTCGACGGTGCCGTGGTGGCCCAGCTGGGGCTGCCGACGATGATGGTGCCGATCGCGATGGGTCTGGGCTGGCCCGAGCGGGTGCCCGGGGCCGAGACGCCGATCGACTGGACGCAGGCCTCGGACTGGCGGTTCGAGCCGGTCGACGACGAGGTCTTCCCCGCGGTCCGCCTCGCGGTGCAGGCCGGCCGGACGGGCCAGACGGCACCGGCGGTCTACAACGCCGCCAACGAGGTCTGCGTGGAGGCGTTCCACGACGGCCGGTTGAGCTTCACCGGGATCGTCGACGTGATCGCCTCCGTCGTTGGGCGCCACGACGTACGCTCGGAGACGCTGACGGTCGAGGACGTCCTCGCCGCGGATGCGTGGGCCCGCCAGGAGGCGGACCGTCTGGTTCGAGGAGAAGCGTCATGAGTGCCGTCTACTACACCCTCGGCGTCGTCGTCTTCGCCGTGGCGATCATGGCATCCATCGGACTGCACGAGTTCGGCCACCTGATCCCCGCGAAGAAGTTCGGCTGCAAGGTTCCGCAGTGGTTCATCGGGTTCGGCCCGACGGTGTGGAGCCGCAAGATCGGCGAGACCGAGTACGGCGTGAAGCTGGTGCCGCTCGGCGGGTACGTGAAGATCGTCGGAATGCTTCCCCCGGGCGCCGAGGCGCTCGTGGAGGAGACCGAGTACGACGAGGACGGCGAGGCGGTCCACCGGATCCGCCGCTCCAACACCGGCCTGTTCACGCAGCTGATCTCGGACGCCCGCGCGGCGGAGTACGAGTTCGTCAAGGAGCACGACACCGACCGCCTCTTCTACAAGCTGCCGCCGTGGAAGAAGATCATCGTGATGGCCGGTGGGCCCACGGTGAACCTGCTGATCGCGTTCGTCATCTTCTGCGGGCTGTTCGCCACGTACGGCAACCCCGGCGACCAGAAGATCAGCACCGTCGTCGCGGCGGTGCCGCAGTGCGTCGTCCCGATCGACGAGGTGCGCTCGTGCACCGACGACGACCCGGTCGCGCCGGCGTACGCCGCGGGCATCAAGCCCGGCGACCAGATCCTGAGCTTCAACGGCGTCGAGATCGACGAGTGGACGACGCTGCAGCGCGAGATCCGCGCCAACTCCGACGGCGACGCCACCATCACGCTGCTGCGCGACGGCGAGGAGATGACGGTCACCACGACCACCACCGTCTCGCTGCGCCCCACCTCCGCCGAGGACGAGAAGCTCGTCCAGGTCGGGTTCCTCGGGGTCGAGCCGGAGTGGTCGTACGCCACCGGTGGCCCGGTGTACACGCTGCAGCAGATGGGCGTGATGACGGTCGACACCCTGAAGGCGATGGCGACCCTGCCGCAGAAGGTGTGGGGTGTCGCCAAGGCGATCGTGGGCCTGGAGGAGCGCGCGGCGGACAGCCCCATGAGCGTCGTGGGTGGCGCGCGGTACGCGGGCGAGACGGCGGCTGAGGAGTCCTTCCCGCTGGCCGACAAGACGGTGAGCCTGCTCGGTCTGATCGCGGGGTTCAACTTCTTCATCGGCATGTTCAACTTCATCCCGTTGCTGCCGCTGGACGGCGGCCACATCGCCGGCGCGGTGTACGAGTCGCTGCGACGCAAGCTGGCGCGGCTCTTCCGGCGTCCCGACCCGGGTCACGCCGACGTGGCGAAGATGCTGCCGGTCGCGTACGTGATGGGCTTGACCATCATGGTGATGGGTGTCGTGCTCATCGTCGGCGACCTCGTGGTGCCCCTGAGCCTGCGCGGCTGAGCGGTCCGCGGCCCCGGGTCGCGGGCGCCGCGACGGCGTCGCTTCGCTGGGCGTGGGTCGTGGTCCCTAGACTTGGGCCATGACTTCTGTCGGCCTTGGCATGCCCGCCCTCCCTCCGCCCGTCCTGGCGCCGCGTCGTACGACCCGGCAGATCAAGGTCGGCTCGGTCGGGGTGGGCAGCGAGTCGCCGATCTCGGTGCAGTCGATGACCACCACCCTGACCTCCGACGTCAACGCGACCCTGCAGCAGATCGCCGAGCTGACCGCGGCGGGTTGCGACATCGTGCGCGTGGCCTGCCCGAGCGCGGACGACGCCGAGGCTCTGCCGGCGATCGCGCGCAAGTCGCAGATCCCGGTGATCGCGGACATCCACTTCCAGCCCAAGTACGTCTTCGCGGCGATCGAGGCCGGGTGTGCCGCGGTGCGGGTCAACCCGGGCAACATCAAGAAGTTCGACGACCAGGTCAAGGAGATCGCCAAGGCGGCCGCCGACCACGGCACGTCGATCCGCATCGGCGTCAACGCCGGGTCGCTGGACAAGCGCCTGCTGGAGAAGTACGGCAAGGCCACCCCGGAGGCTCTGGTGGAGTCGGCCATGTGGGAGGCGAGCCTGTTCGAGGAGCACGGCTTCCACGACTTCAAGATCTCGGTCAAGCACAACGACC
>NZ_JBJEHY010000244.1:0-20005 GCF_051876515.1 Nocardioides sp. | reverse complement strand
ACCATTGTGGGCGCGGCGCTCGTGGGCGCGGAGGTCGGTTCCCGGTCGTGGGTCTTCCCTCCCGCGCAGCCGACGAGCACGAGGGCGGGGACGAGCGCGAGGGCCGGGACGAGCGCGAGCGCCGGGACGCGCGTGCGTGGGGCGGCCCACCGCGGGACGGCGGACAGGGTGGGGCGCTGGACCATCGTGACCTCCTGGGATGCGACTCCTGCCGCTTGGGACGACCCGATGGCAGCGAGGGTTCCGTCGGCAGGTCACCCCAGCGGGTACTCCTCCAGCACCTCGTACCGAGGACGGCCCCGCGGCCCCTCGCCCAAGTGCGACTCGACCAGCGCGAGGGCCCCGACCCTCCAGGCGGGCCCTCGGTATGCGTCGAGCAGCTGCACCCAGCGGGTCAGCTCCGTCGGTCGGCCGCAGCGGGCGACGGTCAGGTGCGGGCGGAACCGTTGTCCGTCCACGACCACGCCGGTCCGGTTGGCGGCGGCCCGCGCCCCCTCCGCGGCACGGCGCAGCTCGAGCGCGCCCGCCTCCTCGGCCAGCTCCAACCCGGCCCACAGCACCCGCGCCCCGGCCACGTGCGGGAAGGCGCCGCCCCCGGCGATCCGTACGTCCACCGGCCGCCGCCGGGCGGCCGCGCGCGCGAGGCGTTCGCCGAGCTCGTCGAGCTGGTACTCCGCGACCTCTCCCAGGAACGCGAAGGTCAGGTGGACCTGCTCGGGCGCGGTCCACCGGAAGGGCGCCGCGTCCCGGCGCGGCTCCAGGAACCGGTCGAGATCGTCGAGCGCGTCGTCGGGCGGGATGGCAGCCACGAAACACCGCATGACGTCATCGTCGCGCGCCGCCCCGACGCGCTGCCACCCAGTTTCAGACGATGTGCGTGCCGAAGAGCATGCCGATGACGTACGTGACGCCCATGGCGAGCAGGCCCCCTGTCACGTTGCGCAGCACCGCTCGCGGCTTGTTGCTGAAGCCCAGCTGGGCGCTGATCGCGCCCGTCACCGCGAGGGCGACGGCCACGACCACGACCGTCAGTGGCACCCGGACCGAGGCCGGCAGCAGCGCCAGCACCAGCAGCGGCACCAGGGCGCCCACCGTGAACGCCACCAGCGACGCCCACGCGGCGTGCCACGGGTTCGTCAGCTCGTCCGGGTCGATCCCGAACTCGACCTCCGCGTGGGCACGCAACGCGTCGTGCTCGGTGAGCTCCTCGGCGACCCGGCGCGCCGTCTCCGCGCTCAGCCCCTTCTCCTCGTACATGGTGACCAGCTCGTCGAACTCCGTCTCCGGCATCCGCTCCAGCTCGGTCGCCTCCAGCTTGAGGATCGAGCGCTCGGAGTCGCGCTGGGTGCTCACCGACACGTACTCGCCGGCGGCCATGCTGATCGCGCCGGCCGTCAGCGCGGCCACGCCGGCCAGCAGGATCGCGCCCTCGTCCGAGGTCGCGCCGGCGACACCCATGACCACGCCGGCGGTCGAGACGATGCCGTCGTTGGCGCCCAGCACGGCGGCCCGCAGCCAGTTGAGGCGGGACCCCACCGGTGCGTCCACGTCGTCGTGCCAGTGCTGCGGCTCCTCGTCGGTGCCGATCTCGAAGCTCATGGGGCCATCGTGGACGAGAACCGGGGGCCGGACAAGGTTGGCAAGGCTGCCCTCCGTCGGTCCGGTCCGGTCGGGGCGGGACGGCGGCGTACGTCAGTCGACGGGACGACGGCGTACGTCGATGTCGCCCGGCAGCACCACGTGGCGGCAGTGCCGGCACACCACCCGGGGCAGGAACTCGGTGCCGCACGGTGCGTGCGTCTGCTCCAGGGCGGGCCCCTCCGGAGCGACGTACCAGCGCTGCGCCCACGCGATCGCCAGCACCACCACCGGGTGGAACGCCCACCCCTTGTCGGTGAGCTCGTACGTGGTGCGGTGGTCGGCCCCCGACTCGTTCTGCGTCATCACGCCCTGGTTGACGAACTGGTGCAGCCGCGCCGACACCACCACCGGTGGCGCCCCCAGAGCGATCTCGAAGTCCGCGTACCGGTCCAGCCCCATGAAGGCCGCGCCCAGCAGCGAGGCCGACCACCGGTTGCCGAACAGGCTCATCGACTCCGGGTACAGACCCGCCTCCGTCGTCACCCGCGGCCCTGTCCACCGGCGCCGGCTGCTGCCCTCCGGGACGGAGCGCGCCCACGCACCACTGGGGCCGAAGCCGACCCGGATCGACTGGCGGCGCAACGGCTCGAGGCACGCGTGGCAGGTGATCGACGGCGACAGGGGCTCGCCACAACTGCGGTGCCGGATGTCGTCGAGCACCGCGGCCCGCCCCGGCAGCCACTGGCGCTCCCAGTCCCAGATCCCGATCAGCATCCCCCACAGGGAGACCAGCTTGTTCGTCGGCGCGTACGTCCCGTCGGACGCGCGGTGCAGCATGTCCTCGCTCTCGAGGCGGTTCAGCCGGGTCGTCAGCACCGCGTCGGTGATCGGCAGCCGCTCGCCGAAGTCCTGGCGCCGGCGCGCTCCGAGCAGCGCCTCGTTCACCAGCAGCAGCGTCCACTCGTCGCCCAGGACCCCGAGCATCTTGCCGACGGCATTCGTCCCCCCTGACCTGAGCCGCGTGGGCTTCACCTCGGGGACCGGATCCACGTCATCGACCCTACGCCGAACCGACGGACCGCGCAGGCGGTGTGCCCGACGGGGCGCGACGTACCGGGAGAACGTTTCGCGAGGCGGTCCGGGGGCGAGGTCCGGGGAGAGCGACGCCCCGTACGCGCGGGGCGTACGGGGCGTCTCAGAGGGTGAGGGTCACAACCCCAGATCACGCCCGATGAGCATCTTCATGATCTCGTTGGACCCGGCCCAGATCTTCGTCACGCGGGCGTCGCGCCAGGCGCGGGCCACGCGGTACTCGTTCATGTAGCCGTACCCGCCGTGGATCTGCACGCAGTGGTCGAGGATCTCGCTCTGGACCTGGCTGGTCCACCACTTCGCCTTGGCGGCGTCGACGGCGGTCAGCTCGCCCTTGCTGTGGGCCAGCACGCACTGGTCGACGTACGCCTGGGCGACCTCGGCCTTGGTGACCAGCTCGGCGAGCAGGAACTGCGTGTTCTGGAACTTGCCGATCGGCTGCCCGAACGCCTGACGGTCCTTGGCGTACTGGACCGTCTCGTCGAGGATCTGGCGCGCGTGCGCCAGGTTGGTGACGGCCGAGCCGAGCCGCTCCTGCGGCAGGAACTGCATCATCGAGATGAAGCCGGTGTCGAGCGGGCCCACCAGGTCGGCGTCGGAGACGCGGACGTTGGTGAAGGAGAGCTCGGCGGTGTCGGAGTCGTCCTGGCCGACCTTGTCGAGGACGCGACCCACGGCGAAGCCGTCGAGCGTGGTGTCGACGGCGAACAGCGAGATGCCCTTCGCCTTCTTCTCCGGAGCGGTGCGCGCGGCGACCAGCACGATGTCGGCCGAACCGCCGTTGGTGATGAACGTCTTGGAGCCGTTGATGACCCAGCCGTCGCCGTCCTTGACCGCGGTGGTCTTCAGGTTGGCGAGGTCCGAGCCGCCGCCCGGCTCCGTCATGCCGATCGCGGTGAGGATCTCGCCGGAGGCGGCCTTGGGCAGCCAGCGCGCCTTCTGCTCGTCGTTGGTGAGGTGCACCAGGTACGGGACCGTGATGTCGGCGTGGATGCCGAGGCACGACGGGAGCGTCATGTTGACCTTGGCGAGCTCCTCGGTGAGCACCGCGTTGAAGCGGTAGTCGCCGGCCTCGGAGCCGCCGAACGCCTCCGGGATCTCCAGACCCAGGAACCCCTGCGCACCGGCTGCGAGCCAGAAATCGCGGGTCAGGCCGTGGTTCTTCTCGTACGTCTCGAGGTTGGGAATGACCTCGCGGTCCAGGAATTCCTTCACCGAGGCGCGGAAGGCCTCGTGGTCCTCGTCGTAGATCTCGCGCTTCATGCCCGCGATGTTACCCACGGGTCACCAACCGTGGGGAGCCTTCGTGGACGTGATGTTCGACCGGTCCGCCCGGGACCGCCCACGCCACGGCAGCGCCGGCGCGCCCGAGGTGGTCTCACCCGTGTGGGCATCTGCCCACGCTTCCGGTGAATGGCCAGTAACGTTGGGCTTCCCCGGTATCTGTGGAAATGAGGGGGTGGCATGAGCGTCGACACACCGTCCGAGCACGGCGACGACGCTTCCGCCCTCCCCCGCCCGCGGTCCAGCTCGTGGGGCAGGGCCACCGACCGCGCCGTCCTGCAGGCGGTCGCGGAGGACCTCACGCGACGCTCGGGGTTCAAGGTCTGCGCGATCGAGGTGCTGCGCACCGACCAGATGCTCGAGTTCGTGGCCATCGCCGGCAGCCCCGGTGGTTCGGAGCGGCTCCTGGGTCAGGGATCGCCGCTGGAGTCGATGCAGGTCGTCTTCAACGCCGGCCAGCACGCGCACGGGTGGGTCTTCGTCGCTGGCGACACGCTCGACGACTACACCCGTGACGTCATGGCCGAGTACGGACACCGCCCCGAGCTCGTCCCGTCCGACTCCACCGACGCGTGGCTGCCCGAGGACATGCTGTTCACCTGCCTGCTCGGCGTCGGCGGCGACCTGCGCGCCGTGCTGTACCTCGACGAGCCGTACGACGGCCTGCGTCCCTCGCTGGACCGCGTCGCCGAGCTGCAGGCCGAGGTGGCGCTGGCGCTGGACTCCGTCGTCAACATCGTCGAGCGCGAGACCTTCGGCGAGCAGGTACGCATGGCTGAGGCCGCCCGCCGCGTCATCCAGGAGGCCCGCTCCCGCGTCGGCGTGGAGGAGCTCCTCACCCTCGTGGCGGAGGAGCTGCCCGCCGGGTTCAACGCGCTCCGGGTCGGCGTCACCCTCACCGGGGAGCCGCCCGAGGGGTGGGACGACATGGCGCGGGCCATGCAGGACAGCTTCCGCCGGATCTGGGAGGACGGCACCGAGCTGATCGTCGACCCCGACCGCCTGTGGGGCGACGACGACTTCGCGGAGAAGTACGGCGACCAGCTGCGCTCCATGCTCGGGGCGTACGGCATCACCTCGTCGGTGATGATCCCCATCGGCATCGGCGGCGAGTTCCTCGGCGTGCTCTCCATGGCCCGCGGCGAGGGGATGCCGCCGTGGACCGACAGCGAGATCCGCGGCGGACGGGCCGTGGCTGGCGACATCGCCGGCGCGCTCGTCGACGCCCGGTCCGTGCAGCGCGAGAAGGAGCTCAACGCGCAGCTCGTGGCCCTCGACGAGTACCGCCGCTCGATGATCCGCACCATCGCCCACGAGCTGCAGAACCCCGTCGGCGTGCTCACCGGCCACCTCGACCTGGTCGGCATGATCGCGATGCCCGACATGGCGGACCGGTCGCTGGCGGCGATGGGGCGCGCCGCGGACCGCATCGAGTCCATGGCGCAGAACCTGGTCACCCTGGGGCGCATCACCGACGCCGAGCAGCCCAAGATCGAGGTTGAGATCCACCTCAGCGCGCTCGTGCACGAGGTGCTCGACTTCGTGGCCGTCCTGGCCGAGTCGGGCGGCGTCACGCTCACGGGCAGCATCGCCGAGGAGCAGGTGGTCGTCGGGGACCCGACCGAGCTGCACCGCCTGGTGTCGAACCTCGTCTCCAACGCGATCAAGTACACGCCCAAGGGCGGGAGCGTCGAGGTCACGCTGGCCCCCGGGGACGACGCGGTCACGTTCCGGTGCGCCGACACCGGGATCGGGCTGTCGGAGGAGGACCGGGTGAGGATCTTCGAGCCCTTCTTCCGCTCCGACCACGAGTCCGCTCGCGAGAAGCCGGGCACCGGTCTGGGCCTGGCGATCGTGCAGCAGGTGGTGGAGCGTCACGGCGGCACCATCAGCGTCGAGTCCGACCTGGGCGTCGGCACCACCTTCGTGGTGGAGCTGCCGTACTCCTGACCCGGGTCAGTCCCGCGGCAGGCCGGCGAGCACCTCATCGACCCACGCCGGCACCAGCTCGGTCGCCGGACCGCGGCGCGACTGCGTGAAGTCCTCCGAGGCCGCCGACTCGTCGAGGTTGAGCTCCAGGGTCCGGCCGCGCGCCCAGTGCACGAACGCTGCGGCCGGGTAGACCACGGCCGAGGTGCCGATCGCGACGAAGAGGTCGGCCTCGTGCAGCGCCGCCTCGATCACCTCCATGCCGTACGGAACCTCACCGAACCAGACGATGTCGGGCCGCAGGTGCGACCCCTCGCAGCTGGGGCAGGCGGGTTCGTGGCCCAGCGGGTCGTGCCACACGTGCCGGTCGTCGCAGGCGGTGCACCAGGCGGAGCGGAGCTCGCCGTGCATGTGGTGCACGCGCGCCGAACCCGCCCGCTCGTGCAGGTCGTCGACGTTCTGGGTGACGAGGTAGAGGTCGTCGCCGATCGCGGCCTCAAGGCGGGCCAGCGCCAGGTGCGCGGCGTTGGGCTGCGCGGCCTCCAGCGCCCGCCGGCGCTCGTCGTAGAAGCGGTGCACCAGGGCAGGGTCCGCCTCGAACGCCTCCGGGGTGGCGACCTCCATGGGGTCGTACCCCTCCCACAGGCCGTCGGAGTCGCGGAACGTGGCGATGCCGCTCTCGGCCGAGATGCCGGCGCCGGTGAGCACAACGATCTTCATGGCCCGAACCTAACCCGGCCCGCCAGCGGTCGTGCCTGGGCAGCGGTGGACCATCTCCTGCAGCGCCCGTCGCTCGCTGTCGTCGACGCCGAGCCGCCAGGCGTGCTTCACCGCGATCCACCGCAGCGCGTACGTGCACTGGTACGCCTTGCGCGGCCGCCACGCAGCCGGGTCGTCGTCCCCCTTCCCGGCGTTGGTGGGCCCGTCGACCGCGAGCAGCACGGCCAGGTCGTTGGCGTGACGCTCGCGGCGGCGCTCGGGCCAGGCGTACGCGCCGGAGCGCCACGCCTCGGCGAGCGGCACCACGTGGTCGATCTGCACACCCTGGGCCTGGCGGGGGTCCTTGAGGTCGTCGAAGGTGAGGGTCCGACCGGTGTACGGGTCCTCCCAGCTGCCCGCCAGCACGTCGTGGTCGCAGGCGCCCTGGGAGGCCGTGACCGCCGAACCGGGGACGGCGTCGCGCAGCAGGACGTCGTCGCGCTGGTTGCAGCCGTTGCCGTCAGTGTCGCGCCACGCGGCACCGAAGGCGTTCCGGTCGTACGGCGGGACCGCCGGGTCGTTGCGCGGGACGGCGCGCAGGTCCGCCAGCCACGCCGCAGCCCGGGCCGCCGGGGGCAGGTCGGCCGGCGGCGCCACGGAGGGTTCGTCGTGGGCGACCGGGCCGCAACCGGCCAGCAGGGCGCACGCCAGCGCCGCCCCCAGCCGCCCAGCCAGCCACCTCCTGCCACGTCCCACGTGCGGCAGCGTGCCACGCGGGTCCGACAGGCGCCGGAGTTCGGCTACTTCGGGCGCGGCAGGTGCCCCTGGATGAACAGCGCCTCCGCGGAGACGAGGAGCTCGCCGTCGTGCTCGAGGTACGCCTCGCACCAGATCTTGCGGCCCTCCACCCTGGTCTGCAGCGCACGCACGGTGAGCGGCACGAACAGCGGGGTGGGGCGCTTGTAGTTGAGGGTGAGGCGTGCCGTCATGCCGCCGATCCCGGCCCAGCCGTTCGCGAAGCCGAGGGCGTGGTCGAGCATCAGGGCCGAGATGCCGCCGTGCGCCATGCCGGGCTGCCCCTGGTAGGCGATGCCGAGTGTCACCTCGCCCCGTACCGAGCCGTCGGCCAGGCCGTGGACGACCAGCGGGGGAGCGACCGGGTTCTGCGGGCCGGTGGCCGGGTCGTGCCGCGGACGGTCGCGCCACATCTCGCGCATCCGCTCGTCCTCGGCGGGCCGGTGGGCGTCGACCTCGTCGGCCAGTGACTGCAGCTGCTTGGTGAGCGTGTCCAGGTCGTACGGCGTGGACTCGCCCAGGCGCAGCAGAGAGTCGGACAGGCGGCGTACGGCCGCGGCCGCCGCGTCGAGTCCGTCGGGCCGCGGCTCGGAGGTGAGCGTCCGTGGCACCGGGCCCCCGTCGTCGAGGCGCTGGGACTCGCGGAAGTCGGAGGGGTCGCTCATGCTGGCACGGTAGGCGCTGGAGGAACGCTGCGGGAGCGCGTTTCCGCTGGTGGGGACCGTGGGCCCGGCCGGGCGGGGTCAGCGCAGCAGCGGCGGGTGCAAGGTGGTGGCGTGGCCGAGACGGTGCAGCCGGGCGGGACGCCCGCCGTCGCGGGTCGTGGTGGCTCCGGTGTCCTCCAGGAACCCGTCGGTTCCGGTGACCTTGCGGTGGAAGTTGCGGGGGTCCAGCGTGGTGCCCCACACGACCTCGTACACGTGCCGCAGCTCGGTGATGGTGAACTCGGCTGGGCAGAACGCGGTGGCCAGCGGGGTGTACTCGAGCTTGCTGCGGGCCCGCTCCACGCCGTCGCGAAGGATCTGCGCGTGGTCGAACGCGAGGGCGTCGGGGTCGGCGAGCGGCTCCTCGACCGGGTGCCAGCGGGCGTCGGCGGCGTCGCTGCCGGCGACCGGGGCGGGCAGGTCGGCGGCCAGGGCGACGTGGGCCACGGTGACCGTCCGCATCCGCGGGTCGCGGTCGGGTGCGCCGTACGAGGCCAGCTGCTCGAGGTGGAAGTGGCTGGCGTCGACGCCGGTCTCCTCCAGGAGCTCGCGGGCGGCGGCGTCGCGGAGGCCCTCGTCGGGCAGCACGAAGCCGCCCGGCAGGGCCCACCTCCCCGCGTACGGCTCCTCCCCGCGGCGCACGGTGAGGACCTGGAGCGCGTCGTCGCGCACGGTCAGCACGACGAGGTCGACGGTGACGGCGAAGGGCGGGTGCTCGGTGGTCACGGCCACACCCTACCCGCTTAACGTCACCTTGACGATTAATGGTCCACGGGGTTAGCGTCATAGTGACATTAACGACGAGTGAAGGAGAGACCGATGGCTGACATCGCCCGCTACCCCGTGGTCCGGCACCTGCGGGGGTCGCGCACCACCCACGTCGAGCAGATCCGCAACGGCCGCACCGTGCGCGCCGGCGTCGGGGCCTCGTTCTGGTTCCGCCCGCTGACCGCGGTGCTCAACGAGGTCCCCGTCGACGACCGGGAGCTGCCGCTGCTCTTCCACGCCCGCACCAGCGACTTCCAGGCCGTGACCGTGCAGGCCACGGTGACGTACCGGTTCGTCGACCCGGCCACGGCCGCCGGTCGCATCGACTTCTCGATCGACCCCGACTCGGGTCGGTGGCGGGCCACCCCGCTGGAGCAGGTCGCCGGCCTGCTGGTCGAGACCGCCCAGCAGTACGCGATCGACATGCTCGCCACCGTCGACCTGACCACCGCAATGGCAGGCGGCGTCGGCCCCGTCCGCACCGTCATCGCCAGCGGGCTGGCCGGTGACGAGCGCCTGGCGGCGACCGGGATCGCGGTCGTCGGGGTGCGGGTGGTCGCGCTGCGGCCCGAGCCGGAGGTCGAGAAGGCGCTGCGCACGCCCACCCGCGAGCAGGTCCAGGCCGAGGCCGACCGGGCCACGTTCGAGCGGCGCGCGGTCGCCGTCGAGCGGGAGCGCGCCATTGGCGAGAACGAGCTGCAGACGCAGATCGAGCTGGCCAGGCGCGAGGAGCAGCTGGTCAGCCAGCGGGGCGCCAACGCGCGGCGCGAGGCTCAGGAAAGGGCGGCGGCCGGCACGATCGCCGCCGAGGCGGAGGCGCGTCGTACGGTCACGCTCGCCGAGGCTCGGGCCGAGGGCACCCGCCTGGCGGGCGTCGCCGACGGCGACGCGGAAGCCGCGAAGGTGGCGGCGTACCGCGACGTGTCGGACGCGGTGCTGCTGGCGCTGGCGGTGCGCGAGCTGGCGGCCAACCTGCCCCAGATCGAGACGCTGGTGCTGAGCCCCGACCTGGTCACCCGGGCGCTGGCGCAGCTCGGCGCTGGCGGCCGCGACGACGGTGCGGAGAAGGTGTCGGCATGAGCCTGACGCCCAGGGTGGTGCTGGTGCACCGCCGTACCGAGTACGACGAGCTGCTCGCCACGCACGGCACCCGCGGGCAGGCGGAGTTCTTCCTCCGTACGCGCGGTCGCGACATCGCCGAGCTGGAGGAGCGCCACCTGCTCACCCGACGCGCCGTCGACGCCGCCAACGCGGCCGTCCCGCTGGACTGGCGGCGTGGCAGCGTGGAGCGCGAGGACGTCTCGCGGTTCCTGTTCGGCCCCGACGACGTGGTCGTCGTGGTCGGGCAGGACGGGCTGGTCGCCAACGTCGCCAAGTACCTCGACGGCCAGCCCGTGATCGGGATCGACCCCGAGCCCGGCCGCAACGCGGGCGTCCTGGTGACGCACGCGGCCCGCGACCTCCCCGACCTGCTGCGGGGCACCGACCGGGTGGTGGAGCGGACTATGGTGCGGGCCGACCTCGACGACGGCCAGCGGCTGCTCGCCCTCAACGAGATCTACGTCGGCCACCCCAGCCACCAGACCGCCCGGTACGAGCTCGGGGCCGGCGCGGCCCGCGAGGTGCAGGCGTCGTCGGGGGTGATCGTGGCGACGGGGACGGGGGCGAGCGGCTGGTGCCGGTCGGTGGCGCTCGAGCGGGGGTCGGCGCTGGCGATGCCCGGCCCTGCCGACGAGCGGCTCGTGTGGTTCGTACGGGAGGCGTGGCCCTCGCCCGCGACGGGCACGACCCTGACGGAGGGCGAGCTGCGCGGGGACGACCTGGCGCTGACGGTCACCTCGGACCGGCTGGTCGCGTTCGGGGACGGCATCGAGGCCGACGCGTTGACGTTGACGTGGGGTCAGACCGTACGGCTGGGGCGGGCGCCCGGGGCCCTGCGCCTGGTGGTCTGAGCCCGGTCCTGCGGTTCAGGAGTCGAAGCCGAGGCCCAGCGAGTCGAGCGTGCGCAGCCACAGGTTGCGCTTCCCGGCGCGGTGGTCGGCGCGGTCCATCGCCCACCGCGTGGTCTGGATGCCCACCGACGCGATCGGTTCGGGCGGGAACGGCACCGGCATCCGCCGGACCATCTCCAGCCTGGTGCGCTCAGTGTCCGCGCCCTCGAGCTTGTCGAGCATCACCTCGGCCCCGAAGCGGGTGGCGCCGACGCCGAGGCCGGTGAACCCGGCGGCGTGCGCGACGCGGCCGTTCATCGCGAGCGGGTAGTAGGCGCAGAAGCGCGTGGAGGTGTCGATCGCTCCGGCCCACTGGTGGCTGAACCGGATCCCCTCCAGCTGCGGGAACGTGGTGAGGAAGTGCTGGGCGAGCAGCCGGTACGTCGCCGGGCGCTGCTCGTAGGTGGGTCGGATCTTGCGGCCGAAGTGGTAGACCGCGTCGTACCCGCCCCACAGGACCCGGTTGTCGGCCGAGAGCCGGTAGTAGTGGAACTGGTTGGCGAGGTCCCCGACGCCCTCGCGGCCCTCCCACCCGATCGAGGCGAGCTGCTCGGGGGTGAGCGGCTCGGTCATGAGCGCGTAGTCGTACACAGGGACGGTGTGCATCCGGTACCGCGCCAGCAGGCTCGGGAAGACGTTGGTGGCCAGCGCGACCCGGTGGGCGGTGATCGTCGCGCGCGGGGTGCTGACGCGGACCGGGCCGGTGCGGCCGTCAGCGTCGATGCCGGTGGCACGGGTGTGCTCGAAGATCTCGACGCCCGCCTCGCGCGCGGCCCGGGCCAGCTCGTACGCCAGCTTGGCCGGGTGGACCAGCGCGACGTCGGGGTCGTGGACGGCGGCGAGGTACGTGGGGGAGTCGAGACGGGCGCGGGTGGCGGCGGCGTCGAGGACCTCAGCGCCGCTGGCGCGCAGGTCGGCGACCTGGTGCGGTTCGAGGGCGACGTCGAGCTCGCCGGTCCGCTCGTAGTCGACGTCGAGGCCGTAGCGCGCGACGGTGGCCTCGATGGCGTCGAGGTTGGCCAGGCCGAGGCGTTCGAGGGTGTCGTACTCCTCGGGCCAGCGGCTGCGGCCGTTCTCCTCGCCGTGGGTGATGCTGGCCGCGCAGAAGCCGCCGTTGCGTCCCGAGGCGGCCCAACCGATCTCCTCGGCCTCGATGAGGACGACGCGTCGATCGGGCTCGCGCTCCTTGGCGACCAGGGCCGTCCACAGGCCGCAGTAGCCGCCGCCGACGACGAGCAGGTCGGTGTCGAGGTTGCCGGTCAGCGGTGGGTGGGTGGCGTCGCGGCGGGCGTCGTCGATCCAGAAGCAGCCGTCGCGGGTGCCGGCCAGGGCGTGCTCGACCGCGGCGCTGTTGGCCGGCGTACGGGAGAAGACGGTGCCGGGTGCGGCGGGGCTCACGGGATCACCCTCGCCGAAGTCGGCGGCCGCCGCCAGTGGATCGGGGGAACCGGTCGGTCACTCAGGCGGGCGGTTGCTGCGGCGGGTACGGCTGCGGCGGGTACGGCTGCTGGGGCCCGGCCGGGTGCTCGGGCTTGCGGCGCCCGACGACGAAGGCGGTGATCCCGACGCCGAGGCCGCCCAGGACGAGCGCGAGTCCGGCGCTGGAGGCCTGGCGTGCCGAGGTGGTGCGCCGCGACCCGGACGCGCCCACCCGGGTGCCTCCCGCGCGGCCCACGATCGCGATGGGACGGGGTTGGGTCAGTAGGACGCGGAGCCCATGAGGGAGGCTGTCACTTTGTCACTTAATAAGTGACAAAGTGACGTGGTGTTCGTATGCTCGGCACTTAATAAAGGACATACGGACATGACAACGCTCTTCACCACGCCAGACCCAGACCTCGAGGACCAGCAGGTCATCGCCGAGATCCACGCCTTCCGAGCCTCGCTCGCGGCGTTCCTTCGGGTGCCCAAGCGTTGGAACGGTCTCCTTCGGCGCACGACGACAGCCCGAGCGATCCAGGGCTCAAACACCATCGAGGGCTACACGGTCAGCGATGAGGACGCCGTCGCCGCGGTCGACGACGAGCCGCCGCTCAGCGCAGACGAGGCCACCTGGCTGGAGATCCTCGCGTACCGGAGGGTGCTGACGTACGTGCTCAACGTGGCGACCGAGCCCGGCTTCGAGATCAACGAAGCAGTCCTTCGGTCCATGCACTTCATGCTGCTCGACCACGAGCTCGCGAAGACGCCAGGGCGCTACCGCACCAGGGAGACCTTCGTGCGCGACGACAGGCGTGGCGTCAACGTCTACGAAGGACCCGACGGCGATCTTGTCCCTGAGCTCATGCGCGCCCTGTCGCAGGCCCTTGCCAAGCCCAGCGCTGACGACCCGCTGGTGCGGGGAGCCATGGCGCACCTGAACCTCGTGATGATCCACCCGTTCCGTGACGGTAACGGGCGCATGGCCCGAGCGCTCCAGACGATGGTGCTGGCACAGGACCAGGTCGTCGAACCGACCTTCTCCAG
The DNA here is from genome assembly GCF_051876515.1 of Nocardioides sp. Taxonomy (GTDB): domain Bacteria; phylum Actinomycetota; class Actinomycetes; order Propionibacteriales; family Nocardioidaceae; genus Nocardioides. The sequence continues at coordinate 6,696 of NZ_JBJEHY010000244.1, read as the reverse complement.
TATCGAGGAGTGGCTGGGCAACAACACGCAGGAGTACTACGACGTCCTCGCAGCGACTGGCTGCGGCGCATGGCGCCCAGAGAACGATGCGACGCTGTGGGTGAAGTTCAACCTCCGGGCGCACCACATGCAGGCTCAGACGATGCGGCGTCGTTTCGACGAGGCCGAGACCCAGTGGCGCGAGATCGATGAGCTCATGGGTGAGAACCGGTTGAACGACCGGATCGGCGCCGCCCTCTTCGACGCACTGCTCGGGCTGAGGGTGACTCGGCCGTCGTACGTGAAACTCACTGAGCTCGACGAACGCACCGCAACCAGAGATCTCGTGAACGCTGCTGAGCTCGGCCTCCTGGAGGCCCGCGGCGAGCGACGCGGTCGCCACTACGTGGCCGGTGAACCGCTGCGGCAGATCCAGGAGCGATTGCGCGCGGCCAGGAAGCCGCTCGCGGACCCGTACCCGACCCTGCTTGGAGAGATCCGACGGACGCTGCCGTAAGCACCAGCACAGCGAACCGTCGGATCCTCGTGCCCCCTCTGACCTGCGCGAACGCCCCTGATCAGTAGTACCAGGGGTACGGGCTCCAGTCGGGCTCGCGCTTCTCCAGGAACTGGTCGCGACCCTCTTGGGCCTCGTCGGTCATGTACGCCAGGCGGGTGGTCTCGCCGGCGAAGAGCTGCTGGCCGACCAGGCCGTCGTCGAGGAGGTTGAAGGAGTACTTGAGCATGCGCTGGGCGGTGGGGGACTTGCCGTTGATCTTGCGGCCCCACTCCAGCGCCTCCTTCTCCAGGAGCGCGTGGTCGACGACGCGGTTGACCGCGCCCATCTGGTACATCGTCTCGGCGTCGTACTCGTCGCCGAGGAAGAAGATCTCGCGGGCGAACTTCTGGCCCACCTGGCGTGCCAGGTACGCCGAGCCGTACCCGCCGTCGAAGGAGCCCACGTCGGCGTCGGTCTGCTTGAAGCGGGCGTGCTCGCGGCTCGCCAGCGTCAGGTCCGCGACGGCGTGCAGGGAGTGGCCGCCGCCGGCCGCCCAGCCGGGGACCACGCAGATGACGACCTTCGGCATGAACCGGATCAGGCGCTGGCACTCCAGGATGTGCAGCCGCGCCAGCTTGGCCTTGTCGATCGCGGACGGCTCCTCGGCGCCGGTGTCGTCCTGGCCGATCGTCTTGTCCTCGTACTGGTAGCCGGCCTTGCCGCGGATGCGCTGGTCGCCGCCGGTGCAGAACGCCCACTTGCCGTTCTTCGCCGACGGGCCGTTGCCGGTGAGGATGACGCAGCCGACGTCGGCGCTGGTGCGCGCGTGCTCGAGCGTGCGCAGCAGCTCGTCGACCGTGTTGGGCCGGAACGCGTTGAGCACGTCGGGGCGGTCGAACGCGATGCGGACCGTGCCGTGGGCCTTCGCCCGGTGGTACGTCAGGTCCGTCAGGTCGTCGAAGCCGGGGACCTCGTCCCAGTCGGCCGGGTCGAAGATCTCGCTCACACCGTCGATCGCGCTCATGGGCCGCAGGCTACCGGGGTGCCCGTCCCGGCAGCCGTGCCCGGTACGTAGACGGACAGGAGAACCGCGCTATCCGGCGACCTCCCGGCCGCAGGGGGCGCGTCGTTCCTGTCTGGCTACGGGTCAGTTCTCCTCGTCGCTCTCGCCAGCCTCGCCGCGCACGTACGCCCCGGGATCGCGCTCGTACTCGGCGCGCTCGGCCTCGCCCACCGCACGGACCTGCTCCAGCAGCCCGCTCTCGCGCAGCCGGTCCACGGTCGCCTGCATCATCGCCTGTCCGGCGGCCCGGAACGCCGGGTGCCGCAGCACCTCCACGCGGGACGCCTCACCGCGCCGGTACGCCGCCACCAGGTCCTGCAGGTCGGGGTCGTCCGAGGTCGCCGCGACCTGGTCGATGACGTCCTCGTCGGGTCGGGCGTCGTCCCCGGCCCGCTCGTCGATCTGCACCTTGGCGTCCGCGAGTCCCTTGAGGACCCCCGGCAGCCGCGACTGGGCGTGCTCCAACGCCTGGGCCACGTCGTCGGGGAGCTCGGCCGCGTCAGGGTTGCGGCGCGGCAGGTCGAACGGGACCCGCGGCTCGTGCGGCCACCCCTTCCGGCCCATCACGGACCGTCCACGTCGATGGGGTCCATCGCCTTGGCGTCGTCGGGGAAGTTGATCGACCGGTGCCCGGCCAGCTGCGAGAACGCCATGCCCATCAGCCCGGCCAGCATCATGCAGACGTCGATGAACATCATGAAGAGACCGATGCCGGTCATGATCTTGCCGATGATCTCGCCGAGCCCCTTGCGCAGGAACAGCTGGATGAACTCGATGGGCTTGGTGAGGATCTTGTTGAGGCTCATCACCAGGTCGATCAGCGCGTCGGTGAGCGACAGCAGCGAGTCGAAGGCGATCCGCAGCGACTTGGAGTAGCCGCCGATGCGGTTGAGGACACCGTTGACGGCCGTGTTGTGGTCGGACAGCACGTCGTCGTACTCGGAGAACCACGCGAACGTCGCGTTGGCCGCGTTGCCGCTCCACGTCTTGTCGACCATCTTCATGCTGGCCGCCATCTCACGGCGCGCCTTGCTCCAGTAGTCCCCGATGGTGTCGAGCGCCGTCAGACACTTGCCCATCTGGTCGTAGTCGCCCTGGAAGTTCTCCTTGATGGCGTCGGTCGGGCTCGGCAGCCCCACCACCCCCAGGACGTCGAAGAGCCACTGGAACTCGAGGATGTAGTCGACGCCGTCGCGGATCGCGAGCCACTCCTCCCAGTCCTCGAACGCCGACGACGGGGTCGGGAACAGCGAGTAGAACTCGCTCATGTCGATGCCCGCGGTCTCGCCCCAGGTGTCCATCCCGCGGGGGCGGTCGTACTCCCAGTCCGACGGCATCGTGGCGTCGAAGCCGGCCGCCCGCGTCTTGTCGACGTTGGTGTAGTCGAGAGCCATCTCCTTCAGGGCGCCGCCGGCCTTGTCGAAGATCGGCTTCGCCTTGTCCGTGTAGTCGTTGCACAGGGTCTCGCGCATCGAGTCGATCTCGCCCTGGAACTGGCTGAACAGCGTGGAGTCGCCGTTGACGTGGGCGTACACGGCCAGGTGGTTCGTGAGCAGGTGCACGGTGCCGCTGAGCTGGGCAACCTGGGTGCCGCCTGAGGTCAGGTCGGCAGGCTTCACTTCGAACGACATCGATTCCCCCTTGACGCGTCGGTGTCGCGTTGGCTGATTCCCACGGACGGGTCCCGCGAAACCCCGCGACGGGAATGCGCGGCGCCGGGGCCAGCGTTCCACCTCCATGGCACTCGAAGGAACGTACGTCCCGTCCAGCCAGCAGTGGGTCCGTGACCAGGTCGCCGAGTACGAGGCGTCCGGCGGCACCCGCGCCACCACCCTCCCCGACGGCGCACCCGTCGTCGTCATCACCTCGGTGGGGTCGAGGTCCGGCAACCTCCGCAAGAACCCGGTGATGCGGGTCGAGCGCGACGGCTCGTACCTGGCCGTGGCCTCCAAGGGTGGCGCCGACGACAACCCCTCCTGGTACGCCAACTTCGTCGCGCACCCGACCGTCGAGCTCCAGGACGGCCCGGACAAGCACACGTACGCCGCCCGGCTGCTGTCCGGCGACGAGCGCGCCGACTGGTGGCAGCACGCGGTGGCCACCTGGGGCACCTACGCGGAGTACCAGACCAAGACTGACCGGGAGATCCCGCTCTTCCTGCTCGAGCGCGCCTGAGCGGTCCGTTCGTCGAGCCTGTCGAGACGTCTGATCTCGACGGGCTCAACCAGCGGTGGGCTCCTCGTCCGAGCCGTACCCCTCGGGGTCGGCCCGGTACTCCTCGTACGCGCCCGCCCACCGCTCGCGCAGCTGCTCGCCCACTGACGGGTCGGCGGCCACCTCGCCCATCAGGTCACGCACCGCCTGACGTGCGTTGCGCAGGTACGCCGGGTGCCGCAGCGCCTCGTCCCGGCTGACGTCGCCGCGGCGCACGGCCTGCACCAGCTCGTCCAGCTCGGGGTCGCGGGAACGCCGGGCCAACGACACCAACGCGTCCTGGCCCGCACCGGGCGCGTCCTTCGCCGACGGCACCTGCATCTGGGTGGCCCGCCGCACCATCTGCTGGGCCCGGTCCAGCATGGCGCGCACGTCGGCGGGCACCTCGCCGGCCCCGGACCGGGGCAGGTCGAAGGGGGTCTCCGGGTCGCGCGGCCAGCCCATCAGGGACCGTCCACGTCGGAGGGCTCGAGCGCGGGCACGTCGTCGGGGAAGGCGATCTCGCCGTGCCCGGCCAGCTGCGAGAACAGCATCGACAGCAGCCCGCCGATCAGCAGGCCGATGTCGAGGAGCAGCAGGATGGCGTCGATGAAGATGAAGATCTTCTTCAGGACCATCTTGGCCGCGCCCCGCAGGAGCCACTCCAGCACGTCGGCCCACGAGTGCGGGAAGCCCGACAGCCCCGTCACGAACTCCATCAGCCGCTGCAGCGCGTCGCAGATGGAGTCGATCACCATCCGCAGCCCCATCGCGTACCCGTGCATCCGCGTGTACACGCCGTTCACGTCCCGGGCGTGCTCGCCGAGGATGTTGTCGTAGTCGGTGAACCAGGCGAAGGTCGCGTTGGCGGCGTTGCCGCTCCACGTCTCGTCCACGTGGTGCATGCTCGCGGCCATCTCGCGGCGGACCTTGGACCAGAAGTCGGACATCTGGGCCATCGCGCCCATGCAGCGGCCCATCGAGTCGTAGTCGCCCTGCAGCCACTCGGTGACCATGTCGGTCATGTTGGGCACCCCGACCAGCCCGAGCCAGTCGAACAGCCAGTCCCACCCGAGGATGGTGTCCAGGCCCTTGCGCATCGCCATGAACTCCTCCCACTCCGCGAAGGAGGAGGTGGGGTCGCCGAGCATGGCGGTGAACTCGGCCAGGTCGACGCCGGGCGTCTCACCCCACGAGTCCATCCCGTACGGCCGGTCGTACTCCCAGTCGTCCGGCATCGCCGCGTCGTAGCCGGCCGCCTGCGCCCGGTCGACGCCGTCGTAGTCGCGAGCCATCTGCTCCAGCGCGCCGCCGGCGGAGGTGAAGATCGGCCCGGCCTTCGAGTCGTAGTCGTCCACGAGGACGGCGCGCTTCTCGTCGATCTCGCCCTTGAACAACCCGAACAGCTTCGAGTCGCCGTTGATGCGCATGTACGTGTCCAGGTAGGTCGACGCCAGCGGCATCGCCCCGGCGAGGGCCTTGACCTGCTGGCCGGCGGCGTCGACGTCGGCCGGTACGACTTCGAATGACATGGCTTCCTCTCACGGACGGTTCGCCGTGGGCCTACCCCCGCCCCGGCGCGCGGCAAACGTGCCGCCGAGCCGGGTACGCGGGGGAGCGGAGGAAGTCTGCGGAAACGTTGGGGGACCGGTGTCCTCAGGCCGAGCCGGCGGGGGCGGGGGTCAGCAGGCCCGCCAGCGCGTCCGCGGCTGCCGGGGCCCCACCGCACGAGGCGAGGTCGTCGGCCATCCGGCGCGCCCCGGAGCGCAGCTCCTCGTCGGCGAGCGTGCGCGCGATCGCGTCCCGCAGGTCGCCCGGCTTCACCCGGGCGAACTTCACGCGTACGCCGGCACCGGCCCGCTCGACCTGGTCGGCCACGACCGGCTGGTCGTCGCGGATCGGCGCCACCACCAGCGGCAGCCCGTTGGCCAACGACTCGCAGACCGTGTTGTGACCGCCGTGGGAGACCACCGCGGACGCCCGGCGCAGCACCGCGAGCTGCGGGATCCAGCGGCGTACGAGCACGTTGGGCGGGGGGTCGGGGACGAATTCGTCGGAGGTCACGAAGACCCCCTGCCAGCCGGTGCCGGCGAACGCCTCCGCCGCCACCTGCCAGAAGCGGGCGCCCGCGCTCGCGTTGAGGGTGCCCAGCGACACCAGCACCAGCGGCTTGCCGGGGTCGACGAGGTGCCAGTCGAAGTCGTCCTCCTCCGGGCGGCCGAGGGCCGAGGGACCCACGAACGCGACCGGCGCCCCGCTGGTCACGTCCTCCAGGCCGTCGCCGACCAGGGCCCGCGACGTGTACGCCAGGATCAGGTGCTCCGAGAGCCGCAGGTCGCCGCGCTCGGCGATCTCGACGGGCACGTCGTGGGCCAGCTGGATCCCCACCCGGGCCCGGTGCATCGACTCGGCCACCTTCGGCAGCCCCGAGAGCGGGTCCACGATCTCCGCCGACGTGGTCGCGGACGTCACCCACGGCATCTGCCGCCGTCGGCCCACCAGCGCCCCGGCCCACGTCTGCTGGTCGGAGACCAGCACGTCCGCGCCGAACCGCTCCACCGCGGCGTCGACGCCGGCCACCATCGCGTGGCACATCGGCGTCAGCACCTCCTCGGTGAGGAACTTGTACGCCGCCGCGCCGCGCACGTCCGGGCGCCGCTCGGTCCGGGTCGCGACCTCCGCCGCGTACTCCTGGGTCGCCGCGGGCAGGAACCGTGCCCCGCCCGGCAGCATCTGCTGGAGCAGGCCCGGCAGCCCGGTCCACGCCACCTCGTGCCCGCGCGCCGCCAGCTCGGCGGCGACCGGGATGGTCGGGTTCACGTGGCCGGTGAACGGCGGCACGACGAAGAGGAAACGCCCCATGCTCAGGCCTTCGTGCCCGCCGCGTCGTCGAGGACGTGGGCGTGCTCGGCCTTGAGCTGGTTGAGGGCCTCCAGCGTCTCCACCGCGCCCTTGGTGCCCA
>NZ_JBJEHY010000243.1:0-4962 GCF_051876515.1 Nocardioides sp. | reverse complement strand
CGTCGAGGCGGCCCTGCTGGTGCTCCTCGTCTGCGTCGCCTGATCCCGGGCGACTCAGAGCTTCAGCACGCGTCCGGCCACCACGAGGTGGACCTCGGCGCACTCCTGGGCGACGCGTCGGTTGACGGTGCCGAGGAGGTCACGGAACAGCGCCCCGGAGCGGTGCGAGGGGATCACCCCGAGGCCGACCTCGTTGGTCACCACCACGACCGGCCCGGCCGAGGCCGGTCGCCTGCGCAGCGCCGCCACGAGGCTGTCGGTCTCGGTCTCCACCATCGCGTGCACCTCGGCTCCCGGCGCGTCCCACAGCGCGCGGGCGTCGATCAGCCGGGTCACCCACGTGCCCAGGCAGTCGATGAGCACCGCTCCCGGGTGGGCGTCGAGGACCTTCCCCACCGCGAGCGTCTCCTCCAGGCCCCAGTGTGCGGGGCGCCTGGTCCGGTGCAGACGGAGCCGCTCGGCCCAGTCCGGGTCCGGTTCGGCGGCCTCGTCCGGTCCCGTGGCGACGTAGGTGACGTCGTCGAGGTCGGCGACCAGGGTCTCGGCGTGGTGCGACTTCCCGGAGCGCACGCCGCCGGTGACGAGGATGTTCATCGGTGTCCTTCCGTCCCCAGCGTCCATTCGTGCTGGACGTGGCACCGCCCAGCCTGCCACCACTGCAGCTGGAGCCGGTCGGCCAGGGCCGTCGCGGGCAGCATCGGTGCAGTCCACGCCCGTACGACGGCCTCGTCGACGTCCGCCCCGACGGCGTCCAGGGTCACGTGCGGCACGAGGTGCTCACCGAACCTGCCCTCGTACGGCACCACGTCGTTGAAGGCGCTGCGCAGCCGGGACGTCATCTCCCGGAAGCCCGCGTCGGGCACGAGGGTGAGGTGGATGGTGCCGTCGGGAAAAGTCGCGACCTCACCCGTGGTGAAGGTGAAGGGCCTGGTCCGGGCGCACACCTGGGCCACGGCCTCGAGGTCCGCGGGTCCGGGCGCGCGGCGCCACGGAGCCAGGACCGTGACGTGGGCGTGCGCGAATCCCGGCTCCGCGGACAGGTACTCCGCGTCGTAGTGGACGGTGCGGGCGCGTACGAACTGCTCGAGCGGTGGCACCGGGACCGCCAGCACGGTGTGGCCGGGGTCGTGGTGCCCGCTCACGCCGGGTCTGCGGCCAGCGAGTCGCCCTCGGCCTCAGCCACGAACGCCTCCAGGTCGGGCACGGCGGCCAGCGCCTCCAGGTCGGGCGAGACGGTCGCGGGTCGGACCCCGTCACGTCCGACCCAGCCGACGCCCTTCTCGTAGCGGCGCACGACCTTGGCAGGCACGCCCACGACGACGCTGTGGTCGGGCACCTCGCCCCGCACCACGGAGCCGGCGCCGACGACGACGTTGCGGCCCAGCCGCGTGCCCGGCAGGAGCACGGCACCGTGGCCGATCCAGCTCCCCGCACCGACGACGACGGGGTCGTGCTCACCGAACTGCTTGCCGATGGGGACGTCGGGGTCGGCGTACCCGTGGGAGGCGTCCGAGATGAAGACGCCCTGTCCGAACCAGACGTCGTCGCCGATGACGATCGACTCGTGGGCCGTGAACGTGCAGCGGGCGCCGACGACGCACCGGTCGCCGATCACCAGGCCCTGGGGCCGCACGACCTGGTCGAGGACGCCGTACCCGACGGAGAGGGTGGCGTGGCGCCCCACGAGGGTGCCGGTGCCGATGTGGATCGAGTGCTCCCCCATCACGGTCGCCTGCGGGAACGCGATGGCGCTGGCCTCGCCGAAGCTGGCGAAGCGGGACGCGGCCCGGGTGCCGGGCGTGATGGCACCGACCCACTCCACGGCCCGGTGGAGGGCGTGGAAGGGCGGGCTGAGGAGGGTACGGAGCAGTGGCACCCGCGCAGACTACCTGCGCCCGGTGGTGGGCGGGGCGGGGTTCCGCGCGCGTGCGCGGGTAGCGTTGCGGGCGGTGTGCCGGCCTCCCCGTCGGCCTGGACTGGAGGAGTGTGCGTGGGCGCCGAGTTGACGAGCATGGTGGAGCTCCCGGGCGGGACCTTCACGATGGGTTCGGTGTCGCACTACCCCGACGAGGCGCCCCTGCGTACGCGGACCGTGGAGCCCTTCTCGATCGAGAGCCACCCGGTCACGGTGCGCCAGTTCGCCGCCTTCGTGCGTGAGACCGGCTACCGCACGGTCGCGGAACGTCCCCTCGAGGGCTCCCAGTTCGACCACCTGCCCGACGCCGAGCGCGTCCCCGGCGGCCTGGTCTTCACCCCGACCTCCGGTCCGGTCGCCCTGGACAACTGGCGGCAGTGGTGGCGCTGGGTGCCCGGCGCCTCGTGGCGCCAGCCGTACGGTCCGGGCTCGGCCGACCCCCGTCGCGCCGACCACCCGGTGGTGCAGGTCAGCTTCGAGGACGCCTCGGCCTACGCGGCCTGGGCGGGCCGGCGGCTGCCCACCGAGGCTGAGCACGAGTTCGCCTCCCGGGCCGGGCTCGAGGGCGCGACCTACGGGTGGGGCGAGGAGCTGCGTCCCGGCGGCCGGCTCATGGCAAACACCTGGCAGGGACGGTTCCCGTACGAGAACACCGGCGCTCTCGGCTGGGTCGGTACGTCCCCGGTCGGCACGTTCCCGGCCAACGACTACGGCCTCGTGGACCTGATCGGCAACGTGTGGGAGTGGACCACGACGGTGTACTCCGCGGACCCCACCGCCGAGCCCGTGTCGGCGTGCTGCGCCGCGTCCGTGCAGGCCGCGGGATCCGCCCAGCGCGTCCTGAAGGGCGGATCGCACCTGTGTGCCCCCGAGTACTGCCTGCGGTACCGCCCTGCCGCGCGTTCACCGCAGGACGAGGACTCCGCCACCTCGCACATCGGCTTCCGCTGCGTCAGCTGAGGCTCGTCAGCTCGCTCCACCCGCCTGCCTGAGGGGTGACCACCGCCTGGGCGGGGATCCGCTCCTGCATGGTCGCGACGTGGGAGATCACCCCGACCGTCCTGCCGTGCTCACGCAGGCCGTCGAGGACCTGCATCACCAGATCGAGCGTCTGCGCGTCCAAGGAGCCGAACCCCTCGTCCACGAAGAGCGTGTCGAGCGTGATCCCCCCGGCACGCTGCGTCACGACCTCGGCGAGCCCCAGCGCGAGCGCCAAGGAGGCAAGGAAGCGCTCGCCCCCGGACAGTGACTCGGGTGCTCGGGCCGTGCCCGTGTGCGCGTCCAGCACGCGCACGTCCAGGCCCGCGTTGTTGCCGCGGGTGGCCGGCTCGTCACTGACGTGCAGGCTGTAACGCCCCGCCGACATCTCGCCCAGTCGGCCGTTGGCCGCGCGGGTCACCTCGACCAGCTCGGCAGCAAGCACGTAGCTCTCCAGCCTCAGGCGACGGGTGTTGGGCGAGTCGCCGTGCACCGACCGGGCGAGCCGCTGGACGGTCTCGTACGTCCGACGCTCCCGCTCGGAGCGACCCCAGCCGGTCCTGACCTGCTCGGCGAGCGACTCAGCCGTACGCAGCCGTTCGACGGCGACGCCGTGGGCGCGCAGGGTGGCGTGGAGGGCCTGGTCGGCCTCGGCGGACGCGTGCCGCGGTCCCTCGACGTCGACGGGGTCCGTCGGCAGCCCCTGCAGCGACGGGTCCTGCAGGGCCGCCGTCGTGGCCGCTGCCTCGTCGTCGTGGGCCCGGACCCGGGACTCGATCGTGCGGGACTGCTCGGGGGTCAGCACCGCCGCGAGGTACGCGTCGGCGCCGGCGAAACCCGCCGCCTCGAGGGCGGCGTCGAGCGCGCTGGTCGCCTCCTCGTGCGCAGACTCCGCGGCCACGAGGTCGGTGCTCACGGACAGCAGCGCGTCGACGGCCGCGATCTGGTCCTCCAGGGCGCTGCTCCGCGCGGCCACGGTGTCACAGTCACCGCGGGCCAGGTCCACCTCGGCCCGCAGCCGGTCGATCTCGGTGCGCTGCGCATCGTGCTCCGCGGTGAGCCGGGTCAGCTCCACCTCTCCGGCGTGGAGTGACGTCTGCAACCTGGCCAGCTCCGCGGTCGAGATCTCCCTCCGTGTTGCCTCGTCACGCGCGACCGCCAGGGCGACCGTCGCGTCCGCTAGGGCGGCCGCGAGCACCTCCTCACCCCGGGCGCCCTTGGTCTCCTCCACCAGGGCGCGGGCGGCGGCCGCTGCCTGCTCCAGCGCCGAGGCGTGCTGCTGCGCCTGCCGCAGCGCATCCTCGGCGGCGTCGACGTCACCCGGCAGGACGCCGGACGGGTCGACGGGGGCGGGTGCGGGGTGCTCGCGCGACCCGCAGACAGGACACTGCTCGTGGTCGGAGAGGCTCTGCGCGAGCGTCCCGGCGTACCCGTCGAGGAGCGCGCGGCGCACCTCCACCACGACGGCGGACGCCTCGGTGCGGGCCTGGCCGGCCAGCAGGGCTGCACGCTCGCAGCTCTCGGCCTCCTGGCGCGCCTCGGCGTGACGCCTGGCAAGGGCGTGCTCGAACCGGAGCGCGGTCAGCGTGGCCTCCGCTTGAGGAACCGAGACGCTCGGGACTACCGCAAGCACGTCGCGGTGGCGCTGGGCCTCGTCACGCCACGCGGTCTGCTGGGCCGACCGCGTGGCGATCTCCCGCTCCCGGGCAGCCAGGCCGGCCTCGACGACCGCTGCCGTCCGCTCGGCCTCGAGTCCGCGCTGGAGCTGGCCACGCTCGCTCACCCAGGCGTCCCGCTGGGCTGCCAGGTCGGACGGGGCCTGACCGCAGAGCTCCGCGTAGTGGGACTCCGCCTTCTCGGCCGCGGCCCGGACGTCCTCCAGGCGTCGGACAGCGCGCCGGTGCGCACCGTGCACAGGGTGGACGGACTCCGTGGCGCGCGCTCTCACCAGGGTGGCGCGCGCCGCCTCGACCTGCTCCGCGGCGGCCGCGAGCCTCCGTCGGCTCTCGCCCAGCCGGGCGGCGCGTTCCTGCCGCTCGGCGGTGGCCGAGGCGGCGTCGAGGAGCGAA
>NZ_JBJEHY010000242.1:0-4992 GCF_051876515.1 Nocardioides sp. | reverse complement strand
TCGGTCTGACGATGTACGGCCAGATGACGGCCGGGTCGTGGATCTACATCGGCACGCAGGGCATCCTCCAGGGCACCTTCGAGACGTTCGCCGCGGTCGCCGACAAGAAGTTCGGGGGCACGCTCGCGGGGACCATCACCCTCACCGCCGGGCTCGGCGGCATGGGCGGTGCCCAGCCGCTGGCCGTCACCATGAACGACGGCGTCGCGATCTGCGTCGACGTCGACCAGTCCCGGATCAGCCGCCGCATCGAGCACCGCTACCTCGACGTGCAGGCCGACGACCTCGACCACGCCCTCGAGCTGGCCGTCGGCGCCCGCGACGAGCGCCGCCCGCTGTCGATCGGCCTGCTCGGCAACGCCGCCGAGGTCTTCCCGCGGCTGCTGGAGATGAAGGCGCCGATCGACGTCGTCACCGACCAGACCTCGGCCCACGACCCGCTGTCGTACCTTCCGGTCGGCGTGGCGTTCGAGGACTGGCACGCCGCGGCCGAGCGCGACCCCGCGGGCTTCACCAAGGACGCCCAGGCCTCGATGGCCGCCCACGTGCGGGCGATGGTGGAGTTCCAGGACGCCGGCGCGGAGGTCTTCGACTACGGCAACTCGATCCGCGACGAGGCCCGCAAGGGCGGGTACGACCGGGCGTTCGAGTTCCCCGGGTTCGTCCCGGCGTACATCCGTCCGCTCTTCTGCGAGGGCAAGGGTCCGTTCCGCTGGGCCGCTCTCTCCGGCGACCCGGCCGACATCGCCGCCACCGACCGGGCCATCCTCGAGCTCTTCCCCCACAATGAGCGGCTGCGGAAGTGGATCACGATGGCCGGCGAGCGGGTCTCGTACCAGGGGCTCCCGGCCCGCATCTGCTGGCTCGGGCACGGTGAGCGCCACCTGGCCGGGCTGAAGTTCAACGAGATGGTCGCCTCCGGGGAGCTCAAGGCCCCCGTCGTGATCGGCCGCGACCACCTCGACTGCGGCTCGGTCGCCTCGCCGTACCGCGAGACCGAGGCGATGAAGGACGGCTCCGACGCGATCGCCGACTGGGCCATCCTCAACGCGCTGGTCAACACCGCGTCGGGGGCCAGCTGGGTCTCCTTCCACCACGGTGGCGGCGTCGGCATGGGCCGCTCCCTGCACGCCGGCCAGGTGTGCGTGGCCGACGGCACCGAGCTGGCCGCGCAGAAGCTCGAGCGGGTGCTGACCAACGACCCCGCGATGGGCGTCATCCGCCACGTCGACGCCGGGTACGAGATCGCCGAGCAGGTTGCCGAGCGCGATGGTGTCCGGATCCCGATGCGCGAGGAGTGATCTCTCAGGAGGCCAGGTAGCCCGGGTCGCGGTTGGCCATGAACGTGGCCAGGCCGTCGAGGTCGTCGGCGTTGAGGTGGTCGTAGCCCAGGTCGTGCAGGGCCGTCCAGATCGCGTTGCGCTGCCGCACCGACCAGTCGTTCGTCAGCCAGAACCGGATCCGGTGGCCGCCCTGGTGGGCCCGGGTGACGAGGTCGACGACCCGTTGCTGCTCGGCGGCGGTCATGGGCAGCGACCCCGACCACATGCCGCTGAGCGCCCACGACTGGCTGACCAGGGGCATCAGGTCGGGCGCCAGGGTGCCGGACTGCGCGGGGCTGCCGTCGTACCCGATCCACCGCGTCTGCTGGGCCTGCATGTGTGCCAGCGGGCTGCTGCCGGAGACGACGACGTCGACGGGGGCGGTGGTCCGGGTGGGGGCGTACTGGCTGAACAGTCCGGGGTGGGCCGCCAGGGCCGTCTCGAGCGCCTGGTACGTGGCCAGCCCGTCGTCCTTGATGTCGACGAGCAGCTGGAACGGCAGGCCGCGGCCGCGGACGGTGCCGTTCTCGACCTGGGCCTCCAGCGGCGCCAGGTAGAGCGCCTCGAGCGTCCGCTCGGGCCGGATCTGGGTCGCCTCGTGGGCGACGTACAGCTCCCCGTCGCGCAGGAAGATGTCCGCCTCCACGCTGGTGAACCCGGCGTCCAGCGCGTCGAGCAGCGGGCGGGTGTGCTCGTAGTCGTTGTGCGCGTGGGCGCGGGGGAGCGGCGGGCGCGCGCCGGCGTCCGGGTCCGGGTACGGGGTGGGCAGGGGCTCGCGGAACGCGGCGAGCCGGGTGCGGGCCAGGTCGGGACGGGTGGTGATGACCTCGTCGACACCGCGCAGCACCAGGTCGCGGAACTGGGTGGCCGACGTCGTGGGGCGCGAGACGACGCGCAGCCCGGCGGCGTGGGCGGCGCGGACCCGGTCGAGGGTCATGTACTCGCGACCGGCGTGGCGGCGGACCGGCGACCAGCCCTGCAACCCGGCGCGGGTGACGGCGGCGATCGGGTCCGTGCGGCCGCCGCCGTCGATGCCGACGGTGGTGAGGGAGCCCAGGCCCGGCTGCTGGCGCAGCCAGGTGAGCAGGGTCCAGTCGGACGAGGAGACCTGGGTCCGGGCGGCCAGCGACGTGTCGCTGCCGAACGCCTCGGCGAGACCGTCGGCCAGCGCCTGGCGCCCGGCGGTGTCGAGTGGGGCGACCTCCACGTCGACGCGGGTGCCGGGGGCCTGGTGGGTGATCGTGCGGAACAGCTCGTCCAGCGTGGGGACCCGCGAGCCCGGCGCGGCGACCTGGGCGGGGCGGTCCGGGTCGGTCCGGGTGCCGCACTCGACGGCACGCACCTGGGCCAGGTCGAGACCCGCGATCGGCTTGCCCACGTACGGGTAGTCGGGGTCGCCGACCGTCACCGGCGCGGCGTCCAGGCACTGCACGGAGGAGACCGTGTCCGTCCCGCTCAGCACGAGCGCGCCGTCGGCGGTGACCCGGACGGGCGCGTGCACGGAGGAGACGCCGAGGGCGAGCGAGTTCCGGTACGCGGCCAGCGTCGCCGTCGGCGCCAGGGCGGAGCCGCCCTCGTACGCGGTGATGCCGGTGCGGCGCGACGGGTTGGTCCAGCAGGTCCGCCCGATCCACCAGCCGCCCCGCGCGACGCAGCGCCGCTCCTGCGTGCGCAGCCACGCGGCCCGGGCCTTCCGTACGCAGCGCTGCCGGGCCTTCCCGCGCAGCTTGGTGCACCGCTTGGGCGGCGTGAACACGGGCGCAGCGGCCGCCGTCGGGGCTGCTCCCGCGACCCCCACCGGCTCGGCGGCAGCGGTGGGCGTGCCGCCCGCGGGGACCAGCAGAGCCAGCACCAGGAGAAGGGCCGGGAGCAGGGACGGGCCGGTCCGTGGGCGGGTCATGCGCTGCAGTCTGGTCGAGACGACCGCCACCGTCGAGGGGTCCGTGCGAAGCCGCTCGCCGTTGGGGACGCTGTGGCACAGTGACCGCCATGGGCAAGCCGTCGAAGACCCGCACTCCGCTCCCCGGCATCTCCACCCGCGCGTGGGAGCACCCGGCCGACCGCAGCGCCCTGATGGCCCTGCGCAAGCTGAAGGGGTTCGATCAGCTGCTCAAGACGCTCAACGGGCTGGTCTCCGAGCGGGCCGTCCGGCTGCAGTACCTCGGCTCCTCGATCCGCGTCGACGAGCGGCAGTTCCCGGCGGTGCACCGCGCCCTGCTGGAGGCGGGCCGGGTCCTCGACGTCGCCGAGCTCCCCGAGGTGTACGTCGTGGCCAGCCCGCTGTTCCAGGCGACCACGATCGGGATGGACCACCCGATCATCACGCTCACCTCGGGCCTGGTCGACCTGCTCGACGACGACGAGCTGCTCTTCGTGGTGGCCCACGAGCTCGGCCACGCCGAGAGCGGCCACGCGGTCTACACCACCATGCTCAACTGGATCCTCGGCCTGACCCGGGTCTTCACCTGGGTGCCCGGCGGTGCGCTGGCCGGCCGCGCGATCATCGCCGGCCTGTACGAGTGGCGCCGCAAGTCGGAGCTGTCCGCCGACCGCGCCGGCCTGCTGGCCAGCCAGGACCCCGCCGTCGCCACCCGCTGCCACATGAAGCTCGCCGGCGGTGGCTCGCTCGACAACCTCGACATCACCTCGTTCATGGCCCAGGCCAGCGAGTACGACGAGACCGAGGACGTCCGCGACTCCCTGCTCAAGCTGATGCTGATGGAGCGCAACACCCACCCGTTCCACGTGGTCCGCGCCCGCGAGCTGCGCGCCTGGGTCGACTCCGGCGCGTACACCGCGATGCTGGCCGGTGAGTACCCGCGTCGCGAGGACGACCGCGACGCCAGCGTCTCCGAGTCCGTCAAGGACGCCGCCAACAGCTACGCCGACGCGTTCACGCGGACGCAGGACGTGATCGGCCGCGCGGTCCACGACCTGGCCGGGTTCGCCGGCAGCGCCAGGAACTGGATCGACGACCGGTTCCGGCGCGGGGACGACCCCTCCGCCGGTTGAGCCGCACCGCTGGTTGAGCCTGTCGAAACCACCGACGAGGCCTCAGTTGTCGAGGGCCGCGAGGTCCTGGGACACCTGGTCGTCGGTCTCGGTGAACGTCTTCTTGACGACGAGCACCACCTCGGCGACCTGGTCGACGATGTTCGCGTTCTCCTCCAGCCGCGCCGCGATGGCGTCGTTGAGCGCGCTGAAGGAGTCGTACGGTCCCGTCGAGCCCAGCCCGATGCCGCCGCTGCGGTGGAACGACCACCCGTTGCCGGTCAGGTCCATGGAGTAGCCGGCCTTGCGGAGACCGGCCGCGATCTCGCCGAGGATGTCCTCGGCGAGGTAGTCCATGGTGGTGGGCTCGATCGTGATCCGGGTCCGCTCCGGGAGGACGTCGTCGGGGTCGGTGGTGTCGAGGATCCCCGGCGTTCCCCCGTCGCCGGCGGGCCGGTGCAGCAGGTACTCGGGCTCGCCGAGCTCGGCGACGATCTGGTCGGCCTGCAGCTTGAGCGACTGTTCCTGGCTCTTGATGTCGTCGCGCAGGTCCTTGAGGGCGTCGCGGATCTCCTGCACGCAGGACGCGGGATCGTCGTGGAAGGTGAACTTGCGCTCGCGGGTCTCGTGCTGACCGGACTCGATGAGCCCGTGCAGCACCCCGGACACGGTGCCGACG
>NZ_JBJEHY010000241.1:14519-20163 GCF_051876515.1 Nocardioides sp. | reverse complement strand
GAGCTCCTCAACCGCGATCCCCTGCTCACCTCGAAGGGGCCCGTCCGCGGCATCTTCGCCGCCCAGGAGATCAAGCCGCAGGCGCGCGTGCTGGCCACCGACCGTGGCATCTCGTGCGCCCTGGTCGACTACGACGCCCTGCGTGGCATGGATGACGCCGAGGACCGGCTCTTCTGAGCGACCGGCAGGTAGCCTGCGACGGTGACTGAGCGGATCTACCACGTCGCCACGCGGGCGGACTGGGACGCGGCCAAGCGGGCCGGGGCGTACACGACCTCGACCGTCGGTCGCACCCTCGAGCAGGAGGGCTTCATCCACGCGTCGCGCCGCGAGCAGGTGGCCGGCGCCTTCGCCCGCTACTACCTCGACGCCGGCGAGCCGCTCGTCCTGCTGGTGATCGACCCCTCCCGGCTCGACGCCGAGGTGCGCCAGGACGCCGTGGGCGAGGAGACGTTCCCGCACGTGTACGGCCCGATCACGCCTGGCGCCGTCGTCGACGTGGTCCCGTTGCGCCCCGACGGGTCCAGCGACTCCGTGCTGTCGCTGTTCGTCCGCGAGGCCGTCGTGCGGATGGCCGTGGGAGTGGTCGTCATGACCGCTGCGGTCCTGGGCGCCGTGATCGGCGGCGCGGTGGCGAACGGTCTGGTCGCCAACGGCAGCGCGGGGGGCTGGGGCAACGCGGCGGGCCTGGTCCTGGGGACAGCCCTCGGCATCACTGCCGTCGCCGCGTGGCGGCGCCTGCGCAGGTGAGGCTCAGGCGGCCTTCTTCTTGACCTTGGTGCTCTTGGTGGCCTTGGACTTCTTGGCAGCCTTGGCAGCCGCCTTCTTGAGCTCGGCCTTGGACACCTTGAGCTTGGCGACGTTGTCCTTGCCGGTGAGCAGCTCGGCGTGCTCGACACGGACCAGCGTGCGGCGCTTGACCGTGTACCCCGGCGGGAGGGTGCCCTCCTTGAGCATGCGCAGTGGGCAGCGGTTGCAGCGCGTCTTCGCCACGCAGCACTCACGCTTCGGCAGCTTGGCAACCGTGCCGCGCTTCTTGTCCTTCTTGCCCACGTGGGGATAGTACACCCTTAGTAAGCGTTGCCTAACCTAATGCCCGTCCAGTGGTCACGGGACGACGCGGTGGATCCCCTCGCTGTCGACGAGCAGCGCCACCAGCTCGCCCGGCCCCTCCGCGTACGCGGTGGCCACGTTCACGAGCACCAGCACCGCTTCTCCCCGGTGCACGTCGGCGACGTCGCTCAGCTCGACCACGCCGACGTCGCGGCCGCGCAGGTCGACGACGTCGTGGACACCCTCCGCCAGGAGCTCCTCCCGCCACCGGGCGACGTCGTCGTCACCGGGGCCGGCCGGCCACCCGACGAAGAGTCGCGCCGGGCACTGGAGGTCGCTCATCGCTCACCGCTCCCCACCAGAGCCACCACGTCGGCCGCGGTGCCCCAGCTCGTGGTGACCCCGGCTCCGCCGTGGCCGTAGCAGTGCACGACGTTCCCGACCCGCTCCACGCGGATCTCCTCACGGGCCGGTCGCAGCCCGACCCGGTGGCGCAGCACGCGGGCGCCCTCCAGGGCCGGGACCAGGGAACGCGCGCGGGCCAGGATCAGCTCGGCGGTGTCCGGGTCCGGCGTACGACTCCACTCCCCCTCGATCTCCGTGCCCCCGACGACGATCTCGTCGGTACGCGGGATGACGTACGTCAGGCCGGACTCGTCGAGCCACCAGCGGTCCAGCCCGACCTGCTCGAGGACGACGACCTGGCCGCGCACCGGACGTACGGACGGGTCGTCACCGAAGTGCCGTGCCGCCAGCCCGGTGGCGTTGACGACCAGGGTGTCCTGCGGAAGGGCGGACAGGTTCATCCGCGTCACCAGACCGTCCAGCTCCTCCACGCGCGCCAGCAGCCAGCGCAGGAAGACCGGCATGTCCACGACCGGGCTGACAAAGCTCCAGCCGTCGGCGTACCCGCCCGGCAGGTCGGTCACCCTGGTCAGCGCTGGCACCGCCCCGCTCCACCACGGGTCGTCCGTGGGCTCGCGCAGCAGCTCGGTGCCGGGCAGCATCCGTACGCCCGTCCGCTCCTCGGCGGCGAGCCCGGCGAAGACCTCGTACGAGACGCCCGACCAGGCCGTCACCCTGTCCTGCGGCAGCGCGAGGTACGGGTACCACAGCGCTCCGGCGACGGCCGAGGTCGTCTCCAACGGCAGGTCACGGGCGTGGACGTGCACGTCGTACCCCGCCTCGAGCAGCCGTACGGCGCAGGTCAGGCCGACCACCCCGGCACCCACCACGATCACGCGTGTCATGGCAGGAGTCTGCACGACGGCCCGCGACCGGTCACCCGGTCGCGGGCCGTCGTGGACGGGTGCGCGGCCTCAGTCGAGGTCGTTGGCCCTGCGGATCACGTCGACGATGCCGCCCATGATCTCGGTCAGACCGAAGTCCTTGGGCGTGTAGACGGCGGCCACGCCGAGCTCCACCAGGCGCTTGCCGTCGGAGTCGGGGATGATGCCGCCCACGATCACCGGGAGGTCGTCCAGTCCCGCGGCCCGCAGGCCGTCGAGGACCGCCGGCACGAGCTCCATGTGCGAGCCGGACAGGATCGAGAGGCCCACGCAGTGGACGTCCTCGGCCACGGCCGCGGCGACGATCTGCTCCGGCGTGAGACGGATGCCCTGGTAGATCACCTCGAAGCCGGCGTCGCGCGCCCGGACGGCGACCTGCTCGGCACCGTTGGAGTGGCCGTCGAGGCCGGGCTTGCCGACGAGCAGGCGCAGGCGTCCGCCCAGCTCCTCGCCGGTGGCGGCGACGCGCTCGCGCACCGCGGTGAGCTCGGCTCCTGCCTGCGCGACCCCCACGGCGCCGGTGACACCGGTCGGGGCGCGGAACTCTCCGAACACCCCGCGCAGGGTCGCGGCCCACTCGCCCGTGGTCGCACCGGCCCGCGCGGCGACCAGGGTGGCCTCCATGAGGTTGGCGTCGGTCTTGGCGGCGGCGGCGAGCGCCTCCAGCGCGGCGCTCACGGCTGCCTCGTCGCGCTCGGCCTTCCAGGCCTCCACCGACGCGACGGCGGCGCGCTCAGCCTCGGGGTCGGCTGTCTGGATGGCCCCGTCGAGGTCGGCGGTGAGCGGCGACTGCTCGGTGGTCTCGAACTTGTTGACCCCGACGATGACCTCCTCGCCCGCCTCGATGCGCCCTCGGCGGGCGGCGTGGGCGGAGACGAGGTTCTGCTTCATGTAGCCGGACTCGACGGCCGCGATGGCGCCGCCCATGGCCTGCACCCGGTCGATCTCCGCCTTGGCGCCGGCGACGAGCTCGGCGACCTTGGCCTCGACGACGTGGGAGCCGTTGAAGATGTCGTCGTACTCGAGCAGGTCGGACTCGAAGGCCAGCACCTGCTGCAGGCGCAGCGACCACTGCTGGTCCCACGGACGCGGGAGGCCGAGGGCCTCGTTCCACGCCGGCAGCTGGACCGCGCGGGCGCGCGCGTCCTTGGACAGCGTCACGCCGAGCATCTCCAGGACGATGCGCTGCACGTTGTTCTCGGGCTGCGCCTCGGTGAGGCCGAGCGAGTTGACCTGGACGCCGTAGCGGAAGCGACGCATCTTGGGGTCGGTCACGCCGTACCGCTCACGGGTGATCTCGTCCCACAGCTCGACGAAGGCGCGCATCTTGCACATCTCCTCGACGAACCGCACGCCCGCGTTGACGAAGAACGAGATGCGGCCGACGACCTTCTCGAAGTCCGCCTCGGAGACCTGGCCGGAGCTCTTGACCTGGTCGAGCACGGCGATGGCGGTGCACATCGCGTACGCGATCTCCTGCACGGGCGTCGCGCCGGCCTCCTGCAGGTGGTAGCTGCAGATGTTGATCGGGTTCCACTTGGGGATGTGGTTGACCGTGTACGCGATCGTGTCGGCGGTCAGACGCAGCGAGTGCTGCGGACCGAAGACGTACGTGCCGCGCGACAGGTACTCCTTGATGATGTCGTTCTGGGTGGTGCCGGCCAGCTGGCTGGCCACCTCGGCCGGGTCGAGCCCGGGGTTCTGCTCCTCGGCGACGACCTGGTACATCGCGAGCAGCCACATGGCGGTCGCGTTGATCGTCATGGAGGTGTTCATCTCCACGAGCGGGATGTCGGTGAAGAGCTTGCGCATCTCCCCCAGGTGCGGGACGGGCACACCGACCTTGCCGACCTCACCGCGGCTCAGCGGGCTGTCCGGGTCGTACCCGGTCTGCGTCGGCAGGTCGAACGCGACACTCAGGCCCGTCTGCCCCTTGGCGAGGTTCTTGCGGTACAGCGCGTTGGACGCGGCCGCCGTCGAGTGGCCGGCGTAGGTGCGCATCACCCAGGGGCGGTCCTTCTCCGGGCGTGCGGCAGTGGCCTGAACGTCAGTCATGTACTGAAGAGTAGGACGGTTCCGATGAACGGGACACCCGTCTCGCTTGTGGCGACAACCACACGCCGTCCCCTCCTGCCGGGGGTTGCGTACGGTCGGCTCAGGCCGCCTGGCGCTCGAAGTCGACCGCGTGGCTGACCCGCGCGAGGTGGATCATCCGGAGCACCGTGGGGCTGCAGTCGCGCAGCGTCAACCGACGACCGTCGCGCCACGCCTGCCGGGTGGCGACGAGGAGGACGCGCAGAGCGATGAGGTCGAGCGCCTCGACCTCGCGCATGTCGAGCACGACGTGGTCGCTGGCGTGGAGCTGGTCGTAGATGACGGCGCGTACCGTCGAGGTGCTGCGACCGTCGAACTCTCCGCGCAGGACGACCGTGGTCCCGTCCGTGGTGATGTCCACCGTGCCTCCTTGGGTGAACGGAGTGATCGCCGGGCCCGCTCCCGAGCAATCCCCCTGTTGCAAGACTATGACGCAACTCACTCACGATTGGTTGCCCCCGCGCCTCGCATTTTTTCGCAGCGCAGGTTTTGGCGAAAGCCTGGATCGGCGCCCCGGGGCCCTCCGACTACCCTCGGGGCATGGTCAACCTGACGCGGATCTACACCCGGACCGGCGACGCCGGCAGCACCCGACTCGGCGACATGAGCGAGACGTCCAAGACAGACCCGCGGCTGGCTGCGTACGCCGACGTCGACGAGGCGAACGCCCACATCGGGGTGGCGCTGGCCGTCGGTGGCCTCGAGGACGACGTGGTGGCCGTGCTCACCCACGTCCAGAACGACCTGTTCGACGTGGGGGCCGACCTGTGCACGCCGGTGGTCCCGGACCCGGAGTACCCGCCGCTGCGGATCACCCAGGAGTACGTCGACCGGCTGGAGGGCTGGTGCGACGAGTACAACGAGCACCTGCCCAAGCTCCGCTCGTTCATCCTGAACGGCGGCACGGTCGGTGCGGCGCACCTGCACGTGGCCCGTACGGTCGTGCGTCGCGCCGAGCGCGGCGGCTGGGCGGCCTGGGAGGTGCACGCGGAGTCGATGAACCTGCTGGCGGTGAAGTAGCTCAACCGCCTCTCGGACCTGCTGTTCATCCTGGCCCGCCACGCGAACCGTGAGAACGGCGACGTCCTCTGGGTGCCCGGCGGGGAGCGGTCGTAGCGAGGCACGAGCGGAGGGCGTGAGCCGCCCACCAGCACGGCGGGGAGCGGTCGTAGCGAGGCACGAGCGGAGGGCGTGAGCCGCCCACCAGC
>NZ_JBJEHY010000241.1:0-14419 GCF_051876515.1 Nocardioides sp. | reverse complement strand
TCGTAGCGAGGCACGAGCGGAGGGCGTGAGCCGCCCACCAGCACGGCGGGGAGCGCTGACTCAGCCGGCCGCGCGCGGCGCGTACATGATCACGCCGACGCCGACCAGGCAGACCAGGGCCCCGATGACGTCGTAGCGGTCGGGACGGAACCCGTCCACGACCATGCCCCAGGCCAGAGAGCCGGCCACGAAGACGCCCCCGTACGCGGCGAGGATGCGCCCGAAGTTGGCGTCGGGCTGCAGGGTGGCGATGACGCCGTACACGCCGAGGGCCACGCAACCGGCGCCGACCCAGAGCAGACCGCGGTGCTCCCGGATCCCCTGCCACACCAGCCACGCTCCGCCGATCTCGGCGAGAGCGGCGAGGACGAACAGGGCGATGGACCGGGCCTCGAGCATGGCGTCAGAGTGTCACACCGAACTTCTGCGCCCACGCGGCGCCGTCGGCGGAGAGGGTCCCTAGCGAGTGGCAGTGGCGCACGTACGCCTTGGCCATCTCGAAGAACTCCATCGGGTTGTAGACGTCCTCCTCCTCGCGCCACTTTCCGCCGCCGGCGTAGCGCAGGATGGTCACGTTGGCCATCGCGAACCTGGTGCCGTCGCCGGGGTCGCGCATGGGGTTGTCGATCTCGGCGAACACCCAGCCCTTCTCGACGTCGACGCTGACCCAGTTCGCGGGGAAGTGCGTCATCTCGTTGCCCGGGAACGCCCCCATGGTCCGCTTCACCCAGGTGTCGATCTCCTCGTGACCAGCGAAGCGCCCGTACGCGTGCTCCACGTAGGTCGCGTCGGGCGTGAAGGAGTCCACGAAGTACGACCAGTCGCCGGTGTCCACGCACCGTTGGACGTTCGCCCGGAACGTCTCGAAGGCGGTCAGCAGTTCTTCGCGGGTCCAGTCGGCCATGGGCGGATCATGCCAGAGCGCTGGCGTGCGCGGCGGTGAACCGGCAGTCAGACGGCGGCTGCCGGCTTCCGGGCGGCCGGTACGGCGAGGGCGGCCGGTACGAGCACGACCGCGACGACGAGCAGTGCGTCCAGGGTGCCGACGTGGTCAGCCAGGAAGCCGAGGAGCGGAGGACCGGCCAGGAAGGCCGTGTAGCCGATGGTCGAGACCACGCTGAGCCGTGCCGCTGCGTGCCGCGGGTCGTCGCCGGCCGCGCTCATGCCCACGGGGAAGCCCAGGGAGGCGCCGGTCCCCCACAGCACGATCCCGGCACCGACCAGGACCGGGTGGTCCGCCAGCACCAGGAGCAGGACGCCTGCGGCGGCGATCGCCATGGTCGCCCACAGGACGACCGGGCGGCCGTACCGGTCGAGCACCCCCACCCCGAACCATCGGGACAGCGTCATCGCGGCGACGAAGAGCGCGAACCCCGCCACGCCCGTGGCGTGCGAGGCGTCGTGGCCGTCGACGAGGGCGACCGCCAACCAGTCGTTGGCCGTCCCTTCCGTGAGCGCGAGCGCCATCACCATCACGCCGATCAGCAGCGTGCGCGGCTCGAGCCACGCCCGCCAGGCCGCCGGGGTTCCCTCCTCCCCCAGCCCGTGGTCGTCCAGGAACCAGCTCGAGGCGCGCAGCACGACCGCCAGGGCGATCAGGGCGACCACGCCGAGGTGCACCAGCGCGGGCACCCCCGCAGCGACCAGACCGGCCCCGGCAACGGCGCCGATCACGGTGCCGAGACTGAAGACGGCGTGGAACCGCGGCATCATCGCGCGTCCGGCGAGACGCTCGACGACGGTGCCCTCGGTGTTCATGGCGACGTCCCACACGCCGAGGCCGAGGCCGAAGCAGGCCAGCCCGACGGCGGCCAGAGGGAGACTGTGCCCCAGCGCGGAGGCGCAGAGGAGCAGGCCGACCGCGGCGGCCACCACCCCGAACCGGACCACCGGTCGGCTGCCGAAACGGGAGATCGCGGCCCCCGTCAACGGCAGGGCGACCGTTGACCCCAGGGCCACGGCGAGCAGCAGGAGGCCCAGCGCGCCGTTGGAGAGGTCGAAGGACGCGCGTGCCTCGGGGATCCGGGACACCCAGGTGGCGAAGCAGAGCCCGTTGAGGGCGAAGGCCAGGGCCACTCCCCAGCGCGCCCGGCTCACCGGGTGCGGTTCCAGTCGGTCCCGGGGGGCCCGGACTCCACCCACGCCTGGAAGCCCATGAGTGAGGCCTCGCTCATCGCGAGGTCGACGGGCTCACCGGCGGCCAGGCAGGAGACCACGACGTGGTCGTCGTACAGCGACATCACCTCGGGCCCCTCGGGGGCCCTGCGCGACTCGTAGCTGATCCGGTCGCGCGACCACACCGCCTTGGGGCGCGGGGAGAGCGAGAAGACCCGGTACCACTCGAGCTCGGGTCCGGTGTACCGGCCGACGCCGAGCATCCAGCCGTGGCCGGGACGCCCGTCCGCGCGCCGGAAGCTCAGCTCGAAGGTCGCCCCGCGGCGCGAGAGCCAGCGCCGGCGCAGGATCAGGGCGACGCCGTAGAGCAACGCCAGGAAGAGCAGTACCCCGACCACGTCGAGCACCAGCTGCCACAGGGGCATCCACACCTCCTCAGCACCGCGTCCCAGGACGACAAAAGGTGAGCGCACGCAACCGGTCGGTTGCGTGCGCTCACCTTAACGCCGTGGTGCCTCGAGCCGGTCAGGAGACCCGCTCTGCGGCACGGACGCGGGCCTCGAGACGGCGGACCGCGTCGAGCGCCCCGTCCGTCTCCTCGCCCGCAGCCTTGGCGCGCTCGAGGTCGTGGCGCGCCTTCTCCAGGTCGATCTCGTGCGACATCTCGGCCCGCTCCGACAGGATCGAGACCCTGTTGTCAGCCACCGAGATGAAGCCCGCGTCCACGGCAGCCACCCAGGTCTCGCCGTCCGTGGTGGTGACGTCGACGACGCCGTCCACCAGGAGCGACAGCAGGGGCGTGTGGCCCGGGAGCACACCGAGGTCGCCCTCGGTGGTGCGGGCGATGACCATCTTGGCCTCGCCCGACCACACCAGGCGGTCGGCTGCGACGAGCTCGACCTGCAGGGACCCAGTTGCGGCAGCCATCAGAGGCTCTTCTGGATCTCGGCCCAGTTGCGCTCGACGTCGTCCAGACCGCCGCACATGAAGAACGCCTGCTCGGCCACGTGGTCGTACTCACCGTCGGCGATCTTGTTGAACGCCTCGATGGTGTCCTTGACCGGGACGGTCGAGCCCTCGATGCCGGTGAACTGCTTGGCAACGTAGGTGTTCTGCGAGAGGAAGCGCTGGATGCGACGGGCGCGCGACACGATGATCTTGTCCTCTTCGGACAGCTCGTCGACACCGAGGATCGCGATGATGTCCTGCAGCTCCTTGTTGCGCTGCAGGATCTGCTTGATCCGGATGGCGGTGTCGTAGTGAGCCTGACCGATGTACTGCGCGTCGAGGATGCGCGAGGTCGAGGTCAGCGGGTCGACGGCCGGGTAGATACCGAGCGACGCGATCTCACGGGAGAGCTCGGTCGTGGCGTCCAGGTGGGCGAAGGTGGTCGCCGGAGCCGGGTCGGTGTAGTCGTCGGCCGGCACGTAGATCGCCTGCATCGAGGTGATCGAGTGACCACGCGTCGAGGTGATGCGCTCCTGGAGCACACCCATCTCGTCGGCGAGGTTGGGCTGGTAACCCACGGCGGACGGCATGCGGCCCAGCAGGGTCGACACCTCGGAACCGGCCTGCGTGAACCGGAAGATGTTGTCGATGAAGAGCAGCACGTCCTGGTTCTGGACGTCGCGGAAGTACTCCGCCATCGTCAGGGCCGACAGGGCCACGCGCAGACGCGTGCCCGGCGGCTCGTCCATCTGGCCGAAGACCAGGGCGACCTTGTCGAAGACGCCGGCCTCCTGCATCTCGACGATCAGGTCGTTGCCCTCACGGGTGCGCTCACCGACACCGGCGAACACGGACACACCGTCGTGGTCCTTCGCCACACGGGCGATCATCTCCTGGATCAGAACGGTCTTGCCGACGCCGGCACCACCGAACAGACCAATCTTGCCACCCTGCACGTACGGGGTGAGCAGGTCGATGACCTTGATGCCCGTCTCGAACATCTGGGTCTTGGACTCCAGCTGGTCGAAGGCCGGCGCCTTGCGGTGGATGCCCCAGCGCTCGTTGACCTGCAGCGTCTCGCCCTCTTCGAGGTTGAGGCACTCGCCGGTCACGTCGAACACCTTGCCGAGGGTGCCGTCACCCACGGGGACGGAGATCGGGCCGCCGGTGTCGCGCACCTGGGCGCCGCGGACCATGCCGTCGGTCGACTTCATGGAGATGGCACGCACCATGCCGTCACCGATGTGCTGAGCAACCTCGAGCGTGAGCTCGCGGGTCTCACCGTTCAGGGTGATGTCGGTCTTCAGTGCGTTGTAGATCTCGGGCATCTCATCGGTCGAGAACTCGATGTCCACGACCGGGCCGATGACGCGGGAGATGCGGCCGACGCCGCCCCCCGTCACCTGGGTGCCCTCTTCAACAGTGGCAGTCATTTTTCACTCACTCCCGGCTTGTGCGTCGGCAAGGGCATTGACACCACCGACGATCTCGCTGATTTCCTGGGTAATGCCGGCCTGGCGGGCCTGGTTGGCAATACGGGTGAACTTCTTGATGAGCTCCTCCGCGTTGTCCGTCGCGGCCTTCATCGCCTTCTGACGGGCGGCGAGCTCGGAGGCCGCCGCCTGCAGCAGTGCGAAGAAGATCCGGCTCTGGACGTAACGCGGGAGCAGGGAGTCGAGCACCTCCGCCGGGGACGGCTCGAACTCGTACAGCGGAAGGAGTTCGCCCTCCGCCGGGGGCTCCGTACCCTCGACGACCTCCAGCGGCAGCAGGCGGGTGGCCTGCGGCTCCTGGAGCAGCATCGACTTGAAGCGGGTGTAGACCACGTGGACCTCGTCCACCTCGGTCGCCTCCCCCTCGTCGCCGGTGAAGGCGTCGATGAGCGTCGTGCCGATCTCGTCGGCCACGTCGTACGTCGGCTGGTCGGAGAAGCCCGTCCAGGCCTGCACGACCGGGCGCTGGCGGAACTTGAAGTACGCCTCACCCTTGCGGCCGGTGGTGTAGAGGTCGACCTCCTTGCCCTCCTCCTTCAGCTTCTCGACGAGGCGCTCGGCCTCCTTGAGGACGCTGGAGGAGTAGGCCCCGGCGAGGCCGCGGTCGCTGGTGACGACCAGGACCGCGGCTCGTTTCGGGTTCTCGGGCTCGGTGGTGAGCGGGTGGTCGACGTCGGAGAACGTCGCCACCGCGCTCACCGCGCGGGTCAGCTCACGGGCGTACGGAGCGGCGGCCTGAGCACGCTGCTGCGCCTTGATGATGCGGGACGCAGCAATGAGCTCCATGGCGCGCGTGATCTTCTTCATCGACTCCGTCGACTTGATCCGCGCGCGGTACTCACGCAGCGATACGGCCATGGGTCAGGCCCGCTTCTGCTTGACGATCTGCTCCTGGTCGACGTCCTCGTCCTCCAGAGCCACGTGGTCCTCGCGACCAGCCTTGATCGACTGGCCGTCCGAGGTCTCGAACACGTCGAGGAAGGCGTCGTACGCCTTCACCAGCTCGGTCTCGGTGGAGTCCTCGAACTTCAGCGACTCGCGGATGCCGGCGAGGATGCCGGCGTTGCCCAGGCGCAGGTTGTCCAGGAACTCGTGCTCGAAGCGGAGCACGTCCTCCACGGGGACGACGTCCAGGCGACCCGAGGTGCCCAGCCACAGCGAGACCGTCATCTCCTCGACCGGGTACGGCGAGTACTGCGGCTGCTTGAGCAGGGCCATCAGGCGCTGACCACGGGCCAGCTGCTGGCGCGAGGCGGCGTCGAGGTCCGAGGCGAACATGGCGAAGGCCTCCATGGCGCGGAACTGCGCCAGGTCGACCTTGAGCGAACCGGTGACGGCCTTCATCGCCTTGGTCATCGCGGAACCACCGACTCGCGACACCGAGACACCCACGTCAATGGCGGGGCGCTGGTTGGCGGCGAACAGGTCGGACTGCAGGAAGATCTGGCCGTCGGTGATCGAGATGACGTTGGTCGGGATGAACGCCGAGACGTCGTTGGCCTTGGTCTCGATGATCGGCAGACCCGTCATCGAGCCGGAGCCCATCTCGTCGCTCAGCTTGGCGCAACGCTCCAGCAGGCGGCTGTGCAGGTAGAAGACGTCACCCGGGTACGCCTCGCGGCCCGGCGGGCGGCGCAGCAGCAGCGACACGGCGCGGTAGGCCTCGGCCTGCTTGGTCAGGTCGTCGAAGACGATCAGGACGTGCTTGCCCTGGTACATCCAGTGCTGGCCGATGGCCGAGCCGGTGTACGGGGCGAGGTACTTGAAGCCGGCCGAGTCGGACGCCGGAGCAGCCACGATGGTGGTGTACTCCAGGGCGCCGGCCTCCTCGAGGGCGCCACGCACGGAGGCGATGGTCGAGCCCTTCTGGCCGATGGCGACGTAGATGCAGCGGACCTGCTTCGACGGGTCGCCCGACTCCCAGTTCTGCTTCTGGTTGATGATTGTGTCGATGGCGATGGTCGTCTTGCCCGTCGCACGGTCACCGATGATCAGCTGGCGCTGACCGCGGCCGACCGGGGTCATCGCGTCGATGGCCTTGATGCCGGTGGCCAGCGGCTCGTGCACCGACTTGCGCTGCATGACGCTGGGCGCCTGCAGCTCGAGGGCGCGGCGGCCCTCGATGCCGGTGATCTCGCCGAGGCCGTCGATCGGGGTGCCGAGCGGGTCGACGACGCGACCGAGGTAGCCCTCGCCGACGGGGACCGAGAGGATCTCGCCGGTGCGGCGGACCTTCTGGCCCTCCTCGATCTTGTCGAAGTCACCCAGCACGACGACGCCGATCTCACGGGTGTCGAGGTTCTGGGCGAGGCCCAGCGTTCCGTCCTCGAACTCGAGCAGCTCGTTGGCCATCACGGAAGGCAGTCCGGAGACGCGGGCGATGCCGTCGCCGGCCTCGGCCACCGCACCGACCTCTTCCTTGCTGGCGGTCGTGGGCTGGTACTCGGACACGAAGCGCTGCAGCGCGTCCCGGATCTCGTCCGGACGGATAGAAAGCTCCGTCATCTCTCTTCCTTCTATTGATTCTGCTCGAATGAGGATCGGGTCAGCCGGCCATCTTGCGGCGGGCGTCGTCGAGGCGGTTAGCGACCGTGCCGTCGATGACGTCGTCACCGAGCTCGACACGGATGCCTCCCAGGACCGTGGGGTCCACGACCACGTTCAGGTGGATCGGGCGGTCGTACTGACGCGACAGGGCGTCCGTCAGTCGCTGGCGGTCGGCGTCGGACAGCGGGTGAGCCACGCGGACGGTGGCCACCTTCTCCCCGTGCACGTCTGCCGCCACCTGCTGGTACTCGGCCAGCGCGACACCCACCGTGCGGTAGGTGCCGGCGACGGCCTGGGCGGCCAGCGTGATCGTGGCCGGGAGCGCCTTGCCCTCGAGGAGGGAGCGCACCAGGCCGGACTTGTCCTCGACCGAGCGGGACCGGTCCGAGAGCGCGTCGCGCAGCGACGGGTTCTCGGAGACGACCTGACCGAAGGAGAACAGCTCGTCGGAGAGACGTGCCGAGTCGGCGCCGGCGGAGCGGACGACCGCCACCTCGCTGAGACGCTCGAGGGCGTCGGCGAGGTCACGCGAGACGGTCCAGCGACGGGAGACCGCCGCCTTCACGACCTCGAGCGACACGGCGTCGAGCTGGGAGCCGAAGAGCTCCGTGACCAGACGCTGCTTGGCGTCGGAGTCGACCGACTGGTCCGTGGCGACCCGACGCAGGCCGGGCTCGCTGCGCAGCAACGACGCGACCGTGAACAGGTCGCGGCCGATGCGGGCAGCGTCCGACGAACCCTGCAGCCGGACCCCGAACTCGTCGGAGATGGCGGCGAGGGCGTCGGCGGAAGCACCACGAAGCTGCATCAGTTGACTCCGCTCTGGTTCGACTCCAGGTCGGCCAGGAAGCGCTCGACGACGCGGCTCTGACGGGCCTCGTCCTCCAGGCTCTCACCGACGATGCGGCCGGCCAGGCCGGTCGCGAGGGTGCCGACCTCGGCGCGGAGCGAGGTGACCGCCTGCTGGCGCTCCGCCTCGATCTGGGCCTTGCCGCTCTCGACGATGCGAGAGGCCTCGGCCTGGGCCTGCTCACGCATCTCAGAGACGATGGCAGCACCCTGCTCGCGGGCCTCCTCACGGATGCGCGCGGCCTCGTGACGGGCCTCGGAGAGCTGCTTGTCGAGCTCGGCAAGCTTGGCGTCCGCCTCGGCCTGCTTCGTCTCGGCAGCGGCGATGCCACCCTCGATGGCAGCCGTACGCTCGGCGTACGTCTGCTCGAAGGCCGGAACGATCTTCTTCGCCACGATGAGGAGCAGGATGGCGAAGAACACCACGGCGAGGACGATCTCGATGGGGTGCGGGATGAGGGGGTTCAGTCCCCCCTCCGCAGCCATGATGACCTCTGTCTGCATGGGCAGGTCCTTCAGTTCGGGTCAGTCGGGTATCGGCAGGTCGGCTTGATCAGCTGGTGCTGGAGCCGGTGAGCACGAAGGCCAGGGCGATACCGATGATGGCGAGCGCCTCGGCCAGGGCGAAGCCCAGGATGGCGATCGGCTGCAGGCGACCCTGCGACTCCGGCTGACGGGCCACACCGTTGATGTACGCGGCGAAGATCAGACCAACAGCGAGACCGGGGCCGATCGTCGCGAGGCCGTAACCGAGCATGTTGAGAGAGCCACCCACGGCTTCTTCCTTTCGTTGTTCCCTGACGGGAGTGTGTTGGTGTTGGGGAAAGACTTGGGGATCAGTGCTCGTCGGCGATCGCGCCGGCGATGTACATCGACGTCAGCAGGACGAAGACGTACGCCTGAAGGAACATGACCAGCATCTCGAGCACGGAGATGAGCATGAACATCAGGAAGCTGAGGAGGCCGGCGCCGATGTACATGCCGCCCATCTCCATGATCAGGTACTCGCCACCGAGGGCGAACAGCAGCAGGAGGATGTGGCCGGCGAACAGGTTGGCGAAGAGACGCAGGGCCAGCGTGACGGGGCGGACCAGGATGTTGGAGAAGAACTCCAGCGGGATCAGCAGGGCCAGCACGGGGCCCTTGACGCCGGCCGGGACCGTCTGGTGCTTGAGGTAGCCCAGGAAGCCGTGCTTCTGGATGCCGACCGCGTTGTAGACCAGCCACGCGATCAGCGCGAGGGCCACCGGGACGCCGAAGCGCGACACCGTCGGCAGCTGGATGAACGGGATCAGGCCGAAGTAGTTGTTGACCAGGATGAAGAAGAAGAGCGAGACCAGGAACGGCACGAACTTCATGAACTCCGGGCCGATGTTGTCGCGCGCCAGGGAGTTGCGGACCATGCCGTACGCGGCCTCGCCGACGTACTGCATCTTGCTCGGGACCATCGCCGTGCGGCGGGTCGCCATCCAGAAGAACGCGACGATGATGATGACCGACAGCGCCAGCTGGAGCATCGGCTTGGTGACACCCAGGTACATCGTCTGACCGAGGAACTCGAACGTCTTGTCGGGTCCGATCGGAGGCAGGTTGAAGTCCTTCGGGCCCGGAGGGGTGAATCCCTCGCCGCCGGAACTCATGGAAATCAAGCTCACCGTGTCTCCTGTGATTTCTTCTTCAGGTCGAGTGTGCGGACTAGGCGTCCGGGTGCTTCTGGTCGGTGGTCCCCCCGCCGAACCTCTTCCAGGTCATGTAGACCCCGAGGCCCGCGCCGAGGATGATCCCCACCGCAACGATCCAGTTGGTGCCGAGCCAACGGTCGAGTCCCCAGCCGGCCAGGCCGTACGCGATGACTCCCGCCAGCAGGTAGCTGACCGCCTGCCAGGGGTCGCCACCGGGTGGAGTCTCGTCGCCGTCCGGGGACGGGGTCCGCTGTTGTGCCATCGAGCACCGGAGAATACCAGTCGAGAAGGTTGCTCATGCACCCGCCTCCTCGCGTGGACCGGCCGCGGAGGAGGGCAGGTCGTAGGCCAGCGTGCGCAGGCGTACGGTGCACCACACCTGGGCAGCCATCCAGCCGAGCGCGAGCGTCACGACACCGACGACCAACCAGCCGTGCGAGAAACGTGCGCCGTCGTCACTGGCGTCTATGACGATCTTGACCGACACACCCATCAGGACGATCTGCAGGGCGTACGTCAGCAGCGCGATCATCATCGACGCCGAGGGCATCACGCGGGAGACGGCGCTCACGACGCCGGTCCCCCACCCGAAGGTGACGAGCGTGATCACGGCGCCTGCCGCGGCTCCGCGCGCACCGGGGGCACCGTCGACGAGCGCGGCCGCCAGCACCACGAGCAGTCCCAGCACGACAGAGGCCGCCGTCGCCCCGAGAAGAGGGGACAGCCCGCGCGGGGCGTCCTGCTTCGACTCGGTCGTCATGGTGCGGCGGCCGTTCTCTGGGGGGGATTCGAGGGGCGCTCAGCGAGGGGCGAGACCGGCCCGCGAACGCTCGTGAAAACTATCACAAGCGTCAGGGCTGCCCCAACTCCGTCCCGCCCGCTCCCCCGCCCAGGCGGGCGGGCGTCCTCATCCGCGGCAGCACGAACGTGAGACCCACCGTGACCGCGGTGGCCACGCCGAGCCCGATCCAGACCTGGGGGCCGCGGAACAGGCTCACCAGGACCGCGGCCGAGGCCAGCAGCGCCGCCCACATCCACATGATGTAGACCGCGCGGCGCTGCGAGTGCCCGATCTCGAGCAGGCGGTGGTGCAGGTGCTGCTTGTCCGGGCTGAACGGCGAACGGCCGGCCCGGGTGCGGCGTACGACGGCCAGCAGCAGGTCGGCCATCGGCACCATGAGCACCGAGACCGGCAGCATCGCCGGGAGCAGGGTGACGAAGAGCGAGGAGCCGTCGCTGGTGATGTCCCCGGGGGCGAACTGCCCGGTCAGGGTCAGCGTGCCCGCCGAGAGGACCAACCCGATCAGCATCGAGCCGGAGTCGCCCATGAACAGTCGGGCGGGGTGGAAGTTGTGGAACAGGAAGCCCAGGCAGGCCCCCGCGAGGGCTGCCGCGAGCAGCGCGCCGGTGGTGGCCAGCGTGAGGTTGTTCTGGTCGGCGATGACGTAGGAGAAGACGAAGAACGCCACCGCTCCGACTCCGACCACGCCCGAGGCGAGACCGTCGAGACCGTCGACGAAGTTGACCGCGTTGATGGTCGCGATGACCAGGAAGACCGTCAGCAGGCCGCCCTGAAGCGGCCCCAGCACGATCTGGGTGCCGTCCGGCATCTCCACGAAGTAGAAGCGCACCCCGAACCAGACCAGGATAAGCGCTGCCAGGAGCTGTCCCCCGAACTTGGTCAGGGCGTCGATGTCGAAGATGTCGTCGATGACCCCGACCGCGCAGATCAGCCCTCCCGCGGCCAGCACGATGCCGGCGTCCTGGAAGACGTACGGGTCGCTGCGTGACAGGAACGGCAGCTCGCGGGCCACCAGGAAGGCCGCGAGCAGGCCCCCCATCATGGCCACTCCCCCGAGGTACGGGATCGGCTCCGCGTGCACGTCGCGGTCGCGCACGGCCGCGACGGCCCCCGTACGCAGGGCGAACTCCCGCGCGAAGACCGTCAGCAGGTAGGTGACGGTGAGGGCGACGAGGAAGACGAGGAGGTACTCCCGCATCAGCCCTCGTCCAGCAGCTGCAGCCCCAGGGGTTCGAGCACCTCTGTGAGCGCCTCGTCGGAGACCGCACCCCGGCGCAGCACCCGCGGCACGGGGCCGGTCGCGTCCACGATCGTCGAGGCGACGCCACCGCGCGAGGGGCCGGCGTCGACGATCACCGAGACCACCTCGCCGAGCATCTCCTCGGCCCGGTCAGCGTCCTGCGCGGCCGGGTGGCCCGACAGGTTGGCCGAGCTCACGGCCAGCGGTCCGGTGCGCTCGATCACAGCGAGGGCGACCTCGTCGTCGGGGACGCGGACCGCCACGGTCCCCCGCGTCTCACCCAGGTCCCACATCAAGGACGCCTGCTGCCGCAGCACCAGCGTCAGCGGGCCCGGCCAGAACTTCTCCGCCAGGGCGCGGGCGTAGTCCGGGATGGAGGAGGCCAGCGCCTCCAGCGTCGAGACCGACGACATCAGCACCGGCGGGGGCATCTGACGTCCACGACCCTTGGCCTTGAGCAGCGCGTTGACCGCGTCGTGGGAGAAGGCGTCCGCCCCGATCCCGTACACCGTGTCGGTGGGGATCACCACCAGCTCACCCTGTCGCACGGCGGAGGTCACCGCCTCCACGGCAGCGTCGCGCTCGGTCTCGTCGGTCGTGGTCAGCCTCTGCACACTGCTCATCGTGCCAGCCTCGCCGTCAGGAAACGGGGGCGACCCGCAAGGTCTCGGTGGTCGAGCACGTCGCGCCAGCGACCCGTGGCAGCGAAGACGGCCGGGGCCGACTCCCCCTGGACGTCCGCGTGCTCGCAGCCCAGCACCCCACCGGGGCGCAGCAGCGCGGCGGCGCGACACTCGAGGACCCGGATCGCGTCGAGGCCGTCCTGGCCGGAGAACAGCGCCAGGTGCGGGTCGTGGTCGCGCGCCTCCGCCTGGACCGACTCCCACGCCTCGAGCGGGATGTACGGCGGGTTGCAGACCACGACGTCGACGGTGCCCAGCAGGTCGTCGAACGCGGTCGCCATGTCGCCGTGGCGCAGGTCCACGCCGGTGCCGGTGAGGTTGGTCTGGGCCCAGCCGTGGGCGTCCTCGTCCAGCTCCACGGCGTGCACCCGCGCGTTCGGCACCTCGTGGGCCACGGCCTTCGCGATGGCCCCAGATCCGGTGCACAGGTCGACGACGACCGGCGCCTCGAGCCCCGTCGCCTGCTCCACCGCCCAGCCGGCGAGCAGCTCGGTCTCAGGACGCGGCACGAAGACGCCGGGCCCGACCTCGAGGTCGACGTGGCGGAAGGCCGCCGTGCCGGTCAGGTGCTGCAACGGCTCACGCCGCGCCCGGCGGGCCAGCAACGTCTCCAGGACGGCAGCCTGGTCGTCGGTGATCGTGTCGAGCAACCCGACGTTGCCGACCGGGACGGCCAGCACGTGGGACAGCAGCAGGTCGACGTCGCGCCCCGCGGACTCGACCCCGGCCTGAGCCAGGTCGGCCGCCCAGCGGCGGCGGCGGGTGTGCAGGTCGTCCATGTGCCCTCAGCTCTCCAGCGCGGCCAGCCGCGCCGCCAGGTCGGTCTCGACGCACGAGTCCACCACCGGCCCCAGGTCGCCGTCGAGGACCTGGTCGAGGTTGTACGCCTTGTAGCCGGTGCGGTGGTCGGAGATCCGGTTCTCGGGGAAGTTGTACGTGCGGATCCGCTCCGAGCGGTCGACCGTACGCACCTGGGAGCGGCGGGCCTCGCTGGCCTCCGCGTCGGCGGCGTCCTGGGCGGCCTGCATCAGCCGCGCGCGCAGGATCCGCATCGCCTGCTCCTTGTTCTGCAGCTGCGACTTCTCGTTCTGGCAGCTCACCACGATGCCGGTGGGCAGGTGGGTGATCCGTACGGCCGAGTCGGTGGTGTTGACGCTCTGCCCGCCCGGGCCGGAGGAGCGGAAGACGTCGATGCGCAGGTCGTTGTCGTCGACGCTCACGTCGACCTGCTCGGCCTCGGGCATGACCAGGACGCCCGCGGCCGAGGTGTGCACGCGGCCCTGGGACTCGGTGACCGGCACCCGCTGGACGCGGTGCACGCCGCCCTCGAACTTCAGCAGGGCGTACGGTGCCTGCCCCGGCTCGACGGCCCCTCGGGCCTTGACCGCGGCTGTGACGGACTTGTACCCGCCCAGGTCGGACTCGGTGGCGTCCAGCACCTCCACCGACCAGCCACGCTGCTCGGCGTAGCGCGTGTACATACGCAGCAGGTCGCCGGCGAACAGCGCCGACTCCTCGCCGCCCTCGCCCGACTTCACCTCGACCAGGGCGTCCTTGCCGTCGGCGGGGTCGCGCGGCACCAGCAGGCGTCGCAGCCGCTCCGCGACCTGCTCACGCCTGGCTTCGAGGGCCTCGGCCTCGTCGGCGAACGCCGGGTCGTCGGAGGCGAGCTCCCGGGCGGCCTCGGCGTCCTCGCCGAGCTGGGTCCAGTCGCGCCACGTGTTCACCACGGCGGTGAGCTCGGCGTAGCGCTGGTTGAGCCGCTTGGCCAACCTCTGGTCGGCGTGGGTCTCCGGAGCGGCGAGCTGGTGCTCCAGGTCGGCGTGCTCCTCGAGCATGCCCTCGACGGCTTCGAACAACCTCTGCTCCTGCACAACGGTCTGGCCGGCGACGGGGGCCGCTCCGGCGGGTGGCACGCGGACAAATGCCGAAGCGCCGGCACTCCACGTGACGTGGGGCGCCGGCGCTCGGAGGAGACTACTTCTTGGCAGCCTTGGCGTAGCGGGCCTCGAAGCGGGCGACGCGGCCGCCGGTGTCGAGGATCTTCTGCTTGCCGGTGT
>NZ_JBJEHY010000240.1:4230-20243 GCF_051876515.1 Nocardioides sp. | reverse complement strand
ATGTGGGACCGCTCACGGCGACTTGACTTGATACCCCCTAGGGGTATGGTGGAAGGCATGTGCGAGAGCTGCGACACCACCGCCGGGGGCCAGCACGGCCACCTCGAGGGCAACGCCGAGACCAAGGCGGCCCACCTCAAGCGGCTGCGCCGCATCGAGGGACAGGTGCGCGGGCTGCAACGGATGGTCGAGGAGGAGCAGTACTGCATCGACGTCCTCACCCAGGTCTCCGCCGCCACGAAGGCGCTGCAGTCCCTGGCCCTGGTCCTGCTCGACGACCACATCGCGCACTGCGTGGTCGACGCCGCCGTCAAGGGCGGCGACGAGAAGGACGCCAAGCTCGCCGAGGCGTCCGCGGCGATCGCCCGGCTCGTCCGGTCCTGAGCGCCGCCCGCTGCTGCACCCCAGCAACCACCCCAGCAACCCAACCCAGGAGCACCCCATGAGCACCACCACCGACTACACCGTCACCGGCATGACCTGCGAGCACTGCGCCGCCTCCGTGCGTGAGGAGATCAGCGAGATCCCCGGCGTCACGGGCGTCGACGTGGTGGTCGAGTCCGGCAAGGTCACGGTCACCAGTGAGCAGGCGCTCGACGACGCCGCGGTCTCCGCCGCCGTCACCGAGGCCGGTTACGAGCTGGCATGAACCGCGAGCTGCCCGGCAGCGTCAGGATCGGCGGGTACGTGCTCGCCCTGGCCCTTGCGTTCGCCGCGGCGTACGGCGTGGGCAAAGCCGCGGGGCCGGTCTCGACAGACTCGACCACCGACGGGCACTCGACCACCGGGGAGCACGGGGTCTCGACAGGCTCGACCACCGATGAGGGCGGCACGGCCCACGCGGGCCACGACGTCGGCGGCCTGACCGCCCGCGCCGACGGGTTCACCCTCGAGCTGGACCAGCCGATCGCCCGGCCGGGGCGTACCGAGCTGGCCTTCACCATCCGTACCTCCTCGGGCCGCCCGCTCATGGACTACACCGAGTCGCACGAGAAGGACCTGCACCTGATCGTGGTGCGTCGCGACCTCACCGGGTTCCAGCACGTGCACCCCGTCCTCAGCGACGACGGCACCTGGACCACCGAGGTCGACCTCACCCCCGGCACCTGGCGGGTGGTCGCGGACCTCACCCCGCAGGGCTGGGACCCGATCACGCTCGCCGACGACCTCGCCGTCCCCGGTGACTTCGCGCCCGTCGCGCTGTCCGCGGACAACCGGACCGCCGCGGTCGACGACTACACCGTCCACCTGACCGGCGACACCGCCCCTGGGGCCGACACCGTCCTGGTCGCGCACGTCGAGAAGGACGGCCGCCCGGTGAGCGACCTCGAGCCCTACCTGGGCGCGTACGGCCACCTGGTCGCGATGCGTGCCGGCGACCTGGGCTACCTGCACGTCCACCCGGAGGAGAACGGTTCCACCGGACCGAGCATCGAGTTCGCGACCGCCTTCCCCACGCACGGCACGTACCGGCTGTTCCTCGACTTCAAGCACGAGGGACGGGTCCGTACGGCCGTCTTCACGGTGGTCTCCGGAGGCGTGCCCGACGGCACCACCCACGGCGAGGAGGACGACCATGACCACTGACCTCTCCCCCGCCACCGCACCGCAGCCCGTCCCCACCGAGGACGTCGAGCTGGCGATCACCGGCATGACCTGCGCGTCGTGCGCCAACCGCATCGAGCGCAAGCTCAACAAGCTCGACGGCGTCACCGCGAGCGTCAACTACGCCACGGAGAAGGCGCGCGTCGCCTTCCCGAGCACCCTGACGCCCGACGACCTGGTCGAGACCGTCCGGTCGGCCGGGTACGACGCCACCGTCCCGAGCCCCGCCCGCGACGAGGCGCCCGCCGAGGCTGCGGGACTCGACCCTCTGACCGTACGACTCCTGGTCTCCGCGGTGCTGAGCGTCCCGGTCGTCGCGCTGGCAATGGTGCCGGCGTGGCAGTTCACGTACTGGCAGTGGGCCTCGCTGGCCCTGGCCAGCCCAGTGGTCGTGTGGGGCGCCTGGCCGTTCCACCGCGCCGCCGCGGTCAACCTGCGCCACGGCGCGGCGACGATGGACACCCTCGTCTCCGTCGGCGTGCTGGCGGCGTACGGCTGGTCGCTGTACGCCCTGTTCCTCGGTACGGCCGGGGAGCCCGGGATGACCCACGGCTTCGAGCTGACCGTCTCGCGCACCGACGGCGCCGGCAACATCTACCTCGAGGCGGCGGCGGGCGTGACCACGTTCCTGCTGCTGGGCCGCTGGCTGGAGCACCGCTCCAAGCGGCAGGCCGGCGCCGCGCTGCGGGCGCTGCTCGAGCTGGGGGCCAAGGACGTCGCCGTGCTGCGGGCCGGGATCGACGGCCCCGAGACGCGGATCGACGTGCAGGACCTGGCGGTCGGCGACCTGTTCGTCGTACGCCCGGGCGAGAAGGTCGCCACCGACGGCGTCGTCGTCGCCGGTGCCTCCGCGGTCGACCTGTCCCTGCTGACCGGCGAACCGGTCCCCGTCGACGTCGGCGTGGACGACGCCGTCACGGGCGCCTCGGTCAACACCTCCGGGCGGCTCGTCGTACGCGCCACCCGCGTCGGCGCCGACACCTCCCTGGCGCAGATGGCCCGGCTGGTCGAGGACGCGCAGGCCGGCAAGGCTCCCGCGCAACGGCTGGCCGACCGGATCTCCGGCATCTTCGTGCCCGTCGTGATCGCGCTGGCGCTGGCCACGCTCGGCTTCTGGCTGGGCGCCGGGGGCGGGGCAGCCGCCGCGTTCACCGCCGCCGTCTCGGTGCTGATCATCGCCTGCCCTTGCGCGCTCGGCCTGGCCACGCCGACGGCCCTCATGGTCGGCACCGGCCGCGGCGCCCAGCTCGGGATCCTGATCAAGGGGCCCGAGGTGCTGGAGGCGACGCGGCTGGTCGACACCGTGGTGCTCGACAAGACGGGCACCGTGACCACCGGTGAGATGGCCGTACGGTCCGTGCTGGCCGCCGACGGCGAGGACCCGGCCGAGGTGCTGCGGGTCGCCGCCGCGCTGGAGGCCGCCTCGGAGCACCCGATCGCCGCGGCCGTGGTGGCCGCGGCCCGCGAGCAGGGGCACGAGCTGCCGGCGGTGGAGTCGTTCGCCAACGTCGAGGGCCTCGGGGTCACCGGTGTCGTCGGCGGCCACGCCGTGGTCGTGGGGCGCCCGCGGCTGCTCGCCGACTGGGCGCAGCACCTGCCGGCCGACCTGGCCGAGGCGTTGACCGCCGCGCAGGCGGACGGTTCGACGCCGGTCGCCGTCGGCTGGGACGGCCTCGCCCGCGGTGTCGTCGTGGTCGGCGACACCGTCAAGGAGACCTCCGCCGCGGCGGTGGCCCGGCTGCGCGAGCTCGGCCCGGAACCGGTGCTGCTGACCGGCGACAACGCCGCCGCAGCCCGCCGGGTGGCCGACGAGGTCGGCATCGACACCGTGGTCGCGGACGTGCTGCCGGCCGACAAGGTCGAGGAGGTCAAGCGTCTCCAGGCCGCCGGCAAGGTGGTCGCGATGGTCGGCGACGGCGTCAACGACGCGGCCGCCC
Organism: Nocardioides sp.; assembly: GCF_051876515.1. Lineage (GTDB taxonomy): Bacteria > Actinomycetota > Actinomycetes > Propionibacteriales > Nocardioidaceae > Nocardioides. The sequence goes on along the minus strand of NZ_JBJEHY010000240.1, from coordinate 16,701 downwards.
TGGCCCAGGCCGACCTGGGCCTGGCGATGGGGACCGGAACGGACGTGGCGATCGAGGCCAGCGACCTGACCCTGGTCCGCGGCGACCTGCGGGTCGTCGCCGACGCGCTGCGGCTGTCGCGGCGTACGGCCTCGACCATCCGGGGGAACCTGTTCTGGGCGTTCGCCTACAACGTGGCCGCCATCCCGGTGGCCGCCGCGGGTCTGCTCAACCCGATGCTGGCCGGTGCGGCGATGGCGTTCTCCAGCGTCTTCGTGGTGACCAACAGCCTGCGGCTGCGGGCGTTCCGCTCCGAGGTCACCTGAGCCTCCACCCCGGCCCCGGCCTCGTCGTACGGGCCGGGGCTGGGTTCTCCCGACATACTGGGGGAGGCATCACGCCGAGCAGAGAGGTACGAGATGGCCCTGATCAAGAAGAAGGAAGCGGCCACGCAGATCCAACCCGCCGAGGACCCCGGCGCCCTGGACAAGCTGGTCAGCATGCTCTTCGACGTCGGACTCGACGGCGCGGGCCCCTTCACCACGGCCGCCGAGCTCGGCCAGAAGTCCCTCGTCGCCACGGGCAGCACCGAGCGGGCGGTGGCCCGCGTCGCGCGCCGCGCCCTGGTCAAGGGCGGCGCCGGCGGCTTCGTCACCGGCCTGGGCGGCTTCTTCACGATGCCGGTCGCACTGCCGGCCAACGTGGCCACCTTCTACCTCAACGCGACCCGCATGGTGGGCGCCATCGCGCACCTGCGCGGCTACGACGTGAACAACCCGGCCGTACGCACCGCGATCCTGCTGTGCCTGGTCGGCGCGGACGCCGACGACGTGCTCCGCAAGGCCAAGGTCGCCACCCCGAGCGGCATGGTCACCAACGTCGCCCTCAAGGGCCTGCCGCCGGCCGCGCTGATGCTGGTCAACAAGGCGGTCGGCTTCAAGCTGGTCAAGGGCATCGGCGAGAAGACACTGGCCTCGCTCGGCAAGGCGATCCCGCTCGGCGGCGGCGTCATCGGCGGCACCGTCGACACGGTGATGATGAAGGTCATCGCGAGCCACGCCATGAAGGAGTTCCCGCAGGTGAAGGTCGTGCCGGGGGACGTCGAGGGCTGAGCGTCCTCCGGACGTGCGACGACCCGGTCGCTCGGACGGCCGGTCCGCAGCACGTCCGGGGGGACGTACGACGGTGCGGTCGCGCCTCAGGGGCGGGTACGCACCAGCCACGCCAACCCGACGAACGGCAGCACGAGCGGCAGGTAGCCGTACCCGGAGCCGAAGTGCGACCACACGGTGGCCTCGGGGAACAGATCCGGTCGCGCGAAGCTGAGCGCCCCGACCGCGAGCACGCCGACCATCTCGAAGCCGCACGCCAGCCACGCCACCCGCCTCGGGTCAGGCCCCTTCTCGGCCAGCCCGACGGTGGCGGCGATGTAGACCACGGCGGCCACACCGGACAGTCCGTACGCCAGCGGCGCGGAGGCCGCGTCGGTGGCCAGCTGCACCGCCGAGCGGGCCGTCGCGGCGAGCGCGAAGACGGCGTACACGGCGATCAGGGTGCGGCCGAGCCCGGACTTGGTGGAGCCGGGACGCGCCGGAGTCTGCTCGGCGACGGGCTGCCCGGCGCTCATGCGCCGGCCGTCCACACCTGGCCGAGGCGCACCACGAGGAACGCCACGGTCAGCGCGGCGACCACGAGGACGGCGGTGGCGCCGCGGGAGCGTTCGGCGAGCGACCAGAAGAAGGCCAGCGGCAGGATCACCAGGATCGACAGCAGGTAGCCGATGAAGACCGCCGCATCCACCTGGTGGGTGCCGCGGACCACCTGCACCAGCCCGACCCCGGCCTGCACGACGGCGAGCAGCTCGACGACGCCGGTGATCCCCAGCAGCGTCCAGTCAGGCTCGCGGTCCAGGACGACGTACACGAGCACGACCGCCGCCAGCAGCAGCGAGCACACGATCAGGACGGTCTGGAGCGGATCGATCACGCCGCCATTGTGGCAGCCGGGTGACAGAACGCCGCGGTCGCCGAGCGCGCTCAGTCGTCGGCGGCTCGGGCCCGCTCGCGTCGAACGAAGGGTGACCGGTGCCGCGTGCGTCACACGACGGGGGTCCTGGGGCCGCGCGCGTCATCCGTAACCGCACCTATAGGTCCGGATCCGTATGACCCAGGCGCTCGGCGAAGCGCGAACGTACGACGCAGGGCCCGGCGAACCGCCGACGTATGACGCAGGTGCCTCAGTACCCGCCCTCCGGCGGCACCATCTCCCCACGGATCCCCAGCAGCCGCACCGGCCGGTCGTCCCCCAGCTTGTCGAACAGCTCACGCGCGGTCGCGGCGATCACCGCTGCGTCGTACGTCGGCTGCTTCAGCTTGCGGCTGCGCTGGAAGGTGAAGAACGGGGCGAAGCGCACCTTGAGGAAGACCCGCTGGCAGGCCCGCTCCTCGCGGCGCAGGTCGTCGACGACCTGGTCGGCGAGCACGTCGAGCGCGGCGTCCACGTCGGCGGGCGAGGTCAGGTCGGTCTGGAACGTCGTCTCGTGGCCGTGCGCGCGGGCCACCCACGGGGTGTCGTCGACCGTACGACTCCCCTCGCCGCGGGCCAGGTCGGCCAGGTGCGAGCCGTACGCCGGGCCGAACGCGTCGACCAGCCGCTGCGGTTCGACCTCGGCCAGCTCGCGCACCGTCGCCACCCCGAGCTCGGACAGGCGGGCGGAGATCTTGGGGCCCACGCCCCACAGCGCCCGCGTCGGCTGCGCGCCGAACACCTCGAACCAGTTGTCGCCCGTCAGCTGGAAGACGCCGCGCGGCTTGCCGAGGTCGGTGGCCATCTTGGCGCGCACCAGGGTGTCGCCGATGCCGACGGAGCAGTGCAGGTCGCTGGCGGCGAGCACCTCGGCCCGCAGCGCCTCGGCCTCGGCGCGCGGGTCGTCGGTGGCGACCGCGACGAACGCCTCGTCCCAGCCCAGCACCTGCACCCGCGCGCCGGCGTGCGCCTTGAGCGTGGCCATCACGGTCGCCGAGGCGGCCTCGTACACCGGGAAGTCGACCGGCAGGAAGACCGCGTCCGGGCAACGCTTCAGGGCCGTGCGCAGCGGCATCCCGGACCGTACGCCGAACTCCCGCGCCTCGTACGAGGCCGTCGAGACCACACCCCGTTCGGTCGGGTCGCCGCGACCGCCGACCACGACCGGGCGCCCCACCAGCTCGGGGCGCCGCAGCAGCTCGACGGCGGCCAGGAACTGGTCCATGTCGACGTGGAAGACCCAGGGCTGCGCCATGGGGTCCATCATGCTCGCCCGGTCTGACAGGCGGTCAGCGGTCGAGACCTGGTTTCGACAAGCTCAACCAGCGGGGTCCGGTTTCGACCAGCTCAACCAGCGGAGAGCTCAGTCGTCGGCCGGCAGCGGCGTCTTCGGCAGCCGCTTGACCCGCTGCCTCTTCTTGCGCAGCGGGATCATCGAGCGCATCTCCTCCAGCTTGCCGAAGCACAGCAGCCGGTCCTCGCCCTCCAGCACCGTCTTGTTGCGCGGGTTGGGGATGACCTGGGTGCCGCGGTGCAGGGCGAGCACGTTGATGTCGCGCTCGTCGAGGCCGGAGTCGCCGAGCTTCTTGCCGACCATGTCCGAGCCGGCGTGGACCACGATCTCTGCGACGCCGTACCCCGTCGAGACGGTGAGCCGCTGGCGCACGTCGATCTCGGGGAACGCGACCTGGTTGTCGATGTAGTCGATGATCGCGCCGGCCACGTCGAGCTTGGTCGCGGTCTCGATGCCCTCAAGTCCCGGGGAGGAGTTGACCTCCATCACCAGCGGCCCGTCGTTGCCCTCGAGCATGTCGACGCCGGCGACCCGCAGGCCCATGATCTGCGCCGACTTCACCGCCGCCGCCTCGAACGCCGGGTCGAGCGCGACGGGCTCCACGGAACCGCCGCGGTGCACGTTGGAGCGGAACTCGTCGCCCTGCGCCACCCGACGCATCGCCGCCACGACCCGGTCGCCGACGACGAGGGCGCGGATGTCGCGGCCCTTGGACTCCTTCACGAACCGCTGGATCAGCACGTTCTGCTTCGTCGAGTGCAGCGTCTCGATGATCGCCTCGGCCACCTTGATGTCGGGGGCCAGGATCACGCCGATCCCCTGCGTGCCCTCGAGCAGCTTGATGACCACCGGCGCGCCGCCGACCCGCTCGATCGCGGGCACCAGGTCGGCGCGGTTGCGAACGAACGTCGTCGCCGGCATCACGATCTTGTGCCGCGACAGGATCTGGGTGGCGCGCAGCTTGTCGCGGCTGTTGGTGATCCCGTACGACGAGTTGGGCGTGTAGACGTCCATCTGCTCGAACTGGCGCACCACGGCGGTCCCGAAGTACGTGATCGAGTTGCCGATCCGCGGCAGCACCGCGTCGTACGTGGAGAGCCGCTTGCCACGGAACGTCAGGTCGGGCTCGTCGCCGGTGAGGTCGATCCCGAACCGCAACGTGTCGAGGACCTTCACGTCGTGGCCCCGCGCGGTGGCGGCGGCTCGGAGCCGCTGCGTGCTGTAGCAGCGGGGGGCGCGGGACAGGATCGCCAGCTTCATGCAGGGGCCTCCGAGAGTGGACTGGACGAACACTCAACCACGCGGGCCGCCGACGCCCAACCCGCGGGTAACCGCAGTCCACGATGTCCCGTCCCCACCACGCCCGCCGGGGTGGGCTGCGAGGATGGCTCCGTGCCCGACACCGATCCCCGACCCGACGAGCCGCCGACCGTGGTCGGCTGGCGCGAGTGGGTCGCACTGCCCGCGATGGGCGTGGACTGGGTCAAGGCCAAGATCGACACCGGCGCCCGCACCTCCTCCCTGCACGCCTTCGACCAGCGCGTCGAGGACCGCGACGGCGAGGCCTGGGTCCGGTTCTCCGTGCACCCCTGGCAGTCCACCGACGACGACGCCGTCGAGATCTGCCTGCCGATCGCGGACGTCCGCGAGATCCGCAGCTCCTCGGGCCACGCCGAGCAGCGCTACGTGGTGCTCACCGAGATGGCGCTGGCCGGCCGTACGGTCGAGGTCGAGCTCACCCTGTCGCGCCGCGACGACATGGGGTTCCGGATGCTGGTGGGCCGCGAGGCGCTGCGCCAGGGCTTCCTCGTCGACCCCGGCGAGTCGTACCGCGGGGGCCGCCCGCCGCGGGCCCAGCGCCGCCGCAACCGGGGTCGTTGATGGCCCGCGAGTCGTTCGGGATCGGCAGCGTACGGATCCGCGCCGGGTCGGCGCGCTCCCTCGAGCTGCCCATCACCCGCACCGTCACCGGAGCCGAGGTGACGCTGCCGGTCCGCGTCGTCCACGGGCGCGAGGACGGCCCCACGATCTGGATCAACGCCGCCGTCCACGGCGACGAGGTGGTCGGCGTCGAGGTCATCCGGCAGGTGATGGCCGGGCTCGACCCCAAGACCTTCCGCGGCACCATCGTGGCCGTCCCCATCGTCAACGTCCTCGGCTTCATGAACGGCGACCGCTACCTGCCCGACCGCCGCGACCTCAACCGGTCGTTCCCCGGCTCGGCGCGCGGGTCGCTGGCCGGGCGGATCGCGCACCTGTTCATGACCGAGGTGGTCGCCAAGTGCGAGGTCGGCATCGACCTGCACACCGGCGCCGACCGCCGCTCCAACCTGCCGCAGGTGCGCGCCGACCTCGACGACCCCCGTACCCGCCACCTGGCCTCCGCGTTCGGGGCTCCGGTCATGCTGCACGCCGCGATCCGCGACGGCTCGCTGCGCCAGGCCGCCCGCGAGCACGGCGCCACCGTCCTGCTGTACGAGGGCGGCGAGAACCTCCGCTTCGACGCCTACGCCGTCGACGCCGGGGTGCTCGGCGTACGCCGGGTCCTGGCCGCCCTCGAGATGGCCGAGCCGCCGGAGGACTCGGTGCCGGTCAGCGTCGAGTGCCGCTCCTCGGGGTGGGTTCGGGCGCGACGCTCCGGCATCCTCGAGCTCGGGGTCGCCCTGGGCGAGGAGGTCACCGAGGGGCAGCGCATCGGCAGCCTCTACGACTCCTTCGGCAAGACGATGAGCGCGGTGTACGCGAACCGCACCGGCATCGTCATCGGTCGCTCCGAGGCGCCGCTGGTGCACTCCGGCGACGCCGTGGTGCACCTGGCCAACTGAGGCCGCTCACTCCTGCGCGACCGCGGACAGCACCGCCAGCCGGGACGCCCGGACCGCCGGGACCACCGCGGCCACCACCCCGAACAGCACCGCCACCACGAGGAAGCGGCCCAGGTCGCCCAGCGGCACCGCCAGCACGGTGAGGTCGTCGCGCAGCGCACGCTGCAGGAGCACCCCCACCAGGACGCCGACGCCCAGACCCAGCACCGCCCCGAGGAGGGCGATGATGACGGACTCCGCCGTGATCATCCGGCGCACCATCCCCCGGGTCAGCCCCACCGCCCGCAGCAGGCCGATCTCGCGGGTGCGCTCGACGACGCTGAGGGTGAGGGTGTTGACGATGCCGACCACCGCGATCACCACCGACAGCGCGAGCAGCCCGTAGACCATGAAGAGGAGCTGGTCGACCTGCTCGGTGAGCCCCTCGGTGTACTGCTCGGCGTCCTGCACCGTGATGACGGGCCGGTCCCGGACGATCTCGTCGAGCTCGGCGCGCACCTGCGCCGTCGCGGCGGCGTCCGCGGCACCGGTCAGCACACTCAGCCGCGTGTCCGCGCGCGGCACCTCGGCCCGTGCCAGCAGCGGCAGCCCCACCAGGAACCGTCCCGTGCTCGGGGTGTCGACGTACACACCGACGACGGTGACCTCGGCCTTCGCGCCCGTGGCGAACTGGAGCGTCACGGTGTCGCCGACGCCCCGCCCCAGCTCGGCCGCCATCGTCTCCGACAGCAGGGCGTCGCGCCGGCCGCGGTCCTGGGTGCCCGCCACCAGGTCGAGCGGGTGGACGGTGTCGAAGGCGCTGTCGGTGGCCATCAGCCCCGTCTGCTCCTCGGCGCCGTCCACGTACGCACCCACCGCCTGCTGCCGGGCCACCGTGGTGACGCCCGCGACCCTGCCGATCCGGTCGCCCACGCTCGGCTCGAACGACCCGTGACCGGCCGCTGCGACGAGGAAGTCGGCGGTGAACTGCTCGGCCACGACCGCGTCGGTGTGGGCGCGCATCGACGTCGAGAGCACCCCCACCGCGGAGACCAGGGAGACGCCGATCATCAGCGCGGAGGCGGTCGCTCCCGTACGGCGGGGGTTGCGCAGCGCGTTCTCGCCGGCCAGCCGTCCGGGCGTGCGGAGCAGGCCCGCGAACAGCAGGCGGGCCACGACCAGGACCGGCCGTCCCACGACCGGGCTGACGTAGGCGAGGGTGAGCACCCACAGCACCGCGGCCGCGCCGACGCACCCGGCGGCGAGGTGGCCGGGGCCGCGACTGAGACCGGCGTACGCCAGCACGCAGCCCAGCCCGATCACGACGAGACCCAGCAGCGCCCGCCGCCGCAGGCTGTCCTCGGCCACCTCCGGCTCCTGCCGCACCGCGGCCACGGGCGCGATCCGGGCGGCGCGCCGGGCGGGCACGTACGCGGAGACGAGCGTGGTGGTGACGCCGACGACGTACGCGACGACCACGACCGGCGCAGTGAGGACCAGGGCCGAGGAGTCGATGGCGAGGTCGACCCGGTGGAACAGCGCCGCGAGCGCGTGGGAGAGGCCGATCCCGACCGCGACGCCGACGCTCGACCCGAGCAGGGCCGTGAGGAGCGCCTCGAGCAGCACCGCGCCGGTGACCTGGCCGCGGCTCGAGCCCAGGGCCCGCAGCAGCGCCAGCTCGCGGACACGCTGGGCCACGAGGATGGAGAACGTGTTGGCGATGATGAACCCGCCGACCAGCACCGCGATCACGGCGAAGGTGACGAGGAACGCGGTGATCAGTCCGAGCAGGCCGCCGATCGTCTCCTCCGACTCCGCCACCTGGGCGGTGCCGGTGACGACCTCGAACCCCTCGGGCGCGACCTTGCGCGCGGCGCCGGCGAGCCGTGCCTCGCTGACGCCCGGCGCGGCGGTGAGCTGGACTGAGGTGTACAGGTCGGAACCGCCCAGGAACAGCTCCTGGGCGCCCTCGGTGCTGAGCACGACGGCCGTGGTGCTCGCCCCGGCGCCGCCGCTGACGGAGGCGAGGCCGACCAGGGCGTAGGTCCGCGCCCGCTTCTCGTCGGGCCTGCTCCTCTCCTCCTCGGTCGTCGGCGGGGGCACGACGGTGACCTCGTCGCCGACCGCGAACCCCGCGGCGGTGGCGGCGTCGCGGTCGAGGACGACCTCGTCGGTGCCCTCGGGCCAGCGTCCCTCGTCGAGGGCGACGACGGGCTCGCCGAGGACGTTGGTGGCCGGGGTGTGGTTGTACGTCAGGGTGGGCGTCCCGCGACCGAGCACCCCGCCCCGACCGTCGAGCACGTACAGGCCGTACCCGAGGACGGCGCCGTCGGCACGGGCGACCTCGGGCAGCGCCGCCAGCGCGGCGACCGTCTCCGGCGTCACCTGTCGGCTCACGTCGTCGGCGAGGTCGCGGGAGTCCTGGAACCGGACCAGCGCGTCGGTGGCCGCCCCCTTGCGGAGGCCGTCGTACGTCGTCGACAGGCCGCCGCTGAACACGAGGACGCCGGTGAGGAACCCGATGCCGAGCACGATCGCCAGGGTGCTCATGGCCCACCGCGTCGGGTGCGCGGCCAGATTGCGCAGCGTCAGTCGCAGCACTGGTTCAGACCACCGCGTACGACCCTGCGCTCCGGACCGCCTCGTCGTGCAGGCGCGTCATGCGCGCCAGGATCGTCTCCCGGTCGGGGTGGCGCAACTCGTCGACGATCCTCCCGTCGGCCAGGAAGACCACCCGGTCGGTGTACGCGGCGGCCACCGGGTCGTGGGTGACCATGACGATCGTCTGGCCGAACTCGTCGACGCTGCGGCGCAGGAACGACAGCACCTCCGCGCTGGAGGTGGAGTCGAGGTTGCCGGTCGGCTCGTCGGCGAAGACGATCGACGGACGGCTCACCAGGGCACGGGCGCACGCGACCCGCTGCTGCTGCCCGCCCGACATCTCCGAGGGACGGTGCCCGAGCCGTTGGCGCAGACCGACCGCGTCGACGACCTGGTCGAACCACGCCTTGTCCACCTTGCGGCCGGCCAGCCGCAGCGGGAGCAGGATGTTCTCCCGCGCGGTGAGCGTGGGGATCAGGTTGTACGCCTGGAAGACGAAGCCGATCTTCTCCCTGCGCAGCGCCGTCAGCCGGTTGTCGTTCAACGACCCCAGCGAGACGTCCGCGACGACCACGTCGCCCGACGTGGGGGTGTCCAGGGCGGCCAGGCAGTGCATGAAGGTCGACTTGCCGGAGCCGGACGGACCCATCACGGCGGTGAACTCACCGGCGTACAGGTCGGCGGTGACGCCGTCGAGGGCGCGCACCTCGGCCTGCCCCCGGCCGTACACCTTGACGAGGTCCTGGGCGACGGCGGCGACCTCGCGCACCCGCGACCCGCGGGACCGCTGCTCGGCCGTGGCGGGCTGCCTGGCGGCGGGGATCAGTGGCCCGGAGCTCACCTGACGGAGTTCGGTCATGGAACGTCCTCTCGTCCGCGGGCAGGCGGTGGCCCGGTCCACGGCCCTCCCGTGGCGCGAGGCTAGGGGTCCGCGACCTCCGCCGGCAAGGGGGTTGACGTGGACGGCGCCGGGGTGCATCCCCCGGTCCAGGCGTTCGCGCGGGGTTGCCTACTCCTGCGAGATCGCGTCGAGGACCTTCATCCGCGAGGCCCGTACGGCGGGGACGACGGCGGCGAGCACGCCGAACAGGACGGCGACGGCAAGGAAGACGACCAGGCTCTGCAGCGGCACGGCGAGCACCGTCAGGTCCTCGCGCAGGACGCGCTGCAGCAGCACCCCGATGCCGACGCCGAGGCCCAGCCCGAGCACGGCCCCCATGAGCGCGATGGTGACCGACTCCAGGGTGATCATCCGGCGCAGCATCCGTCGCGACAGCCCCACCGCACGCAGCAGACCGATCTCGCGGGTCCGCTCGATCACGGACAGGCTGAGGGTGTTGATGATGCCGATGACGGCGATCACCACCGACAGCGCGAGCAGCCCGTAGATCATGTACAGCAGCTGGTTGACCTGCCCGGTGATGCCCTCGCTGAACTGCTCCTTGTCCTGCACCGTGACGATCGGGAGGTCGCGCACGACGGCGTTGAGGTCGGCGTGCACGATCGCCCGGCCCCCGACGCTGTCGGGGTCGACGTCGGTGAGGATGCTGAGCGCGTTGTCGGCGCGCGGCACCTTCGCCTCCTTGAGCACCTCCATCGGCACCGTGATGCCGCCGGTGGCCTGGCTGTCGGCGAAGATGCCCACCACCGTGACGGGCACCTCCGTGCCGCCGGGGAACCTCAGGTCGAGCCGCTTCCCCACGCTGGCGTCCAGCTCCTCGGCGCTGGTCTCCGACAGGAGTGCGTCGCGGGGGCCCCGGGTCTGGGTGCCGGCGACCATGTCGAGGGTGTAGACGTCGTCGAACGCGGCGTCCACGGCGGTGAGGAACGAGGGGTCCTCCGAGCCGTCGACGAACGCCACCGCCCCCTGCTGGGCGGAGACGGTGGTGACCCCGGCGACGTCGGCCATCTCCTCACCGATCGCGGCGGGGAAGGTGCCGAAGCCGACGGAGGTGACCAGGAAGTCGGCGGTGAACTGCTCGTCCACCAGCTTGGTCGTCTGGGCGCTCAGCGAGGCGGCGAGGACGCCGACCGCCGAGACCAGGGTCAGTCCGATCATCAGCGCCGACGCGGTGGCCCCCGTACGACGCGGGTTGCGGATGGCGTTGTCGCCGGCCAGGCGACCGGGCATCGCGAACACCGCGGAGAAGAGGGCGCGGGTGGCCAGCAGGACCGGCTTGCCCACCACCGGGCTGATGAACGCCAGGGTCAGCACCCACACGACCGCCGCGCCGCCGACCCAGGCGGCGTCGGGGCCGGGCCCGCCGGCGAGTCCGACGTACGCCAGCACGCCGCCGAGGAGGATGACGACGAGACCCACGACGGTGCGCCGCCGCAGGCTCCCCTCCGCCATCGGGGCGTCGTCGCGCATCGCCGCGACCGGGGCGACCTTCGCGGCCCGACGGGCGGGCAGGTACGCCGACGCGAGCGTGATGAGGACACCCACGAGGTACGCCGCGGCGACCGTGGTGGGGGTGAGGACCAGCGCGTCGCCGTTGATGTCGAGCCCGAAGGTGCGGAACAGGCTGGCCAGTGCCCGGGCGAGACCGAGCCCGACGCCGATCCCGATCGTGGCGCCGATCAGTGCGGTCAGCAGCGCCTCGACCAGCACGGAGCCGGTGACCTGGCGCCGGCTGGCACCCAGCGCACGCAGCAGCGCGAGCTCGCGGACGCGTTGGGCGACGAGGATCGAGAAGGTGTTGGCGATGATGAACCCGCCGACGACCACCGCGATGACGGCGAACGTCACCAGGAACGCGGTGATGATCGTGAGCAGCTCACCGATCGTCGACTCGGACTCCTCGATCTGCTCGTGCCCGGTCACCACCTCGAACGCCTTCGGCACGACCGCGCGCGCCGCACTGGCCAGCTCGTCCTCGCTGACGCCCTCGGCAGCGGTCAGGCTCACCGACGTGTACGCGTCGCGACCGCCCAGGAACAGCTCCTGCGCGCCCTCGCGGCTGAAGAAGACGAGCGTGCTGCCGGCCGTACCGCCGCCGTTGAAGTTGGCGAGGCCGACGAGGGTGAACTCGCGGGTGAGGTCGTCGCCCGGCTTCTCCTGACCGGTGCTGGGCGGGACGACGGTGACGGTGTCGCCGAGCTCGTAGTTGGCGTTGGCGGCCGAACGGGTGTCGAGGGCGATCTCGTCGGTGGTGTCGGGCCAGCGGCCGTCGTCGAGCTCGAGCACGGGGTCGCCGAGGACGTTGACGATGTCGGTGTGGTTGAACGACAGGGTGGGGGCGCCACCCCCGCCGACTGCCTTGCCCTGGCTGTCGAGGACGTACAGGCCGAACCCGTCGACCCCACCGGTGGCCGACGCCACCTCGGGCAGCCCGCCGAGCCGTTCGACGAGGCGGGGCTCGATCTCGTGGCCGGTGCCCGAGCCCCCGACGGCAGCCTGCTGGGAGTCGGACGCGCGGACCACCGCGTCGGTCGCCGACCCCTTGACGATCCCGTCGAAGGTGGAGGAGAGGCCGGCGCTGAAGGTCAGCACGCCGGTGAGGAAGCCGATGCCGAGCACGATCGCGAGCGTGCTCATCAGCAGCCGCACCTTGCGGGCGGCGAGGTTGCGCAGGGTCAGCCGGAGCACGGGGTCACTCCCCCGGGTCGGCAGCCTGCGCCGCCCGGTCCTGCAGCGCACCCATCCGCTCGAGGATCGCGTCGCGGTCCGGACGGCGCAGCTCGTCGACGATCAGTCCGTCGGCCAGGAACAGCACCCGGTCGGTGTACGCGGCGGCCACCGGGTCGTGGGTGACCATGACGATCGTC
>NZ_JBJEHY010000240.1:0-4130 GCF_051876515.1 Nocardioides sp. | reverse complement strand
CGAGGTTGCCGGTCGGCTCGTCGGCGAAGACGATCGACGGACGGCTCACCAGGGCGCGCGCGCACGCGACCCGCTGCTGCTGCCCGCCCGACATCTCCGACGGCCGGTGCTTGAGCCGGTCACGCAGACCGACGGCGTCGACGACCTGGTCGAACCACTCCCGGTCGGGCTTGCGCCCGGCGAGGTTGAGCGGCAGCAGGATGTTCTCCTCCGCCGTCAGGGTCGGGATCAGGTTGAACGCCTGGAAGACGAAGCCGATGTTCTCCCGGCGCAACGCCGTGAGCTGGTTGTCGTTGAGGGTGCTCAGCGGCGCCTCGGCGACGACCACCTCGCCCGCGGTGGGGGTGTCGAGCGCCGCCAGGCAGTGCATGAAGGTCGACTTCCCCGAACCGGACGGACCCATCACGGCCGTGAACTCACCCGCGTACAGGTCGGCGGTGATCCCGTCCAGGGCGCGCACCTCGGCCTCGTCCGAGCCGTACACCTTGACGAGGTCGTGGGCGACCGCAGCCACCGCGCGGACGCGAGACCCCCTGCTGCTCTCCTCCGTCATGTCCCGAGTCTGTCAGGCGCGACCGAAAGGGGGCGTCCGTTCACGATGCGGACGCCCGGCGGGGGCGTGGGTGCCGGCCCAGCGCCTGCTCACGGCCGGCTCACTGCCGGCTCACTGCCGGGCGAGCGTCCCGATCTCTCCGCCGTCCTTGTCGAGGACCGTGAGGGTGTCCCCGTCGACGGTCGCGGTGGCCATGCCGGAGAGCCAGGTGTCGACGTCCGGGCAGGCCTTCCGGGTGCTGGCGACCGCCTCGAAGGTGACGGTGGCGCCGTCGGCCTCCCAGGCGGACATCAGGCGGTTGCACCCGTCGGAGCCGGTCACGTTGCCGTCCTCGGCGAGCTCCAGGTACGGCTGCTCGTCCTCGGGCGCGCCCCACGTCCCGGCGACCTCGAGCGGGGTCTCGGTGGGGGTCTGCGTCGAGGTGGGCTCGTCGGTGGCCTTGTCGGCCGGCTCGTCGCTGCCGCACGCGGAGACGCCGAGGGTGAGCAGGAGGGCGGCGGCTGCCAGCAGCGGCCGGGACGGAACGGACATCGGGCGTCCTCTCGACGGGCAGCGGCGGCTGCGGCGTACGGCCCACCCGGCGGGCGGCCCTGCGGCGACCGTACGGAGGGCCGGGAGCGACGGACAAGGGGCGAAGGTCCCGGGGTGTGCGAGTGTGGGGCCATGGACACCACCGTCATCCGCAGCACCGGCCCCGACCGCTTCGAGATCCAGGTGGACGGCGCGGCGGGCGGGTTCGCGCAGTTCGTGGACCACGCCGGCAGCCGCGTCTTCTTCCACACCGTCGTCGACCCCGCGTACAAGGGTCAGGGCCTCGGCGGCATCCTCGTCAGCCAGGCGCTGGAGGCCACCCGCGACGAGGGCCTGCGCATCGTCGCGGTCTGCCCGTTCGTCAAGGGGTACGTCGAGAAGCACCCCGAGTGGGCCGAGCACGTCGACGCCCCCACCGAGGAGACGCTGGGCGCGATCCCGCGGGGCTGAGCGGGGTTCGGCCTGCGTCATACGAACTGTCGCGGGGTCGCCTGCGTCATACGAAGTGCCGCGGGGCGCCCTGCGTCAGACGAGCCGCCTCGGGGGCTGCCCTGCGTCATACAAGCCGTCCCCGGCCCGGCCCTCCGTCAGACGGATCCGCACCAATAGGTTCGGGTTCGCATGACGCACCGCCCCGCCAGAGGCCGTACGTATGACGCACCCACACGTACCCGTGCGAGCCATCCCCCAGATGGCACGAATGGACTACTCAAGGTTCCACATGGTGGTCCTTTTGTGTCACAGTGCACTCCATGAGCGACTCGGTGACGCGGCACAGCGACCCCACCCGGTTCCAGATCACCATCGGTGACCACGATGCGGGACACGTGGAGTTCGTGGACCACGAACGCGCACGCGTCTTCTTCCACACCGAGGTCAACGAGGACTACTCCGGCCACGGCCTGGGCGGCGCACTCGTCCAGCGGGCACTCGAGCTGACCCGGGACGAGGGGCTGCGGATCGTGGCGTTCTGCCCGTTCGTCAAGGCGTACATCAACCGCAACCCCGAGTGGCTCGAGTACGTGAACACCCCGACCGCCGGCGCGGTCGCGGCGATCCCCCGCTGATCGCCCTCCCGCACGACCGCCCACCTGCACGACCGGCCCGGGCCCTACCTGGCGAAGACCCCCGGGTGCCGCTGCGCGTAGTCGCGGATCGACTCCAGCACCGCGCGCGCGTCCTGACCGACTGCGGTGGGCCGGTACCTCACCGCCGTGGGCGGCCCCGGCTCCACCAGGCGCTCCACCAGGCCGTACTCGCAGAGCTCCTTGAGCCGCGCGCTCAGCACCGCGTCGGAGACGCCCGGCACGCCGGCCCGGATCTCGCCGTACCGCTCGGCGCCCCCGAGCAGCGACCACAGCACGGCGCCCGCCCAGGCCCGCCCGAGCAGGGCCAGGACCTGGTGCACCTCCGAGCAGGCCCGATCGTGGCTCACTGCAGACCCGCCCGGGCCATCGGACGCAGCAGCTCCCGCTCCTCGTACGCGAAGTGCGACAGCAGCGTGTCGGTGAGCAGGTCGAGGTGGTGCTGGACCCCGTCGAGCGCCTCACGGCCCTGCGCACTGCCCTCCTCGGACCCGACCAGCGTGACCAGGGCCCGGTCGAAGCGGTCGAGCACGTCGTGGATCACGTGGTGCTCCTCCTCCAACCGGTCCAGCACCGGCGCCAGGCCCGGCACCGTACGGCGCAGGTGCGGGAAGACCGAGCGGTCCTCCAGCGTGTGGTGGCTGGTGACCATACGGCAGTACGACTCGCAGTAGGCGCCGAACGTCCAGTTGTTCTGGCGCAGCGTCATCTGGTTGATCACCGACCGCGCCTCACCGGCGCCCATCTGTCCGCGGCGCACCTGTCCGAGGATGTCGCGGACCTGGGCGAGCTCGCCGCGCAGGTGGTCGTGGACGTCCATGAAGTGCGACGCCTCGGCCTCGCGCAGCAGCTCGTCGTCGGTCCCGTCGATGTACGTGGGCCGCGTCGACTCGTCCCAGGGCTGTTCGGCCACGAGGCGAGTGCCGTCGTCCGGGGTCGGCTGCACCCGCATCGGACGCAGGTCGCTGATCACCTCGGCGGTCGCATCGCTGGTCGAGCCTGTCGAGACCTCGCCGGTCGCGGCCCCCTCGCCGGCCGCGGCCTCCTCGCCGGCCGCGGCCCCCTCGTCGGTCGAGCCGCCCCCGTCGGTCGAGCCTGTCGAGACCCCGCTCACGGCACGCCGCCCCCGCTCCACCGCCACCAGCTCGCGGGTCGCGGGCGCGACCTCCTCGGCCCACACCTGCAGCACGTCGGGCTCGTCGGTGGGCAGGATGAACGTGCTCATGCCGTGGGTCAGCGTGATCTCGGCGAGCCTCTCCGCCCAGTCCGACGGGTCGGGTCCGAGCAGGTCGGGTCCGACGTTGTACAGGCGCCGTACGGAGGCGGGCGCGCGGCCCGCGGCCTCGGCCGCCTCGTCGATGATCGCGTTCATCTCGTCGAGCTTGTCGGGCGTGGCCCACGAGGCACTCGGCAGCCAGCCGTCGGCGACCCGACCGGTCAGCCGCAGCATCCGCGGCTTCACGGCGCCGAGCATGACAGGGATGTCATGGGCGGGCACGGGGCCGGCGTGCAGTCCACGGGCGGTGTAGTGCTGCCCCTCGAACCGCATGGCCCCGCCCTGCCAGAACTGCTTCATCAGCTCGATCGCCTCGGTGAGCGCCTCGACGGCCTCGCCGGGCGTACGACGGGGTCCGCCGGCCGCCACGATGGCGTCCCAGAAGGCGCCCGCGCCGAGGCCGAGCTCGACCCGGCCACCCGTGGCCAGGTCGAGCGTCGCGGCCGCCTTGGCGAGCACGACCGGGGGTCGCAGCGGCAGGTTGGCCACGTTGGGGCTGAGCCGGACGCTGCTGGTCTGCGCACCGATCAGGGTGAGCAGCGTCCACGCGTCGACGAACCGCTCCTGGTACGGGTGGTCCTGGACGGTGAAGAGGTCCAGACCCGTCACGTCGGCCAGCTGCACGAGTGCGCGCACGTCGGGCAGCCGCCCGGCATCGGGAGTGACGAAGACGCCGAACTCGAGG
>NZ_JBJEHY010000239.1:0-5037 GCF_051876515.1 Nocardioides sp. | reverse complement strand
AGTGGGCGCGCCGCACCGGCAACCCCGACGCCTGGCGCGAGTGGTGGAACGACCCCGAGGCCCTGTCGTACTACTTCATGGGCAAGGACAACATCACCTTCCACTCGCAGATCTGGCCGGCCGAGCTGCTGGCGTACGCCGGCAAGGGCGACAAGGGCGGGGAGCCGGGCATCTTCGGCGAGCTCAACCTGCCGACCGAGGTGGTCTCGAGCGAGTTCCTCACCATGGGGGACCAGCAGTTCTCCTCGAGCCGCGGCCACGTCATCTACGTCCGCGACTTCATCGAGCAGTACGGCCCCGACTCGCTGCGCTACTTCATCTGCGCCGCCGGTCCCGAGTCCTCGGACGCGGCGTTCACGTGGGCCGAGTTCGTCACCCGCAACAACTCCGAGCTCGTGGCGGGCTGGGGCAACCTGGTCAACCGCACGGCCACGATGATCGCCAAGAACTTCGGCGAGATCCCCCAGCCCGGCCCGCTGGAGCCGGTCGACGAGGAGGTGCTGGCCGCGGTCCGCGCGGGCTTCGCCTCGGTCGGCGACCTGCTGCGCCACCACAAGCTGCGGGCGGCCACGGCCGAGGCCCTGCGCGTGGTGAGCGAGGTCAACAAGTACGTCACCGTCACCGAGCCGTTCAAGCTCAAGGAGCCCTCGCAGCGCGAGCGTCTGGCCACCGTGCTGCACACCGCGGCCCAGTGCGTGAGCGACTGCAACACGCTCATGGCGCCGTTCCTGCCGCACGCGGCCAACAAGGTGCACCTGGTGCTGGGCGGTGAGGGCGAGTTCGTCCCGATGCCGCGCATCGACGTCGTCCCCGACCTCGAGCCCGGCAAGGGCGCCCAGGGTGAGGACTACCCCGTGATCACCGGTGACTACTCCTCCACCCCGCGGTGGGAGTCGCGTCCGGTCGTGGTCGGGACGCCCGTGGCGAAGCCGAGCCCCGTCTTCACCAAGTTCGACCTGGCCGCGATCCAGGAGGAGCAGGGGCTCCTCCAGAGCTGAGCGGCTGGGAGTCCAGGAGGGCGAGGAGCAGACCATGTGCCACTACTGCGGTTGCCGCCAGATCCCGCTGATCCGGGACTTCATCGCCGAGCACGAAGAGATCAGCGCACTCGGGGCGAAGGCCGTGCGCGAGCTCGGGCGGGGCGAGGTCGACCTCGCCCAGGCCGACGTGGACCGGATGCGGGACCTCTTGGCCAGCCACTGGCGAGGTGAGGAGGACGGCGTCTTCGTCGCAATGGCAGCGGCGGACGAGTTGTACGCCGACTACATCCGCCCCCTCGAGGACGAGCACCGCGAACTCGGCGCCTTCTTGGCAGGGATCGACCTGCGGAGGCCCGAGGACGTCGCCCGTTTCACCCGCGAGCTGGACGATCTGGCCGAGCACATCGTGCGCGAGGAGGACGGCTTGTTCCCTGCGACGCTCGTGACGTTGAGCGGCCCGGAGTGGGACGCCTCCATCGCGGCCTGGGAGGCGGCTCACCCCGGTCGCACGCTCCGTACGGACTGACCCGAACCGGGCGGCGCCTCCTCGCGACGTCTGCCTAGGATCGCCGGCATGACACATCACGTGCCGCACCTGCTCGTCCGCCAGAAGATCACCATGATGGTGAACCGGTTCGAGGTGCTCACCTCTGACGCCTCCGGCCAGCCCGGCCAGCTGCTCGCGTTCGCGGAGCAGAAGCGGTTGGCGTTCAAGGAGCAGGTCACCTTCTACACCGACTCCTCGCGCACGGTGCCGGTCTTCGGCTTCAAGGCCCGCAAGGTCGTGGACCTCGGTTCCGGGTACGACGTGGTGGACGCCCAGGGCACGCCGATCGGCTTCTTCCGCAAGGACTTCGGCGCGAGCCTGCTGCAGACGACGTTCCACGCCGAGGGTCCGGACTGGACGGGCACCGGCAAGGAGCGGTCGCTGCTGTTCGCCCTGCTGCGACGCTTCGCCGACCTCCCGGTGCCGATCCACTTCGACTACGTGGACGCCTCGGGGCAGCCGGTGCTGAGCGTCCAGCGGGCCTTCGCGGTGCGTGACAACTACCGGGTCGACGTGCCGGACCCGCGGGTCGACTTCCGGATGGCTGCGGCGATCGCCGTCGCCATGGACGTCCTGATGGACCGCTGAGCCGTGCTGTTCCCCGAGTCGGTCGAGGCCCTCAAGGTCCACGCCCTGCAGCTGCACGTCACGGACCCGGCGTACTCGGTGGAGGCCGAGCGCGCGGCCGCCCGTACCGCCGCGCTGGGCGCCCCGCGCGAGCACGTCGAGAAGGTCCTCGACGTCGACGCCGGTGGGGTGCCGTGCCGCCTGTACGTCCCGGTGGACGCGGAGCCGGGGCTGGTGGTGCACCTGCACGGTGGCGGCTTCGTCTTCAACGACGTCGAGGTGCACGACCCCTCCTGCCGCCGGGTGGCCAACCGCGGCCGGCGTGCGGTCCTCAGCGTCGACTACCGCCGCCCGCCCGAGCACCGCTTCCCCGCGGCCCCCGACGACGTCGACACCGTCCTGGCGTGGCTGGACCGTGAGGCGGTGGCGCACGGGCTCGAGGGCCCGCTGTTCGTCCACGGCGACAGTGCCGGCGCCAACCTCGCCCTGGTTGCGGCGCTGCGCCACCCGGGCCGGTTCGCCGCAGTGGCGCTGATCTACCCGTTCCTCGACCCGACCGGTGGTTTCGACTCGTACCGCACCGCCGCGGACGGCTTCGACGCCGCCGAGGCCGCCTGGTACTGGGAGCAGTACGCCGCCACCGAGGCCGACCTGGTCGACCCCGACCTGGCTCCGCTGCTCTCGACCGAGCTGGGCACGCTGCCGCCGACCCTGGTGGTCACCTGCGAGCACGACCCGCTGCGCGACGAGGGGGAGCACCTGGCCAACCGGCTCGCCGAGCTGGGCGTGGAGGTGGTCGCGACCCGCTACCTCGGCCAGCTGCACGGCATCTGGCGACACCCCGACGCCTTCCCCAGCGCGGAGCCGATGCTGCGGCAGGTGGTCGGTTTCCTCGCGGCGCACGTCGACTGAGAGAATCGTGCCCATGCGCGTTCACATCGGATCCGACCACGCCGGCCTCGAACTCAAGGACCACCTGCTCAACTGGCTCGTCGACAACGGCTACGAGGCCGTCGACCACGGTCCCTTCGTCTACGACGCGCTCGACGACTACCCGGTCTTCTGCCTGCGTGCCGCCGAGGGTGTGGCCGCTGAGCGCGCCGACGGCCTCGACAGCCTCGGCATCGTGATCGGCGGGTCGGGCAACGGCGAGCAGATGGCCGCGAACAAGGTGCAGGGCATCCGTGCCGCCCTCGTGTGGAACGACGACACCGCCGCGTTGGCCAAGGAGCACAACGACGCCAACGTCGTCTCCGTGGGCGGTCGGCAGCACACGATCGAGGAGATGACCCGGTTCATCGACATCTTCCTCACCACGCCGTTCAGCAACGACGAGCGCCACGTGCGCCGCATCGGCCAGATGAGCGACTACGAGCAGACCAAGGACCTCCCCGCGCTGCCCGAGTCCGCCCTGCGCGGTCCCGAGAACGACTGAGGCATGCCCGAGGGGCACACCCTGCGGCGGCTGGCCGACGACCTGACCGACGCCTTCGGCGGACGTGAGCTCGCCGTCAGCAGCCCGCAGGGCCGGTTCGCCACCGAGGCGGCGCTGCTCGACGGCACCGTGCTGGAGCGGGCCGACGCCGCCGGCAAGCACCTCTTCCTCGAGTTCGAGGACGACCGTGTGGTGCACATCCACCTCGGGCTGATCGGCGCCTTCGACGTCCGGCCCGAGGCGGCCGAGCTCCCCGGTCCGGTCGGCGCCGTGCGGCTGCGGCTGGTGTCCGGGGACGACCTTGTGTCGTACGCGGACCTGCGCGGTGCGACGCGGTGCGACCTGGTGGGGCCGGCTCGACGCGACGAGGTGGTGGCCTCCCTGGGCCCCGACCCGCTGCGGCCCGACGCCGACCCCGACCGCGCCTGGCAGCGGATCCGCCGCTCGGGCAAGCCGGTCGGGGAGCTCCTGATGGACCAGACCGTTCTGGCGGGTGTCGGCAACGTGTACCGGGCCGAGGTGCTGTTCCGCCAGCGCATGCACCCGCTGCGTCCCGGATCGACGCTCCGCGTCTCGCAGTGGCAGGCGATCTGGGACGACCTGGTCGAGCTCATGGCCGAGGGCGTGCGGCTCAACCGGATCGACACCGTGCGCCCCGAGCACACCCCCGAGGCGATGGGGCGGCCCCCGCGCCGTGACGACCACGGGGGAGAGGTGTACGTCTACCGCCGCGCCGACCAGGCCTGCCTGGTGTGCGGCGCGGTGGTGCGTACGGAGCCGTTGGCCGGACGCAACTCGTTCTGGTGTCCGCAATGCCAGCCCAGGTTCCGCTCCCGGGCCGTACAGTCGTCGACAGCCACGTAGAACCAGCAGAGGACACAGATGAGCGACGGGACGAGCGCGCGGCCCGGCCCGCAGCCGACGATGTCGGCGCGCCTGAGCACGTGGGCGAACCGGATCCTGCCCAGTGGGCGGCGAACCCTCGCGGGACTGGTCCTGGCCACCGTCGTGATCGGCGTGGGCCTGTGGATCGAGCCGGACGTCGTCCCGATGGTGTCGCTGCTGCTCCCGCTCGTGGTGTCGAGCCTGGTCCTCGGGCCGCGCGACCTGCCCTGGTTCGTGGTCTTCGTGCTCCTCGTGCTGGCGACGATCATGCCGCGCCAGCCCGACATCACGGTCCGGGTCGCCGCCTCGGTCGTGATCATGTTCAGCCTCGGCTTCCTGATCCTGCTGGCCTCGTTCCGGCGCTCGCGCCTGGGCGTGGCGGGAGTCCAGGGGGAGTCGATGCTCGTCGACCTGCGTGACCGGATCCTTCGTCAGGCCGGCATCCCCGCCCTGCCCGCCGAGTGGTACGCCGCGAGTGAGATCCGCTCCGCCGGCGGCACGCCGTTCGCGGGCGACTTCATCGTGGCCGTACGCGTCGGGGACCGTCTCGACGTCGCCGTCGTCGACGTCTCCGGCAAGGGCGAGGGTGCGGGCACCCGCGCACTGCTGCTCTCCGGGGCGAT
>NZ_JBJEHY010000238.1:0-20443 GCF_051876515.1 Nocardioides sp. | reverse complement strand
ACGAGGTCGAGTTCCACCCCTCGTGGCACGGGTTGATGGAGCGGGGCGTCGGGTACGGCCTCCAGGCTGCCCCCTGGGCCCAGCAGGCCGAGGGCTCCACCGACGCGCACCTGCGCCGCGCCGCGGGCTTCTTCGCGTGGTCGCAGACGGAGCCCGGCCACGGCTGCCCCATCTCGATGACGTACGCCGCCGTGCCCGCGCTGCGGGTCTCCCCTGCCCTCGCGGCGCTGTACGAGCCTGGGCTCTCCTCGCGCCACTACGACCCGGGCGTGCGAGGGGCGAGCAGCAAGCTCGGCCTCCTGGCCGGGATGGGGATGACGGAGAAGCAGGGCGGCTCCGACGTCCGCACCAACGTCACGACGGCGACGCCGACGGGCGACGGGGACTGGTACGCGCTGCGCGGCCACAAGTGGTTCACCTCCGCCCCCATGAACGACGTCTTCCTGGTGCTGGCTCAGGCGCCGGGCGGGTTGACCTGCTTCGCCCTCCCCCGGGTGCTGCCGGACGGCACCCGCAACCGTCTCGACCTGGTGCGCCTCAAGGACAAGCTCGGGAACCGCTCCAACGCCTCCAGCGAGCTGGAGTTCGAGGGGACGCTGGCACAGCGGCTCGGGGACGAGGGCCGCGGGGTCCGCACCATCATCGAGATGGTCGCCGCCACGAGGCTGGACTGCGTCCTGGGGTCGGCGTCGCTGATGCGCCGCTCACTGGCCGAGGCGTCGTGGCACGTGGCCCACCGCTCCGCCTTCGGCGGCCTGCTGGTCGACAAGCCACTCATGCAGAACGTCGTGGCCGACCTGGCCGTGGAGTCCGAGGCCGCCACGGCGCTCGCGATGCGCCTGGCCAGCGCCGTCGACAAGCCCGACGACCCCCACGAGGTGGCGCTGCGCCGCATCGCGCTGCCGCTGGCGAAGTTCTGGGTGTGCAAGCGCACCCCCGCCATGGTGGCCGAGGCGCTCGAGTGCCTGGGAGGCAACGGCTACGTCGAGGACTCGGGTCTGCCGCTGCTGTTCCGCGAGTCGCCCCTCAACTCCGTGTGGGAGGGGTCCGGCAACGTCAACGCCCTCGACGTGCTGCGGGCGCTCGGCCGCGAGCCCGAGTCGCTGGAGGCGTGGCTCACCGAGGTGGGCGCGGCCAGCGGGGCCGACAGCCGCCTGGACCGCGCCGTCCACGACACGCTGGGGCTGCTGGGCGACGCCGCCGCGGTCGAGGGGCAGGCACGGAGGCTGGCGGCCCAGATGGCGGTCTGCCTCCAGGCCTCCCTCCTGGTGCGGTTCGCGCCCTCCGAGGTCGCCGACGCCTTCTGCGAGTCCCGGCTCGGCGGTGCGTACGGCGGCGTCTTCGGCACCTGACCGGCGGCGGGCTGCGGGCCGTCGTGGACCGCGCCCTGCCCACGACCTGAGGCGTGTTCCAGATCCCGTCCGGCTGAAACCCCCTCCCCGAAGCACCCCGCGGACGTACGCTCGAGCCTCGGGGCGACAGGGGTGCGCCCCACGGGGGAGGTTCAACCATGTCCGGACGCGCGTCCAGCACGCTGTTCACCGTCGGCACCCTGCTGCGCAGGGCCCAGGACCAAGGGGTGTCGGTACGGGCCCTCGTCGAGGGCCAGTGGGTGGACGGTGTGCCGGTGGCGGCCGACTCGATGGGGGTCATCCTCGACGCCCCGGACGGGCAGACCCTGATCCGCACCGAGGCGATCACCGCGGTGCGGTTCCAGCGGGGCGCCCTCGAGGACCCCGTGCCGACGGAGGCCCACCACGAGGAGCAGATCGTCTGGGCCCAGCCCGCCGGCAGCTCGCAACTCCTGGAGACCACCGCGATCGAGGGCTGACGGCCAGCGATGGACGCAGAACGGGGCGGGACCCGGAGGTCCCGCCCCGCAAAGGCGTCGCGCGTCGCGCGCGTTCGGGTCAGCTCAGCTCGAGGCCCGGGTACAGCGGGTGCTTGGCCAGCAGTTCGGCGGATGCGGCCCTGGTGCGGTCGGCCACGCCGTCGCCCAGCACGTACGAGGCCTTCGACGGGGTGCCGGCCTTGGTGGTGCCGGCCTCCGTGCTCGACAGCACGTCGACGATGAGCTCGGCGACCTTGTCGAACTCGTCGTGGCCGAAGCCACGGGTGGTCAGGGCGGGGGTGCCCAGGCGGACGCCGGAGGTGTACCAGGCGCCGTTGGGGTCGGACGGGACCGAGTTGCGGTTGGTGACCACGCCGGCGTCGAGCAGCGCCGACTCCGCCTGGCGACCGGTGAGGCCGAAGGAGGTCACGTCGAGCAGCACGAGGTGGTTGTCGGTGCCGCCGGTCACGAGGTTGGCGCCACGCTTGAGGAAGCCCTCGGCCAGCGACTGCGCGTTGTCCGCGACCTGCTGGGCGTACGTCTGGAAGGCGGGCTGGCGGGCCTCGGCGAACGCGACGGCCTTGGCGGCCATGACGTGCGAGAGCGGACCGCCCAGGACCATCGGGCAGCCGCGGTCCACGCTGGGGGCGTACTCCTCGGTGGCCAGGATGAAGCCGCCGCGCGGGCCGCGCAGGGACTTGTGCGAGGTGCTGGTGACGACGTGGGCGTAGGGAACCGGGTTCTCCTCGCCGGTGAACACCTTGCCCGCGACGAGGCCGGCGAAGTGGGCCATGTCGACCATGAGGGTGGCGCCGACCTCGTCGGCGATCTCGCGCATCTTGGCGAAGTTCACGCGGCGCGGGTACGCGGAGTATCCGGCGACGAGGATGAGCGGCTTGAACTCCTTGGCCTTGGCGCGCAGGGCGTCGTAGTCGAGCAGGCCGGTCTCCGGGTCGGTGCCGTACTGGTTCTGGTGGAACATCTTGCCGGAGATGTTGGGACGGAAGCCGTGGGTGAGGTGACCACCCGCGTCGAGGCTCATCCCGAGGAGACGCTGGTTGCCGAGCTCGGCGCGCAGCTTCTCCCAGTCGGCCTCGCTCAGCTCGTTCATGTTCTTGACGCCGGCGTCGGTCAGCCAGGGGCCCTCGACGCGGTGGGCAAGGATCGCCCAGTACGCGGTGAGGTTGGCGTCGATGCCGGAGTGCGGCTGCACGTAGGCGTACTCGGCGCCGAACAGCTCCTTGGCGTGCTCGGCCGCGAGCGACTCGACGGTGTCGACGTTCTGGCAGCCCGCGTAGAAGCGGTGGCCCACGGTTCCCTCGGCGTACTTGTCGGAGAACCAGGTGCCCATCGTCATGAGGACCGCCGGCGAGGCGTAGTTCTCCGAGGCGATCAGCTTGAGCGAGGCTCGCTGGTCTGCGAGCTCCTGGCGGGTCGCCTCGGCGACCCGGGGCTCGACGGAGGCGATGACCTCGAGGGCCTGGCTGTACGCGCTGCTGATCAGGGAGTCGCTCATGGTGCACATGCTAGAGGGCGGGGCCGCGGAGGTTCACCGTCCACCCGAGTGTGACGTGGACCGCACCCGGCAGCGACCTCAGGCGGAGAACGCCCCATGCCGTCTCACATCGTGGAGAGAAGTCTCAGATAACGAGAACGAAGGTTGGCACAAGCCTGTCCACCGGCTGAGACTTCTTGACATGGTCTCCGCTGCAACTCACACGCACCTCGTGGTCCGACGTCACGTCGACCTCATGCGTACGCGCAGCATGATCTGTTGGCCCCGCTGATCCACCCCCCGAGCCGGACCCAGATCCCGCGCGTCCACCCCCGCGCGGTACACCAGAAGGACACCCCGTCGTGACCGACACCGCCGCCCCCGCTCGTCCCGCACGTCGCAAGAAGGGCGAGGGCCAGTGGGCCCTCGGCTACACCGAGCCGCTCAACAAGAACGAGCAGTCCAAGAAGGACGACAACCCGCTCAACGTCGAGGCGCGGATCCTCAACATCTACTCCAAGCGCGGCTTCGACTCGATCGACCCGGCCGACCTGCGCGGCCGCTTCCGCTGGATGGGCCTCTACACCCAGCGCGCTCCCGGCTTCGACGGCAGCAAGACCGCCCAGCTCGAGGAGGAGGAGCTCGACGACCGCTACTTCATGATGCGTGTCCGCTCAGACGGCGTGCTGCTGGACCCCAAGGCGCTGCGGGCCCTGGGCAGCGTCTCGGTGGACTTCGCCCGCAACACCGCGGACGTCACCGACCGCTGCAACATCCAGTACCACTGGATCCAGATCGAGGACGTGCCGGCGATCTGGGAGCGCCTCGGCGAGGCGGGCCTGTCCACGCTGGAGGCGTGCGGTGACTCGCCGCGCCCCTTCCTGGGGTCGCCGGTCGCGGGTGTGGCGAAGGACGAGATCATCGACGGCACCTCGGCGCTGGCGGAGATCAAGCGCCGCTACATCGGCAACAAGGACTTCTCGAACTTCCCGCGCAAGTTCAAGACGGCGCTCACCGGTCACCCGAGCCACGACGTGGCCCCGGAGGCCAACGACATCGCCTTCGTCGGCACGGTCCACCCCGAGCACGGCCCCGGCTTCGACCTCTGGGTCGGCGGCGGCCTGTCCACCAACCCGCACCTGGCGGCCAAGCTCGGCGTCTGGATCCCGCTGGACGAGGTCCCGGACGCCTGGGAGGGCGTGGCCTCGATCTTCCGCGACTACGGCTACCGCCGCCTGCGCTCGCGTGCCCGCCTGAAGTTCCTCGTCGCCGACTGGGGCGTGGAGAAGTTCCGCGAGGTGCTGGAGACCGAGTACCTCAAGCGCGCGCTGGTCGACAACCCCTCGCCCGAGACCCCGGTCCGTCAGGGCGACCACATCGGTGTGCACGAGCAGAAGGACGGCAACTTCTACGTCGGCGTCGCCCCCGTGGTGGGCCGCATCGACGGCCAGACGCTGGTCTCGCTCGCCGACGTGGTGGAGAAGCACGGTGCCGCCGGCGCCCGCCTCACCGCGTACCAGAAGCTCGTCGTGCTGGGCGTGCCCGCCGGGGCGACCGACGCGATCGTCGAGGACCTCGCCGCCATCGGCCTCGAGGCGAACCCGTCCAACTGGCGCCGCAACACGATGGCCTGCACGGGCATCGAGTTCTGCAAGCTGGCGATCGTCGACACCAAGGAGCGCGCCCGCAGCCTGGTCTCCTCCCTCGAGCAGCGCTTCCCCGAGCTCGACGTGCCGATCACGGTCAACGTCAACGGCTGCCCCAACTCGTGCGCCCGCACCCAGGTCGCCGACATCGGCCTCAAGGGTCAGCTGGTGATGGACGACGAGGGCAACCAGGTCGAGGGCTTCCAGGTCCACCTGGGCGGCGCCCTGGGCCTGCACGCCAACTTCGGACGCAAGCTGCGCGCCCACAAGGTCACCTCGGCCGGACTGGACGACTACATCACCAACGTGGTCACCGCGTACCTCGCGGACCGCAACGACGGTGAGCCCTTCGCCCTGTGGGCAGCCCGGGCCGACGACGTCCTGCTGCGCGGCGACGCGCAGCTGGAGACGGTCTGACCATGTCCGCGCGCGCGACCGCCAACCACTGCCCGTACTGCGGGGACGTCGATCTCCGTCCGTACGAGGTGGTGGGGGAGGACGGCGAGGTGACCTCGCCGCACGGCACCTGGGAGTGCCGTTCCTGCCTGCGCGCCTTCTCTCTCAAGATGCTCGGCATGGTCCGTCCGTTGTCCGAGCGGGAGGCTTTCTGATGACTGCAGCCACCACCCGCGCTGCCCGCGCCTTCCGCGGCACGCACACCGAGGGGCGCTCCCCCGAGGAGCTCCGCGAGCTCGTCTCGCACGCCGGGGCCGAGCTCGAGCTCGCGCCCGCCGAACACATCATCGAGTGGGCCGTGGCCACCTTCGGTGAGCGCTTCTGCGTGACGTCGTCGATGGGCGACGCCGTCCTGGCCCACCTGACCTCCACGGTCGCCCCCGGCGTGGACGTCGTGTTCCTCGACACCGGCTACCACTTCCCCGAGACGCTGGGGACCCGCGACGCCGTCGCGGCGACCCTCGACGTCAACGTGGTCACCATCCAGCCGCGGCTGTCGGTGGCCGAGCAGGACGAGCAGTACGGCAAGGACCTGTACAAGACCGACCCCGACCTGTGCTGCAAGCTGCGCAAGGTCGAGCCGCTGGCCGAGTCCCTCGCCGGGTACGACGCCTGGGCGACGGGGCTGCGGCGCGCCGAGACCCACAACCGGGTGATCGCGCCGGTGATCGGCTGGGACGCGCGCAAGGGCAAGGTCAAGGTCTCCCCCATGGCCCGGTGGAGCGACGAGCAGGTCGAGCGGTACATCGCCGACAACAACATCATCGTCAACCTGCTGGCCTTCGACGGCTACCCGAGCATCGGCTGCCGTCCGTGCACCCGTCGCGTCGCTCCCGGGGACGACCCGCGCAGCGGCCGCTGGGCCGGCACCAACAAGACCGAGTGCGG
This sequence comes from Nocardioides sp., assembly GCF_051876515.1. Classification (GTDB taxonomy): domain Bacteria; phylum Actinomycetota; class Actinomycetes; order Propionibacteriales; family Nocardioidaceae; genus Nocardioides. Next base: position 14,127 of record NZ_JBJEHY010000238.1, on the reverse strand, counting down.
GATCCACGCATGACCCGCTCCTGGAATCTCCACCCACAGCGCCGCGACAACGACGTCGTGCGGCCCCGTACGTCCCTCACCCACGATGGGAGGCACCTGTCATGACTGCCCCTGCACTGGTTGCCCTGGCTCACGGAAGCCGTGACCCCCGGTCCTCGGCGACGATCAAGGCCCTGGTCGACGAGGTCAAGACGATGCGCCCGGACCTCAAGATCGAGTCGGCGTTCCTCGAGCTCTCGCGTCCCTCGTTCCAGACGGTCGTCGACCGCCTGGTCCGCCGGGGGCACGAGGAGATCGTGGTTGTGCCGCTGCTCCTGACCGAGGCGTACCACGCCAAGGTCGACGTCCCCGAGGCGATCGCCCAGATGAGTGCCCGGCACCCCGGCCTCAAGATCCGGGCGAGCAAGATCCTCGGCATGGAGACCGCCTTCCTGGAGGTCCTCGACACGCGTCTGCGCGACGCGCTGAGGGCGGCCCGGGTCCGCGAGCTCGACGCCCTCGTGCTCGCCGCGGCCGGTTCGTCCGACCCGCTGGCCAACCAGGCCGTCGCCCGCATCGCCCGTACGTGGGGCACCCGCCACAAGCTGCCCGTGACGGCCGCGTTCGCCTCCGCCGCCCCGCCGGCTGCCGGCGAGGCCGTGCGCGCCTTCCGCGCCGAGGGTCGCCGCCACATCGCGGTGGCGTCGTTCTTCCTGGCCCCGGGCCTGCTTCCGGACCGCGCCGCGGAGCTCGCTCTCGAGGCCGGCGCCGTGGCCGTCTCGGACCCGCTGGGCGCCCACCCGGAGGTGGCACGCGCGGTGCTGGCCCGCTACGCGGTCGGCGCCGTCGAGCTCGTGCCGGTCTGAGGGCCGCCCACCACGCTGTGACCGTCCTCGTCCCCCTGCCCAGGGGTGACGAGGACGGTCTTCGTGCTTCTCAGCCGACGAGCTGGCCCACGAGGTACTGGAGGGTCGCGGCGGGGTCGTCGGTGACTCCCCCGTGGACCGGTCCGGGCTGGATGACGGTCGACCGGGGGGCCTTGACGAAACCGAACCGCTGGCTCAGCGGCTGGCGCGCGGCCGCTCCACCCCGCTCGTCGCCGGCGCACACTCCCTCGATGAAGGCCAGCGCCGACTCGACGGCACCGCAGTCGAGGGTCGGTGCGAACGTCTGGAGGCGGTCGCGGTCGACGTGCCACGCGACGTCGAGGAAGTCGGCCTGCTGGCTGTACAGCACCACGCCGACGTTGACGAACTCCTCGCGCTCGGGCCGCGGCACGCAGCGCAGCACGACGTACTGATAGGCACCGGTGGCGCTCATGACGCACCGCCCGGGAGCCAGGCGCGACCACCGAGGCGGGCGGTGAGGAACCGGACGTAGGCGGCGCGCAGCTGCGCGGGGGTCTCCGCCCCGGGCACGGGTTCGAGCCACGCGTCGGGAACACCGTCCAGGATCTCGGCGAACACCGCCTCGTCGAGGCGAGCGCGCAACTCGGCGTCCACGTCGCCGACCGCGTCGACGTGGGCGGCCAGGACGTGGTCGCTGGCGTCCCACGGCTGCGCGGCGAATCGCGCCGGGTCGGTCAGGCCGCCCGCCCAGGCGTGGTGGAAGTAGAGCGAGGCGCCGTGGTCGATGACCCACAGCTCGTCGTGCCAGACCAGCAGGTTGGGGTTGCGCCAACTGCGGTCGACGTTCGCGGTGAAGGCGTCCATCCACACCACCGTGGCGGCCTCGCGCGGGTCGACGACACGGTCGGGGTCGTACCCGAAGGAGCCGGGCAGGAAGTCGACCCCGAGGTTGAGTCCGACGCTGGCCTGCAGCAGGTCCTGGACCTCCTCGTCGGCCTCGTAGCGCGCGATCTCGGGATCCAGGTCGAGCACCACGAGGTCGGGGGTACGCAGCCCGAGCCGCGTGGCCAGCGCGCTGACGATGACCTCGGCGACGAGCACCTTCGGGCCCTGGCCGGCGCGGCGGAACTTGCAGACGTACGTGCCCAGGTCGGCCGCCTCGACGACTCCGGGCAGGCTGCCGCCCTCACGCAGCGGTGTGACGTAGCGGGTGACGCGGGTGAGCGGCATCATCGAGGCGACTGCTCCCCGGCCAGCCGCGCCAGCTCGGCCTCGACGTCGAAGTCTGCCGTTGGCCAGGTCAGGTCGAGCCCTTCGAGAGCTTCCCGCAGCAGCTGTGCCACGGCGAGGTTGCGGTACCACTTCTTGTCGGCGGGGATCACGTGCCAGGGAGCGACCTCGGTGCTGGTGCGCTCGAGCGCGATCTCGTACGCCTGGGTGTAGTCCGGCCACAGCGCCCGCTCGTCGAGGTCGCCGGGGTTGTACTTCCAGTGCTTCTCCGGGTTCTGCAACCGCTCGAAGAGGCGGGCCTTCTGCTCGTCGGCACTGATGTGGAGCATGCACTTGATGATCGTGGTGCCCTCGGCCGCCAGCCGCGCCTCGAAGTCGTTGATGGCTCCGTAGCGGCGCTCGATCTCGTCGGCGGGTGCGTAGCCGCGGACCCGCTGGATCAGGACGTCCTCGTAGTGGGAGCGGTCGAAGACGCCGATGTACCCGGCCTCGGGGACGGCGCGCTCGATGCGCCACAGGAAGTCGTGGGAGCGTTCCTCCTCCGTAGGCGCCTTGAACGACTGGATGCGGACTCCTTGAGGGTCGACAAGGCCCACGGCGTGGCGCAGCACTCCCCCCTTGCCGGACGTGTCCATGCCCTGGAGCACCAGGAGGATGCGGCGGTTCGAGCCGGCGGTGCGCTGCGCCCACAGACGTTCCTGGAGGTCGGCGAGCTCTGGCCCCAGTGAGGCGAGGGCGGCCTCGCCGGCCTTCTTGCCCTCCGCGAACCCGGGGGCGGCGTCGGTGGGGATCGAACCTAGGTCGACGGGCCCGTGGACCCGCAGCAGCTCCGCGTACGTCATGACGCCATCATGGTGCATGACGGCACCCCGACGGGACGCGCGGTGCGTGGGCGGTGTGTGGGGGCGTGTCCACGGGGCGCTCGAGGCTCAGAGCACCGTGGCCACGTCGAGCGTGTGTCCCACGACGGTGATGGTGCCGGAGCGCACGGTGGGCTCGTCGAACCACGCGCTCTCCACGAAGCCGACCTTGCGCAGCACCCGGAGCGAGGCGCCGTTTCGGTGGTCGGGCGCCGCGAAGCACGTCGCCGGCCGGGGCGTCCGGGACGCCACCGTGAGCAGCCACGCCCACAGCATCCGGGTGCCGAACCCGCGCCCGGCCCAGTGCCCCTCACCGACCAGGTAGTCCACCCCGAGCGCCTCGGGGTGTCCGGTGAGGCGTGCGTACGCCGGATCGTCGGCCACCGGGTAGTCCTGGACGAAGCCGACCGACCGGCCGCGCTGTTCCGCGATCCACAGCCGCGTGGGCGTGGCCTCCCCGAGGTCCGGGCCGTACTGCTCGGTGATGCCGTCCAGGTCGCTCGGGTCGTCGTCCCACCAGGCAGCGACGCCGGGTTCGTTGCGCCACCGCGTCAGCCACGTCAGGTCCGCAGACGTCATCGGACGCAGCACGACCTGCTCGGCCCTCGGCACCAGCTCGAAGCGGGGAGGATCCGCCGACAGGTCCAACGCGACGACGACGTGCCCGGCGGTCTCGGAGGCGAGCCTCGTCGCGGCTGCGAGCAGGGACTCCCCTGCGCGCAGCTCCGTGACCTGCACGGAGCCTCCACGCCCCAGAGCCACGCGGGAGTACGACGGCCTCACCTCGGCGAGGTTAGTGGAAGCCGTCCCCCGCGTCACCGGGGTCGTCGCCCTCACCGAAGCCGTGGTCGTCGAGCTCGGAACGGACCACGGCGAACGCCATCCCGGCCGGGTAGCCCTTGCGAGCCAGCATGCCGGCGAGGCGACGGGTGGCGACCGTACGGTCCACGTTGCGCAGGGACCGGAGCTTCTTGCGGACCAGTTGGCGGGCGGCCTGCTCCTCGTCATCGGGGTCAATCTCGTCGAGGGCCTCCTTGGCGACCTCGTCGTCCACCCCCTTGCGGCGCAGCTCCTGCGCGAGCGCCCGACGGGCCAACCCCTTGCCCGGCTGACGAGACGCGATCCACGACCGCGCGAACGCCTCGTCGTCGATCAGGCCGACTTCGGTGAAGCGGTCCAGGAGGCGCGTCGCGAGCTCGGCAGGCACGTCCTTCTTGGCGAGCTTGTCGGCCAGCTCCTTGCGGGAGCGGGCCTGGCCGGTCAGCGCGTCGAGCAGGATCTTGCGGGCCACGGCCTCGGGGTCCGCCGGCGGCCCCTGCGCGACGGCGTCGTCCGGTGGCGCCGTCCCGTCCCGTCCCGACGGCGCCGACGACCGACGCCGGCGCGTCGTGCGCTCGTCGGCACCAGAACCTCGCGAACCAGCACCTCGCCTGGCGGAGCGGCCCCGGCGGGGTGCGTCGGACTCGGTGGATCGGTCGTCACCGACCCACGCCTGGACTCCGAGTCCGACGTCACCCAGCCATGAGGGCGCTGGCCCCGGCTCAGAAGTCATTGACCCCGATGGGCTCGTCGGACAGGTCGTCCGCCGGAGCGTCCACGGTCGGACCCACGCCGAGCTTCTCGAGGATCTTCTTCTCCAGCTCGTTGGCCAGGTCCGGGTTGTCGCGCAGGAAGGTGCGGGCGTTCTCCTTGCCCTGCCCGAGCTGGTCGCCCTCGTAGGTGTACCAAGCGCCTGCCTTGCGCACGAGCCCCGCCTCGACACCCACGTCGATCAGGCCACCCTCGCGGCTGATCCCCTTGCCGTACATGATGTCGAACTCCGCCTGCTTGAACGGCGGGGCGACCTTGTTCTTGACGACCTTGACGCGGGTGCGGTTGCCGACCATCTCCTGGCCGTCCTTGAGCGTCTCGATGCGGCGCACGTCGAGGCGGACCGAGGAGTAGAACTTCAGCGCACGACCACCGGTCGTCGTCTCGGGCGAACCGAACATGACGCCGATCTTCTCGCGCAGCTGGTTGATGAAGATCGCCGTGGTGCCGGCGTTGTTGAGGGCACCGGTCATCTTGCGCAGTGCCTGGCTCATCAGGCGAGCCTGGAGACCCACGTGGCTGTCACCCATCTCGCCCTCGATCTCGGCCCGGGGCACCAGCGCCGCGACGGAGTCGATGACGATCAGGTCGAGCGCACCCGAACGGATCAGCATGTCGGCGATCTCGAGGGCCTGCTCACCGGAGTCCGGCTGCGAGACCAGCAGCGCGTCGGTGTCGACGCCCAGGGCCTTGGCGTACTCCGGGTCGAGCGCGTGCTCGGCGTCGATGAAGGCGACGATGCCGCCGGCGGCCTGGGCGCTGGCCACGGCGTGCAGCGCGACGGTGGTCTTACCGGACGACTCGGGGCCGTAGATCTCCACGACACGGCCACGCGGGAGGCCACCGAGGCCGAGTGCCACGTCGAGGGCGATCGCCCCGGTGGGGATGACCTCGAGCGGTGCGCGGGTCTCGTCGCCCAGACGCATCACCGACCCCTTGCCGAATGACTTCTCGATGTTGGCCAGTGCTGCGTCGAGGGCCTTGTCGCGGTCCCCGACCACGGGCTTCTTGCGGTCTGCGGCTGCCATGTGCGTGTCCTTCTGTCGTTGGAGTCCAGGTACATCGGCGACGCTAGGACGAACCACTGACATTCCCTGATCAGGACGTCGATGTTGTGGAGAACAACGGCCCGCGTCGTACCTGTGGACAGAAACCTATACCGAACACCTGTTCGACAGGAGCATCACTGCGGGGCGTGTCGCCCGACGACCACGGCACATCCGAGCACTCCCGCGGCGAAGACGGCCGAGACCGCGGCCAGCCCTCCGAAGCCGAGCCAGGAGACCAGGATCCCCGAGGCCGCTCCCCCGGCGGCGGCGGTGAGTCCCATGACCATGTCGGAGACCCCCTGCACGTCGGTGCGCACCGCGACGGGGGCACGCTCGGCGACCGTGGCCGCCGCCGCGAGCGTGCTGAACGACCAACCGACGCCCAGCGCGAACAGGCCGACGGTGATCTGCCAGGAGTGGCCGTAGGGGGCGACCCCGCACAGGACCAGCGACCCGAGGAGGACCAGGGCCCCGACCGCGAGGCAGCGCGCGCGCCCGAAACGGTCCCCGAGCCACCCGATCAGGGGCGAGAAGGCGTACATCCCGAGGACGTGCAGGGAGATGACCACGCCGATGATCTCGAGCTGCGACCCGCCGTGCTCCATGTGCAGCGGCGTCATCACCATGACGGCCACCATCACCGCGTGGGCCAGCGCCTGTCCCGCGACCGCAGCTCCCAGGGCCGGCTGGTCCCGCATCGCGGCCCACGCCCTGGACCAGGTGCTTCCTGAGTCGGCGGGGTCGTCCTGCCCGGCGCTCTGCTCGGCGTCGAGGCGCTGCGCCAGGAGCAGGGGGTCCGGGTGCATCGCCGTGGCGACGACGACGGACGCCACCAGCATGACCACGGCCCCCATCAGGAACGGCCCGGTCAGGTACGGCAGGCCGAGCCCCTCCGCGAGGCGGCCGGCCGGGCCGGAGAGGTTCGGACCCGCGACGGCACCGATCGTCGTGGCCCACACGACGACGGACAGGGCTCGTCCCTTCGCGTGGGCGGGTGCCAGGTCCGTGGCGGCGTAGCGGGCCGCCGCGTTGGCGGCGGTGGTGCCGCCGAGCACGAGTGCCCCGACGAGGAGCAGGACGGTCGAGCCGATGGCCCCGGCCAGCACCGCCAGGGCGGCCCCCGCCGCGCCCGCGAGGAGACCGGTGACCTGGCCCACGCGCCGCCCACGGCGTGCCATGAGCCGGGCGAGGAGGTACGAGGCCACCGAGGCCCCGAACACCTGGGCGGTCTGCACGAAGCCCGCGAAGGTGGCGGACCCGGACACCTCCTTGGCGAGCAGAGCTGCGGTGGAGACGCCGACGGTGATCCCGATGGCTCCCAGCGACTGTGCGAGCACCAGGACACGGACGGTCCGTCGCTGCACGGCCGCGACCGTGTCCTCGTCGAGCCCGGCCCCGGTGTCAGGCTCGCCGGTGGCCGGGGTCGTCACCTGTCCCTCGCGGGCAACCCGAGCTGCTCGTGGACGGCTGCCCAGACGACCTTGGGGGCAACCCCGGCGTCGAGCGCCTCGCTCACGGTCCGCCCGCCGAGAGCGCCGATCACGGTGAGATCGGCCCAACTGGTCGCGTACGCCGGGCCGAGAGCCTGCTCCATCCTCGCCCAGAACTCGGTGTGCCTCACGCCTTCACCGCCGTCATCTCGATCCACGTGTCGCGGTCGCCGACGACGCCAGCGACCGTCTCGACGGGCTGCCAGCCGCACGCGCGCATCACGTCGGCCAGCGCGGTGGGCTGCCAGTACGTGAAGTGACGCGGCAGCGGGACGAGTCCGTGCGTGGACCAGGCGGCCCCGTCCCCCTGCTTGAGGGCGACGCGAAGCACGCCTCCGGTCCTCGTCACCGCGGCCAGCCGCTGGAGCACCGTGGGGAGGTCGGACCGGTCGACGTGGAGCAGGCTGGCGTTGGCCCACACGCCGTCGTACGGTCCCGCCGGGTCGGCCAGGTCGTCGGTGAGCGGGTCGAGGAGGTCAGCGCTGTGCCCGGCCGCCCTCAGCGCATCGACGAACCGCGGGGTCACGTCGCTGCGACGGACCTGCAGTCCGAGTCCCTCCAGCGCCTCGGCGTCGCGGCCGGAGCCACTCCCCACCTCGAGCACGCGTGCCCCGGTCCCCAGAAAGCCGGCGAACGCGGCGAGCGCCTCGGTCGTCCGCCCGCCCACCGGTGCACTGCCCCAGGCGGCGTCGGCCACCTCGTAGGCGGCTCGCGTGGCCCTCGCCCGTCCCGCCGGTCCCGCCCACCCGATGTCGTGGACGTGGTGGACCACGTCGTGCAGGTGGTACTGGGCCAGCGTCCGCACCGTGAAGACGGACCCGTTCGACCTGCGTCCCACCCGGTCGAGCTGGTCGCTGTCGATGCCGCGGTAGGCGTCGGCGACCTGCCGGGCTGCCTCCCCCAGCTCCTCGGAGACCAGGCGCGGGTCCTGCGAGGGGTAGTCGTCCTGCACCGCAGTCGCGTCCTGGTCCCAGTTCTCGAACTCGGGAACGTCGTGCTCCAGCACCAGCGCGAGCCTGTGCGCGAAGATGCGGTGCACGTCGCGCACGTGACAGGCGTACTCCAGGACCGACCAGCGGCCCGGGTCCGGCCGCTCCCGCGCCCCCTCCGCTGCCAGGGCGGCGGCGTACAGCGGGGTGGTGTCGTCGATGAGGTCCGCCACCACGTCGAACGGGTGGACGGCCGGGTCGAAGCCGCACTCCCCGCACGGCTCGGACAGCACCCAGGTCCAGTCCTTGGTGTCGGGCTGGACGGCGTCGTCGGTCATGGGGTCATCCAACCAAAGAACTGCTCAGGAGACGGGCCGTGGGCCCCACCGCTCCTCGTACTCGACTCCGTCCCCGTCACCGGTGAGGTTGAAGGGGCCGAGCGCCTCGATGGAGCCGTCGGCGCGCTTCACCGCCACGTCGACCCAGCTGACCGGCGTCACCTCGGAGACCCAGACCAGCCGGACCACCTCGTCCTGCAGCGTGTCGAGGTCGGCACCGTCGACCTCGAGCTCGACGCTGACGGTGTCCGAGTTCGTCGGCGTACGACGCTGGTGCACCACCCGACGCACCGCCGTGACGGACGGCAGCTCCGCGAGTGACGCCTCCAGCGCGGCCAGCTCCGTCGCGCAGTCACCGCACCCGGCGTCGGGATCGGGCTCAGGGGTCGGCGCCTCCGGCGAGGAGCAGGCCGAGGCCAGCCAGAGGGCCGCCACGAGCAGGACCAGGTGCTTCACTCTCAACCTCCACGTTCGGGACGGGTTCACGGCCGGCTGACCGTGTACGTGACGACCTCGTCGACCTGACCACCCGTCCCGAGGAATCCTGACTCCTCCATGGCCCTGATGGCGTCGCGGATCGATCCGTGGTCGGAGGAGTCGGCCGCCTGGGCGCCCTCGACGTAGTGCTTGATGTCGTGGTTGTCCGCGATGTCGTGGCTGCCGGTGCCGTCGAACTTGACCGTGACACGGTTGGGTTGGTCGGGGTTGTCCTCGCCGTCCAGCATGGGGACGGCGTCCCCACGGTTCTCCAGGTGGAAGCCGGTGACGGAGTCCGGCAGGTCGGGGACCTGCGCCGTCGGCGACCCGGCCGAGACCACGTGGCGGACGTTGAACTCGTCGCGGAAGGCGGGGTCCGAGGCCAGCGACGTCGCCACCATCCCGCCCTGGGAGTGGCCCACCATCATGATGTCCTTGCCCGAGAGGCCGGCCTCGCGCAGCGCCTGGGTGATGCCGTTGGCGTACGAGTTGTCCATGCCGCCGATGAGCTGGTAGTTCGTCAGCATGTCGCGGGCCGTCTCGTCCCCCGCGGGCAGCGGCCCCATGTCGTCGGTGCCGGGGATGTAGACGACGTAGCGCTCCTGCCCGTTGTCGGTGATCTTCTGGATCTGGATCGCGCCGTTCATCGACTCGTCGTTGGAGTCGAGCATGTTGGCCGAGTCGAGGCCGCGCATGAGGTCGGCCAGGGTGCCCGGACGCTTCTCCGTGTACAGCGAGGCGGGAGCGTCGTCGACGCGGTGCGTCTCGGCGTCGGTCCGGTTGCCGAACAGCAGCGCCAGCAACCGGGCGGCGTCGTTGGTGGTCGCCGACCCGATGGGCCCGTCCCCGGGGTTGAGTGCTCCCAACGCCCCCGGGGTGAGCGCGTCGAGCAGCCCGCCACCGGCGTTGACCAGGTGCTGGGCCAACTCGGGGTGGTCGTGCACCAGGTCACCGATCTGGGCGAGGATCGCCGCCTGTTCCTCGGGAGAGCGGGTCTGCAGGTAGAGGTACGCCGCGCCGCCCGCCAGCAGGAGGCCGGGCAGGCTCGCCGCGAGGGCCTTGCCCAGCAGGTTGTCCAACCGCTCGCTGATCTGCCGGGACAGGGCGTCGCTCATCTCGAAGGCGCCGACGGTCACCTCCACGAGCAGGGCGTCCGCCTCGATGCCGATGGCGCGCACGGTCAGGCCGTTGACGCCCGTGGTCGCGTCGAGCACCTGGGCCTCGGCCTCGGCGAAGCTGAGCGGGGCGAGGACCGACGACTCCAGCAGGTCCCCGTTGGCCATGACGCGTGCGCCGAGCCCGGCCATCTCCGTGAACAGCCACGCCTTGTCCTGGTACGTGCCGGCCAGCGCACGCATCTGCTGGTAGCCGGCCTGCACGCCGTGGCTCCCGCCGCTGACCGAGTCGATGGGTACGGGCTTCGTCATGACATCACCTCCGCCGCGAGCGCCGCGACCCGGCCGGACAGGTCCACCGGGTCGACCTCGGCGACGCGCACCATGCGCCAACCGTCGTCGACGTACGGGGTCAGCGAACGCCAGCGGTCCGCGTGCAGCACCCACTCGACCACCGCGGCCCCGGGAGGTCGGTGGGTCCCCCGGGCCAGCACGACGGCGTGCATCCTCGCCCGCGCTGGTGCCGCCAGGGTGGCCAACCAGTCGAGCGCCTGCTGGTCGTCGGCCTCGCGGGTGCCACCGACGACATCCCCGCCGCGGACGAGCCCCGTGTGGTCGTCCACCATCTGGCGGGCCAGCTCCCCGCGCCCCGAGACGACCGCCTCCCCGGTCCCCAGGAGGAGCTCCCACGGCGTCTCCACGACGCGAGGCAGCTCCGTACCGACGGCTCGCTCCTTGTCGGGAGCCGGTGGCACGACGACGACCCGGGCGATCTCCTTCCACCAGTCCTCCACGGCGAGCCAGGACACCTCCGTGGTGAGACCGTCGACGGTCGAGACGCAGACCACCCGGCCCCCGGCGGCGCGGTGCCAGCTGCGCACCCGGGCACGCCCCGCGCCGATCTGGACCAGCAGGTCGAACTCGACGGCCAGGTCGGCGCCGTGCCAGAGGGCCAGGGCAGCGGCGAGTGCCGGCTCCGGCTCCCCTTCGGTCGTGACGAGGCCGTGCTGCACCGCCCCGGCGAGCACCTCGTCCGGGTCGCTCGGCTCCGGCACAGCGGCGGTGGCCCCCAGGCGCTCACCCAGCGCCTCGCTGACCGCGCCACCCCGGAGCATCTCGGCCACCGGCGACTCCACGCCGCACAGCGACGAGACGAGCGCGAGCTCGTCCGCACTGGCCGTGAGACGGACGACGGGGGTCTGCGGCGGCTCGACCACCTCACCGGTGGTGGACAGGGTCACGGTCGTCATCGGCCGGCCCCCGGAATCTGGTCGGGAACGTCGAGCCAGTCCTTGTGTCCAGGGGGTGGTGGGGTGAACCGGGCGAGGAAGTCGTCGAAGGGGTCGGGCAGGACGTCGGTGAGCTTGTCCACCGCCGTCTGGGCCAGCGAGGCGAGCCGCGACTTGGCTCCCTCGATCAGGCCCTGGACCTTGCGGGCGATGGAGTCGATGAGCGCCTTGAGGCGGTCGACGTTGTCGGCGTGCGAGCGCAGGGCCTGCGCGGCGTCCTCGTGCTCGGTCGCGGTCTCCCGAAGACTGACCGCGCGCTCCTTCATGCGCTGGCGCATCGCCTCGGCGGCCCGTCCCTCCCACAGCACCTGCTCGGACGAGCGGACCAGGCCGTCGGCCTCGCTCCGGATCTCCTTGGCCTGGTCGTCCATCTGCGTGGCGAGCCCACGAATGACTGCGGTGTCTCCGTACATGCCTCGCTCCTCCTGTCGCCGCCTGTGTCGCTTCCTTCCCAAGCCAACGCGTTTCCACACTCCCGCACCACGGCCCTGTCCACGGCTTGTGGAGAGCGCCGACCGAGCGGGCCGGTGGAGAACGCAAGGAGTGTCGGTGGGATGGGAGAGGATGTCACTCCCCGCCCAGCCACGGAAGGAGTCCGCCCGAGATGACCGCCGCCACCGTCGCCGCCCTGGGTGCCTTCCACCCCTCCACGCGCGCCTGGTTCCGGGCCGCGTTCGCCGCGCCGACCACGGCCCAGGCCGGGGCCTGGGAAGCCGTCTCCCAGGGACGCCACGCTCTGGTCGTGGCGCCCACCGGCAGCGGCAAGACCCTCAGCGCGTTCCTGTGGTCGCTCGACCGCCTGCTGCACTCGCCGGTCCCGGACGAGACGGCCCGCCGCACCCGGGTGCTGTACGTGTCCCCGCTCAAGGCCCTGGCCGTGGACGTGGAGCGCAACCTCCGCGCCCCGCTGGTCGGCATCGCCCAGACCGCGGAGCGCCTCGGCGAGCAGGTCAGCGACGTCCGGGTCGGGATCCGCTCGGGCGACACCACGCCCCAGGAGCGGCGGGCCCTGGCCACCCGTCCGCCCGACATCCTCATCACCACCCCCGAGTCGCTGTTCCTCATGCTGACCAGCCGGGCCCGCGACACCCTCGCCGGGGTGGAGACCGTGATTCTCGACGAGGTGCACGCCGTGGCGGGCACCAAGCGCGGTGCCCATCTGGCGGTCAGCCTCGAGCGCCTCGACGCCCTGCTGGACCGCCCGGCGCAACGGATCGGTCTGAGCGCAACCGTCCGTCCGCTCGAGGAGGTCGCCCGCTTCCTCGGGGGCGCGGCCGAGGTGGAGACGGTGGCCCCGGTCAGCGACAAGCAGTGGGACCTGTCGGTCGTGGTTCCGGTCGAGGACATGGCGGCTCCCGCGGAGTACGACGAGGAGTCCGGCGACCCGTCCCGCTCTCGCTCCCTGTGGCCGCACGTCGAGGAGCGCGTCGTCGACCTGATCGAGGCGCACCGCTCCACCATCGTGTTCGCCAACTCGAGGCGTCTGGCCGAACGTCTGACCGCCCGGTTCAACGAGATCTCGGCGGAGCGTGCCGGGGTCGAGGACGGCGACCAACCTGCCGCCCCTCCGGCGTCGAGCCCGAGTCTGGTGGGCGGCCAGTCCGGCACCACCGTCGCGGCTGCCCCGGTCGTCGCGCGCGCCCACCACGGGTCGGTCTCCAAGGAGCAGCGCGCCCAGATCGAGGACGACCTCAAGCGCGGACGTCTCCCCGCCGTGGTCGCCACCAGCAGTCTGGAGCTGGGCATCGACATGGGGGCCGTCGACCTCGTGGTGCAGATCGAGTCGCCCCCGAGCGTGGCCAGCGCCCTGCAGCGCGTCGGCCGTGCGGGCCACCAGGTCGGGGAGGTGAGCCGCGGTGTGCTGTTCCCCAAGCACCGCGCCGACCTGGCCCCGACCGCCGTGGCGGTCGAGCGCATGCGCAGCGGTGCCATCGAGAGCCTCCGCATCCCCGCCAACCCCCTCGACGTCCTCGCACAGCAGGTCGTCGCCGCCACCGCGATGGACGAGTGGGACGTGGACGAGCTGTTCACGCTCGTGACCCGCACCGCCTCCTTCGCCCGCCTGCCGCGCAGCGCGTACGAGGCGACCCTGGACCTGCTCGCCGGGCGCTACCCCAGCGACGACTTCGCCGAGCTCCGTCCCCGCATCGTGTGGGACCGCGTCGCCGGCACCCTGACCGGGCGTCCGGGGGCTCAGCGTCTGGCGGTCACCTCGGGCGGCACGATTCCCGACCGCGGCCTGTTCGGCGTCTTCCTGGTCGGGGAGGGCTCCGGGCGGCGGGTGGGTGAGCTCGACGAGGAGATGGTGTACGAGTCGCGGGTGGGCGACGTCTTCGCCCTCGGCGCGACCAGCTGGCGCATCGAGGACATCACGCACGACCGCGTGATGGTCACCCCGGCGCCGGGGGTGCCGGGGCGCCTCCCGTTCTGGAAGGGCGACACGCTCGGGCGCCCCGCCGAGCTGGGCCGGGCGGTGGGTGCGTTCAACCGTGAGCTGTCAGCCGCCCCCGCCCCGCGCGCCGTGGAGTCCGCGCGAGCGATCGGGCTGGACGAGCACGCGGCCACCAACCTGGTGACGTACCTGACCGAGCAGGCCGAGGCCACGGCCGTCGTCCCGCACGACCAGCAGATCGTGGTCGAGCGGTTCCGCGACGAGCTCGGCGACTGGCGGATCGTGGTCCACTCCCCGTACGGCACCCCCGTGCACGCTCCCTGGGCGCTGGCGATCAACGCACGCCTGCGGGAGCGTCACGACATCGACGGACAGGCCGTCTCCTCCGACGACGGCATCGTGCTGCGGGTGCCCGACACGGACGCGGAGCCACCCACGGCCGAGCTGATCGCCTTCGACCCGGACGAGATCGAGCAGGTCGTCACCACCGAGGTCGGCGGGAGTGCACTGTTCGCCTCCCGCTTCCGCGAGTGCGCCGCCC
>NZ_JBJEHY010000237.1:0-5084 GCF_051876515.1 Nocardioides sp. | reverse complement strand
CGTCGCCCTCGTCGACGATCTGCAGGTCGGAGCCGACGGGCAGGTTCCAGATGCCGATGAGCGCCGGCTCGATCTCGCAGAGCGTGTTGAAGTTGACGATGGTCAGGTTGTCGGCGTCGGAGAGGTACTCCGAGGAGTCGATGTCGCTGAAGATCCGCCACCCGTTGTCGGCGGCGGCCTGCGACTCCTCGCGGACCATCCACTTGACCCGCCCGACGCGGGAGACGACGTTCTTCGACGCCAGGCAGGCGCCGGCGCCGGGGATGAACTCGGTGGTCATCAGGACTCCTCGGGCGGGACGGGGATGCCGCGTTCGGCCAGGACCTGCTCGGCGCGGGCGACGAGGTCGCCACGCTTGGCGGCCCACATGCGCAGGTTGCCCAGGACCGTACGGCCGTACTCGCTGGGTCGGAGCAGGTCGAGGTCGGGCCGCGCGAGCAGCACCTCGTAGAACGGGGCCAGCGTCGCGTCGCTGAACTTGAACTTGGCGGCGATCGTCTCCAGCGGGGTGCCGAACTTCTCGATCACCTCGTTGACGTCCGCGCCGGCGTCGAGCATGCGGGCCAGCAGGGGCGCCTCCGCGGCGACGTCGTGGTCGTTGCGGCCCAGCAGGCGGTGCAGCGGCTGGCCGTGGCTCACGTCGGCGCCGTCGTCGAGCAGGCGCGTGGCCAGCGCGACGCGTTGACCGTGGTCGGGGTTGGTCAGCGCCAGCTCGAGCAGGGAGCCCGAGGCGAACCCGTCGTAGTTGGCGTGCTTGGCCTCGTACACCCGCTCGAGGTCGCCGAGGGTGCCGTGGGTCAGCGCCGCGTAGAGGGCGTTGGTGTCGCGCGGTGCACCGCGGTTGAACAGTCCCATGCGCTGCTGCTACTTCCTCGGCCCGGTCAACGGGCCTTCCTCGTCCTGGTGGCTGCGGTTCCTGCCGGGGTGCGAGACCTCGTAGTTGTCGGGGTCACGGTACCGCCGCAGGAACTCCTCCTTGGAGATCTTCCCCGACAGGTACTCGTCGCGCAGGTGGCGGTACTCCTCGCCGGGAAGGTGGCCCATGTCCCACTTCCCGGTCTGCGGGTCGCCGGGCTTCCAGTCGATCTTGACGAGCTTGCCGTCCTTGTCGAGGACCCACACCTCGCCGTTCTCGTCCTTGGCCTTGTCCCAGACCTTGTTGACCTGGTCCTTGTCGTACGAGGGACGGTTGTTGGCGTACGGGAGCCGCTTGCCGTCCTTGTCGTAGCCGTACGAGCCGGGCTTGCCCGTGTCGGGGAGCTTGCCGGAGACGCGGCCCTTCATCCGGCGCGCGGCCTTGAACTTGCGCAGGATCCGGGTGACGTCGGTGAGCTTGTCGATGGTGCGCGCCACCGTGAGGACGGCACGCACCGCGCGGATCGCGGTGATCGCGGTGATGATGCGCCGCGCGTAGTTGGCGGCCCGGGCCGCGATGAGTGCGGCACCTCCACCCGCGGCGGCACCGAAGGAGAAGAAGCTGCCGATGCCGGCGGCCACCGCGGTGATGCCGACCTCGATCGCGAGGTCCTTCATGAGCCCCTTGACGGTCTCCCGCGTGGACTCCACCTGGTTGGCGTAGTCGCGGCAGGCGGTGGCGAGCTCGCGGCAGGCGGCGGCGATGTCGGCGGCCCCGGTCTTTACCTCCTTGACCGAGCTGCGGGCCTTGCCGATCTCCGGGGAGCGCTGCAGGCCCAGGTCTGCGTCAGCGAGGTCGAAGCTGGAGGCCAGCGCCTCGATGCCGGACGCGGCGGCGTCCCACGCGGAGGCGGCCTCCTTGAGCCGGCCGGTGTCGGCCGAGGGCCAGGCCCACCCCTCGAGGTAGTCCATCATGATGTCCCAGAACTGGGGCGTGTCCTGGCTGTCGGCCCCCAGCGCGCTCGGCGGGGTGTACGGGGCCACGACCACGGGGTCGACGGCGGTGTGCCCGCCGTCGGAGGCGGCGTTGCGGGCGTACACGGAGCCGGAGTCGGCGTCGGCGTGGTTGGTGGCCGAGGCGTCGGCGGCCACGGCCAGGGAGCCGAGCGCGGTCACGAGGTCGGAGATGGCCCCGACGGTGGCGGCCGCACCGCCGTCGTAGTTGGCGACGAAGTCCTCCGAGGACTTGTCGTCGCCGCCCATCCCGGCGAACCCGCTGAGCTTGCCGATGAGGGTGTCGTACGTGCTGGCGGCGGAGCCGTTGGCGCCGTCCAGGACGGTGGCGGCGTTCCAGTAGCTCCCGGTGTCGACCTCGACCCTCATGAGAACTGCTCCCACATCGAGACGTTGGAGGTGGCGGCGGAGGTGTAGTTGCCGTGGGCGTCGCGGCTGGCCGCGCGCAGCGAGGCGAGCGCCCGGCGCATGCCGCGCATGCCGTCCTCCCAGGTCTGGTGGGCCTCGGCCTGCGCCTCGGCGGCGAGCCCCTCCCAGACCGACTGCAGGGCCTTGACCTGCTTCTCGAGGTCGTCGGTGAGCGACTCCAGGGCCCGTTCGGTCGACTCGAGGTCGCCGATGACGGCGTCGAGCTCGCTGAGGTCGACGGTGAAGTGTCGTGCCTGTCCCACGGTGATCACCCGAGCCTGTCGACGATGCGGGCCGCGAGCTGGTCGAGGCGTTCCTGGGAGGCGTCGTCGGCCTCGACGAAGTCGCGGTGGGTGGCCTCGAGCAGCACGCCCATGGCGACGAGCCCCTCGAGGACCTCGCCGGCGGCGACCTTCCAGTCGTCCCAGGCGTCGACGACGGAGTCGGCGGCCTCGCCGGTCCAGCCGGTGCCGAGGAAACCGGTGACGCGACGGTCGATCCGGTCGCGGTCGTTGCGCAGTCGTTCCTGCGCGTCGGAGACGTTGGTCCTCGCCTTGGCGAAGGCCTCGTGCATCACGTGGACCTGTTCCACGGCACCTCCTCGACGGTGGGTCTTCGTGCGGGCTCCCTACCCCCGTCCAGACCGGCTGAACCGTCGGTGAGCCAGAAACTCTCCACAGATCTGGCGGTCCAGACAGTTATCCACAGGCTGGACCTCGCGGCCCCCGCGGCGGCCGTCTGCTCGCTAGCGTCTCCGCCGACAACCTCACTCGGGTACGGGGGACTCAATGACGCTGACGCGTGCCACGGAGCACGGGTACTCGCCGCCGCACGACCGGCCGGCGGCCAACGACGACGGCTCGTTGCTGCTGCTCGACGAGCAGCTGCGCGTGGCCGTGCGCGCCAGCGGGATCGACCCGCAACGTGACGCTGCGCGGGTCCGCGAGCTGGCCGAGCAGGTGGTGCGCGAGCACGACGTACGCAGCATGACCGGCGCCGTGGTGCCGCTCGTGGACCCGGACGGGGCAGCGGCCGAGCTGGTGGCGCGGTTGGCCGGGTTCGGTGCGCTGCAGGTGTTCCTGGACGACCCAGAGGTCGAGGAGGTGTGGGTGAACGACCCGTCCAGGGTTTTTGTCGCCCGTCGTGGCCGGCACGAGCTGACCAACGTACGGCTCACGACCGCTCAGGTGCACGAGATCGTCGAGCGCATGCTCAAGGCCAGTGGCAGGCGTCTCGACCTGTCCAGCCCGTTCGTCGACGCGATGCTTCCGCAGGGGCACCGGTTGCACGTGGTGCTCGAGGGCATCAGCCGCGGCTTCACGGCGGTCAACATCCGCAAGTTCGTGCTCCGCGCGGCTCGGCTCAGTGACCTGGTCGCCCTGGGGTCGATGACCGCCCCGGCGGCAGCCTTCCTGGAGGCGTCGGTGCGGGCCGGGCTCAACGTCCTGGTCGCCGGGGGAACACAGGCGGGCAAGACGACCCTGCTCAACTGCCTTGCCTCCGCCATCCCCGGTGGTGAGCGGGTGATCAGCGTCGAGGAGGTCTTCGAGCTCAAGTTCCACCATCCCGACTGGGTTCCGATGCAGACCCGCCAGGCCGGTCTGGAGGGCACCGGCGAGATCCGCCTGCGCGACCTGGTCAAGGAGTCGCTGCGGATGCGGCCCAGCCGGGTCATCGTCGGCGAGGTCCGGGCCGAGGAGTGCCTCGACCTGTTGCTGGCGCTCAACTCCGGTCTCCCCGGGATGTGCACCCTGCACGCCAACAGCGCCCGCGAGGCGCTGGTCAAGATGTGCACGCTGCCGCTGCTGGCCGGCGAGAACATCTCGGCCGGGTTCGTCGTGCCGACCGTCGCCAGCGCCGTCGACCTCGTGGTCCACCTGGGGGTGGACGCGCACGGCACCCGCCGGGTCAACGAGATCGTCGCCGTCCCCGGTCGGGTGGAGAACGACATCATCGAGGTCGAGCCGATCTTCGAGCGGCGCGGCGACGAGCTGCGCCGCAGCGGCGGGATGCCGGCCGGCGTCGAACGCTTCACCCGCGTCGGGATCGACGTCCACCATGTGCTCGAGGGGGCCCGCTGATGGGCGCACTGGTCGGGCTGGGTGTGGGGCTGGGACTGCTGCTGGTCTGGTCGGCCTTCACGATGCCTGCGTCCCCGCGCGCTCCGCGCCGGCCCGGACGGTTGGCGACGCTGCTGACCACTGCCGGCCTGGGAGCCACCTCGGTCACCTCCGTGCTCCTCCTGTGCGCCGCGCTGGGCGGCGTCACGCTCCTGGTCCTCCAGACGACCTCGCGCACCTGGCCCGTCTCGGTGGCCTTCGCGCTGATGGCCGCGTACCTCCCGGTCGCCGTGCTGCGTCAGCGGGCCGCACGCCGCCGACGCGAGTTCGCCGAGGTGTGGCCCGACACGGTCGACAACCTCGCCAGCGCGGTGCGTGCAGGGATGTCGCTCCCCGACGCCCTGGCGTCCCTGGCCGAGAGCGGCCCCGAGGTGCTGCGCCCTCCCTTCGAGCAGTTCGCCCTCGACTACCAGGTCACAGGTCGCTTCGGCGAGTCGCTCGACCGGCTCAAGGAGACGCTGGCCGACCCGGTCGGGGACCGTGTCGTCGAGGGGCTGCGGATCGCCCGAGAGGTCGGAGGTGGAGAGCTCGGTCGCCTCCTCCGGAGCCTGTCGGGCCACCTGCGGGACGACGCACGTACCCGTTCGGAGCTGGAGTCGCGGCAGGCGTGGACCGTCAACGGGGCTCGGCTCGCGGTTGCTGCTCCGTGGGCCGTGCTGCTGATGATGTCGTTCCAGCCCGACGTGA
>NZ_JBJEHY010000236.1:0-5085 GCF_051876515.1 Nocardioides sp. | reverse complement strand
GCCTTGCCCCCGCTGATCGCACGGCTGGCGCTGGAGGCGCCGCGCGTGCACCTGTTCGCCGACTGCGGCATGTCACGCGACGGCTGTCCGCCCGCCGAGTGGGCGGCGCTGTGCGGGCGCGCGGCCGATGCGGCCCGCGCCGGCCTGATCGAGTGCGTCGGCGTCATGGGTCACCTCGGGTGCGGGGACCACGTCGACGCGTCCTGCCACCGTGACGGGGTGGCGACGTACGAACGCGCGCTGCGCACGGCCGCCCGCCACGGGATCCGGCCACGTCTGCGTCACCTCGCCGCGACCTCGGCCGCCCTGCGTGCGCCGCTGACCCACCACACCCTGCTGCGCACCGGCGCCGGACTCGTTGGGATCGATCCTGGCCGTTCCGGCCTGCTCCGCCACTCGGCGACGCTGGAGGCTCCGGTCGTGCAGGTGCGGCGCGTCCCCGCCGGCGCCACGATCGGCTACGGCCACGACCACGCGGCCCCGAGGACGACCTGGCTGGGCCTCGTCCCGCTCGGGTACGCCGACGGGATCCCACGCTCCGCCTCCAGCCGGGCCGAGGTGCTCGTCGCGGGCGTGAGGCGACCGCTGGTGGGGCTGGTCTCGATGGACCAGTGCGTCGTCGACCTCGGGCCGTCGGCGCCCGCACCTGGAACGGTGGTCACCGTCTTCGGCGGAGCGAAGGGGGCCCCGCGCCTGACGGACTGGGCGGTCTGGGCCGGAGTGCTCGAGCACGAGGTCCTCACCGGCATCGGGCGTCGTGTGGAACGCGTCGCCGCCACCCACGTCCTGCACGCGGGGTGTGCAGCATGAGGCGACGGGTCGCGGTCATCGGCGGTGGGGCGAACTCCGAGCACGAGGTCTCCCTCGCCACCGCGGACGGAGTGCAGGCCGCACTGAGCCTCTCGTACGACGTCGAACGTCTCGACGTGGACCGGGACGGACGCTGGTGCGAGCGCGACGGCACGGTGATCGACACCGCGCGGGCGATGGCACGGCTGGCGGCCTGCGACGTCCTGTTCCCGCTGGTGCACGGGCCGGACGGGGAGGACGGCACCCTCGCCGGTCTCGCGCGGATGCTCGGGCTGCCGTGCGTGGGCTCCGGGGTCGGCGCCGGAGCCGTGGCCATGGACAAGTGGGTCACCAAGCTGGTCGCACAGGACGTTGGCATCCGCGTGGCACCGGGGCGGCTCCTCCGACGCGGGGAGACCCATCCGTGGCCCGGTCCTGCGGTGGTGAAGCCAGTGGCCGGCGGGTCGAGCCAGGGAGTCTCCCCCGCAGCCACCCCCGCCGACTGGGACCGTGCGCTCGACGAGGCGTTCCGACACGACGACCGGGTGCTGGCGGAGGTCTTCGTCTCCGGTCGCGAGATCGACGTGGCAGTCCTTCGGCGGGCTGACGGCTCGCTCCTGGTGTCGCCACCCCTGGAGATCGACGTCCCCGGGTTCTTCGACTACGACTCCAAGTACGGCGGCGAGGCAAGGTTCGTCGTGCCCGCTCCCCTCTCGGAGCCGCTCCGCGATGAACTGGAGTCGCTCGCCCTCACGATGTTCACCGCGCTCGGCTGTTCCGGAGTGGCCCGGATCGACTTCTTCCTCACCCCCGACGGCTTCCTGCTCAACGAGGTCAACACGGTGCCCGGCATGACGGCTCAGTCGCAGGTGCCGCGGATGCTCGCGCACGCGGGGATCCCGTACGCCGAGCTGGTGGCCGAACTCGTGCGCGCCGCCCTCGCCCAGGACCGGGCACGGCATCGGTGTGGAACGTCTGTCCGGGCGCTCGCGGGCACACAACCGTGAGGCGGCGGATCGACTCCGTCGACCTTCTGAGAGGGATCGCCGTTGCCCTCGTGATGCTGCGCCATGCCGCGCCGTCGGTCTTCGAGGGAGCAGGGGTCGTGGGCGTGGTGATGTTCTTCGCACTGTCGGGCTACTTGATCGCCGGCGTGCTCCTCGACGAGCTGGCCGCGACCGGCAGCCTGCGGTTACGAGCCTTCTACGCCAGGAGAGCACGCAGACTGGTGCCGGCGCTCGTCGTGATGCTGTGCGGGGTCACCGTCGTGACCCTGCTGCACGACCCGCTCGGCGAACGCGACCTCCTGCCCACCACCTGGCTGGTCGCGCTCACCTGGACCGCCAACCTGCCCGGACGGCCGGAGACGTCCGAGGCCTCGTTCCACCTGTGGACGCTGGCGGGCGAGGAGCAGTTCTACCTGCTGCTGCCTGCCTTGCTCCTCTTCGCCGTCCGGCGCGGTCGTCTGGGCACCGCGCTCCTGCTGGCAGCCGGGGCGGCGGTGGCCGCCTGTGCCGCCACCTGCTGGTGGCTGCGAGCGGTCCCCGACAACGCGTACGTGCTCCCGACCAGCTGGGCCGCCTGCTTCGTCATCGGGGTGGTCGCACGCTGGGGTCGCGACCGGGTGCCCCACCCACCGACCGCAGCGGTCGGGGCGGCCCTCGCGATCCTGCTGGTCCTCTCAGTGCTCGACGTGCGCGGCCACGTCTGGACGTACACGGTCGTCGGGCCCCTCGTGGCCACCGCGACCGTGACCCTGCTGCTGGGCTGGCGGAACTGGGTCCGGGTCACACCGCCTGCGCTCAGGTGCCTGGTGCTCCTGGGCACGGTCTCGTACGGCGCCTACCTGTGGAACTACCCGCTGACCCTGTGGCTGCGGCCGTACGGCGCCTCGGGCTCGCTCGTCGCCGCCGTGCTCACGGTCGTCGTGGCAGCCTTGAGCTGGCGCTTCGTGGAACGCCCGCTCGTCGCCTCCGCTCACGCGCGTGCCCGAGCGCGTGAGAAGGTGCCGTCGTGGTGAACCGGACGCTGGCTGCCGTGGCCTCCGCTGCCCTCGTCTGCGGCATCGGTGTCCTCCAGGCCCTTCGCGATCCGCTGCTGCGTAACGACCCCCTGTCGTCAGACGCCCTCCTGCCGCTGCTCGTCACCCTTGCGACCGCCGCCCTCATCGCGATCGCGGGCCGTTGGCCGGGCTGGTCGCTCACGGGCCTGTGGCTCTTGCTCGGGTTCCAGCTCTTCACCTCGACGCCGGTCATGCTCGCCCAAGCCGGCGTGGCGTTCGTGGCCTTCGCCTGCGCCGCCTGGGGTGCGCGCAGGACCCTCGCCCTGAGCGCCCTGAGCATCCCGGCCGCGGCCGCGGCCGCCGTGCTGCTGATGTTCAACGTCATCGACGACTCACCCTGGTCCGTCTGGGACCAGTTGCGTTCGTGGGGCCTGCAGGACGCCGCGCGCTACGTCAACGACTCGGCGTGGGGATGGCGACTCGTCCTCGGCGCGGTCGGCCTGCTGATGCTCTCGGTGCCCTGGTTGCTGGGTCTCGCCGTCCGGCTGCAGCGCGCCTCCGACGACTCGGCGCGCTCCCAGGTTGCTGCCGAGGCAGAACGCGACGCAGCCTCCGAGGTCGCGAGCCTGCGCGAAGGGCAGGCGCAACTCGCCCGCGACGTGCACGACGTGGTGGGCCACTCCCTCACGGTGATCCTCGCCCAGGCCGAGGCAGGTCAGTACCAGCACGACCCCGATGCGCTCCACCGCACACTGGGCACGATCGTCGACACGGCTCGCGCGTCCCTGACGGACGTCCGCAGGGTTCTGGAGGACACCGGCTCGCACCCGCTGCCGCCCGCCGAGGACGCGCTCACCGCGCTGCTCGACGGCGTACGCGCGGGCGGCCGCGACGTCCGCTTCATCGACGCGGGCACGGTGCGCCCCCTCCCTCCCGACCTCGCCGGGGTGGCTCACCGGGTGCTGCAGGAGATGCTCACCAACGCCATACGTCACGGAAGGCCCGACGCTCCCATCGAGGTCGAGCGCCACTGGGCCGGCGACCTGCGGATCGAGGTCAGCAACTCCCTGCCGGGCACGGCGGAGGGGCCGGGAGACCTGACCGTCCCCCTCCACCTCGATGAACTGCGCGCGGCCCCCGCCTCGCCCCGCACCGGCAAGGGGCTCGCCGGCATGCGCCGCCGGCTCGACGCGGTCGGTGGGCGGATGGACGTGCGCGTGCGTGAGGCTCAGGGCACCTTCACCGCGACGGCCTGGATTCCCCTGCCCGGGCGCATCGATCCGCCCCGAGGAGTGCGATGAGCGAGGAGGCACGAGCCGTGGACGAGATCCGGGTGCTGCTGGTCGACGACCAGGACCTGTTCCGGGAGGGCGTCGCAGTGATCGTCGACGCCCAGCCCGGGATGAGGGTCGTGGGTTCGGTCGACAACGGGGTCGACGCCGTGCGCGCCGTCGCCGAGACGGAGCCCGACGTCGTGCTGATGGACGTCAGGATGCCCGAGATGGACGGCGTGGAGGCCACGCGTCAGATCTTCTCCCCCGACCGCGTCGCCGCCAGGAATCGACCGGTGCGCGTGATCGTCCTGACGACCTTCAACCTCGACGACCGAGCCGCGACTGCCATGCGGCTGGGCGCGAGCGGCTTCCTCCTCAAGGGAACAACGCCGGCCCTGCTCGCGGACGCGATCCGTACGGTCCACTCGGGGCACGCGGTCCTCGCCCCCGACGACCTCGCGGCCCTGATGGACGGACAGTTCCACACTCGCTCGCGAGTCCCCAGGGCCTTCGGCGACCTCACCGACCGCGAACGCGAGGTCTTCCACGCCGTGGCCCGTGGCCTGTCCAACGCCGAGATTGCGACCCAGACCTTCAGCGGCGAGTCGACGGTGAAGACCCACGTCGGGTCGATCCTGCGCAAGCTCGGTCTGCGAGATCGCGTGCAGGTGGTCGTATTCGCGCACGACCACGGGCTCGCCCGGCCGGAGTGACCAGCCGGGCGAGTGGGTCGGCGTACGTCAACCGACGGAGCGGTCCCCGGTCCAGAACTGCGCCCGCAGCGCCTTCTTGTCGGGCTTGCCGAGGCCGGTCAGCGGGATCGACGCGACAGGGATGACCTGCTTCGGGGACTGGACGGCGCCCTTGCGCTCCTTCACGAGGGCCTGGATCTCGACAACGACGGTCTCGTCCAGTTCCACACCGTCGCGCAGCACCACGAGAGCCGTCACCTGCTCGCCGAACTTCTCGTGCGGGGTTCCGATCACGGCCACCTGCGCGACGGCCGGGTGTGTGGCGACG
>NZ_JBJEHY010000235.1:0-5142 GCF_051876515.1 Nocardioides sp. | reverse complement strand
CGGGCTCCAGGAGGACACCGGCCCACACGATCGACCCGCCGCCGACGCCGGTGCCACCGATGACGGCGACGTGGCGCAGGATCCGCTGCCAGAAGAAGCCGCGCAGGCCCGCGGCCGGCTGCCAGAGGTACGCGCGGGGGTCCCGGCGGGCCCGCAGCAGGTCCTCGTCGCTGTGCCGGCGCCCCTTCTCCAGGACGAGCACCCGGTGCCCCGCCTCCGTGAGCCGGAGCGTGCTCACGGCGCCGCCGAAGCCGCTGCCGACCACGATCACGTCGGCGTCGCGGGCCGGAGGGACGGGAGTGGCGCTCGTCACGCGCGGGGTCGGCATGGGCGACAGGGTAGGGGCGACGACCGTGCCCGCGGGGTCGAACAGTCGACCCGGCACGGCAGGATGTCGCCATGACCGCCGGCTCCTACCCCGCACCCCCGCACGCCACCGCGCGCCGCCTCGAGTGGCAGCACCTGCCGCCGGCCCTGCGCGCACGGGTGGAGCGTCGCATCGGGTCGAAGGTCGTCGGCGCCGCCTCGCAGGGCGCCGGGTTCACGCCCGGCTTCGCGAGCGTGCTGACCTGCGCCGACGGCAGCCGTCACTTCGTCAAGGCCGCCTCCGTCAAGGCGCAGCGCCCGTTCGCCGAGTCGTACCGCCTGGAGGCCCAGAAGCTGGCCCACGTCCCCCGAGGCGTTCCGGCCCCGCACCTGGTGTGGTGCGAGGCCGACGACGACTGGGTGGCCCTCGAGACGGCGTACGTACCCGGCGCCACCGTGGCGCGGCCGTGGTCGCCGGCCGACCTGGAGGCGTGCCTGGACGCCCTGGAGGTGGTCGCCGACGCGCTGACGCCGGCACCGCCGGCGATGCGGCTGGACTCCTTCGCCGACGACGTCGCCGACTGGCCCACGTTCTGGGGCGCGTTCGAGGTGCCCTCGGCCGCGGACCACGTCGAGGAGGCCGCTGAGCTGGCGGCCGACTTCGCCCGCCACACCGCCGGGGACGCCGTCGTGCACACCGACGTACGGGCGGACAACCTGCTCGTCGACGCTGACGGGAAGGCCTGGCTGTGCGACTGGAACTGGCTGTGCACCGGAGCGCCGTGGCTGGACTCCCTGCTGGCGCTGATCGGTCCGCGCGGCGACGGGCTCGACGTCGAGCAGGCCCTCTCCACCCGCCGGCTGCTGCGTGAGGTGCCGGCCGAGTCGTTCGACGCCGTGCTGGCCCTGGTCACGGGCTACTTCCTCAAGTCCGCCGGCGACCCCGTGCCGCGCAACTCCCCGTACGTCCGACGCCACCAGCAGTGGCAGGGCGAGGTCTGCTGGGAGTGGCTGTGCGAGCGGCGCGGCTGGTCGTGACGCCCACCTGATTTGAGCGTGGGTCCCGCCCGCTGGTAGCCTCTTGGCTTGCATGTCTGGCTCCGGCCCTCTCCCGGGTTGCCTGACAAGGGCTACGTAGCAGCCGACAGCACAAGCACTTTCCTGACCAGGTCTACACAAGAGGGTTTTTCTTCCGTGGCGAACATCAAGTCCCAGATCAAGCGCAACAAGCAGAACGAGGCTGCGCGCCAGCGCAACCAGGCCGTCAAGTCGGCGCTGAAGACCGCCGTCCGCAAGTTCCGCACCGCCGTCGACGCGGGTGACAAGGACGCCGCCGGCGTGGCCGCCAAGGACGCCCTGCGCAAGCTGGACAAGGCCGCCTCGAAGGGTGTCATCCACAAGAACCAGGCCGCCAACCGCAAGTCGGCGATCGCCAAGCAGGCTGCCTCGCTCTGAGTCACAGACTTCCGTACGGCCCGTCAGGTGTGACCTGGCGGGCCGTTCGCATGTCCCGGCCTCCCCGACCCGGCCCGGGAGGCCGGGGGCGTGCGGTCAGCGCCGGCCGCGGGCGAGGCCGGAGACGGTGAGGATGAGCCGTTCGAGGGTGTAGTGCGCGTCGTGGGCCTGGCCCTTGATGTCGGCGTCGGCGACGGCGACCTCGCGCAGCGCCACGGAGATCGACGCCTCGTCCCACCGGTGCGCGGCGTTGCGGACGCTCTTGACGCCCCACGGGGAGACCCCGAGTTCCTTGGCGAGGTCGGCGTCCCTCATCGCACGCGGGGCGCCGAGGAAGCGGGCGATGCGCCGGGCGGAGAGCGCCATGGCGGAGGTGATCAGCACGGTCGGGGTGCCGCCCTCCAGCGCCCAGCGGAGCTCCTCGAGGGCCTGGGCCCGCTTGCCTGCGTACGCGGCGTCGGCGATGTCGAAGGACTTGGCCTCCGCCCGGCCGCCGAAGTAGCGCTTGACCATCTCCTCGCTGATCTGCTGCCCGGGGAAGTCGAAGACGAGCTGGTGGGCGGCGGCGGCCAGCGCGCGCAGGTCGTTGCCGACCGCCTGGATGAGGTACGTGGTGGCCTCGGACGCGATGCGGGCACCGTGGCTGGCCACCTCGGAGCTGACGTACGCGGGCAGCTCGCGCGGCTTGATCTCCTCGGACTTGACCTCGGTGACGGTGCCCTTGAGCTTGCGCAGCTTGGTCAGGACTCCGGTGCCCTTCTGGCCCCCGGAGTGGACCAGGACGAGGGCCACGTCGTCGACGGGTGCCGCGCAGTAGTCGACGAGGCCGTCGACGGACTCGTCGGGCAGGTTCTCCAGCTGGCGCACGACGACGCAGCGGGTGCTCGAGAACAGTGAGGGTGCGGACATCTCCCCCAGCTGGGCGAGCGTCAGGTCGGCCCCGACGGCCTCGCTGAGCTCGGCCTCGGCGTCGTAGGTGCGGACGGCGTCGAGCACGGAGCGGACCGTGCGCTCGGAGAGGAACTCCTCCTTGCCCGTCACCAGGACGACCTGACCGAGGACCTGCGCTGCGCTGGGGGTGGATGCCATGGTGTGCACACCCTAGTCGTCCGCACCGACAGGACGGGTGCCCAGTGCGGTGCGCGCGAGCAGGCGTACGCCGCTGTTGCCCGGCACCACCGCCAGGTCGCCGTCGCGGTCGGTCCGCCCCACCACGGCTCCGGCCCCCTCGAGCGCCGTCAGGACGTCGGCGGACGGGTGGCCGTAGGTGTTGTCCTCCCCCACCCCGACCAGCGCGACGCCCGCGCCGGTGCCCAGGAGCCAGTCGAGATCCTGGTGGCGGCTGCCGTGGTGCGGGACCTTGAGCACGTCGGCCTCGACGGCTCCCACGGTGCGGGCCAGAGCGGCCTGCGCCGGTGGTTCGACGTCGCCGCACAGCAGGAGACGTACACCACCGATCTCGGCCACCGCGACGACGCTGGCGTCGTTGGGGTTGCCGGCTGCGCTGCTGCCGGGAGCCCCCTGCGGCGGCGGCCAGAGGGTGTGCAGCCGGACCTGGCCCACGGCGGCGACCCGACCGGCCGTCACCACCTCCGGAGCCCTCCCCAGAGCCTGCACGACGCCGTCGTAGCCGTGGTCCGGCTCCGGCACGGTGTTGCCGACGACCGTGCCGACCTGTCTCCCGTCGAGCGCGCCGACCAGCCCGTCGACGTGGTCGGCGTCGAAGTGGGTCAGCACCACCAGCGGCAGGCGTCGTACGCCGAGCCGCTGCAGGCAACGGTCGACGGCCACCGGGTCCGGCCCGGCATCCACGAGCACCGCGGAGGAGTCGCCCGCGTTGAGCACCAGCGCGTCGCCCTGCCCGACGTCGCACATGACCGCCACCCACCCCGGCGGCGGCCACCCGGGCGTGGGCGGACGTACCGTCACCGCCACCACGAGCACCCCGCAGGCCACGAGCACCCACACCGGGCGGCGCAGGAGCCCCGGCGCGACGAGGGTGAAGCCGACGCAGAGGAGGGTGAGCACGCCGAGCGCGACGACGCCAGTCCCCCATCCGACCGACGGCGTGGGGAGAGCTGCACCGTGCTGCGCCACCACGACCACCCAGGTGAGGCACCACGCGCCGGGCGCCGCGACGACCTCGCCCGCTGCTGCCCACACGAGACCGACCAGACCGCCCAGCAGGCCGAGCACCGTGGCGGGTGCGACGACGGGCGCGACCAGCAGGTTCGCGGCCACCGCCACCAGCGACACCTGACCCGAGATGCCGGCCACGACCGGGGTGCAGGCGACCTGGGCGGCCAACGGCACCGCGACCGCCTCCGCCACCCACCGCGGCGTCCACGACGCCAGGGCGTCGCGCCACCGCGGGGCGAGCACCAGGATCCCGCCGGTGGCCAGCACCGAGAGGGCGAACCCGGCCGAGACCGCCAGCCACGGGTCGACGAGCAGGAGCCCGAGGACGCACGCGCCCAACGCCCGCGTGCCCCGCGAGAGACCGTTCGTCCCCATGCCCACCAGAGCCACCGAGCCCATGGCGGCCGCCCTCACGACGCTCGGTTCCGTACGGGCCAGGAGGACGAAGCCGACCACCCCGCAGGCTCCCAGCAGCCAGGCCCAGCGCCCGCGTACACCGAGCCACCGTCCCACGACGAGCAGTGCGCCGACCACGATCGTCAGGTTGGTCCCGGAGACGGCGAGCAGGTGGGTCAGTCCGGTGGCGCGGAACTGCTCGGCCACCTCCTCGTCCAGTCCGGAGTCGTCGCCGTCGACGAGGGCGGGCATGAGCTGGCGCTCGTGCTGCCCGCGGTCGGCGACGGCCGTACGGACCGAGGAGCGCAGACTCGCGGCGGCGTCCCACCACGGGCGGGGCGCCCGCGCGACCTCGGGTGCTGCGCGGGGCGCCACCAGGGCCGCGACGTCCCGCTCCCCCGGGGCGAGGCGGGCCGAGGCGCGGACCCGTTGCCCCAGCCGCACTCCCGCCCACGCGGAGTCGGCCAGCACCACGACCGGGGTGTCCAGGTCCCACGCCCGACCGCGGCCCTCGACACGGACCACGTCGGCGCGGAAGACCCACTGCGGGCCGTAGGTGCCGGACCGTTCGCGAGGGTCCGAGGCGACCTGGAACGTCACGCCGACCACGGCCCGCTCCTCGGCGAGCCCGGCGACCGGGGACGCCGCCACGGCACGCACGTGCAGGGCGCTGACTGATGCCACGCCGAGCAGCGCCGCCGTCGCCGCCAGCAGGGCCGACGCCGATGGCAGCAGGTGCCGTGGGCCGCGCCCGCGGCGCCCCAGCCACGCGGCACCGAGCAGGCCGGCTCCCGCCACGGTCAGGAGCGTCAGCGCTGCCGGGGCCCGGAGCAGGAGCACCGTGAG
>NZ_JBJEHY010000234.1:3908-20646 GCF_051876515.1 Nocardioides sp. | reverse complement strand
CGGCGGCCGTCTCCGCGACCGAGAGGTCCTCGAAGAAGCGCAGCACCACCACGACCCGCTGCCTGCGGGGCAGGCGTCCCAGCGCCTGCCACAGGTCGTGGCTGGCGTCCGCACCGGCCGACTCGTCGGGCCCGGGCGACTCGGGCAGCCGGTCGGTGGCGCGCTCCCCGTTCCACCTGCGGCGCCACCAGCTGGCGTACGTGTTGACGAGGATGCGGCGGACGTACGGCTCGGGGTCGCCGTCGACGCGGCCCCAGGCGAACCACGCCTTGGTCAGCGAGGTCTGCAGCAGGTCCTCGGCGAGCCCGTGGTCACGGGTGAGGAGGTAGGCGGTCCGCAGCAGCGCCGACGAGCGGGCCGCGACGAACGCGTCGAAGTCGTCGGACGTGCTCACGGACCCTCCCGAGCGGTCGTGGGTCGCCGTCGTGGCGATCGTTGCTGTCATGACCGTTGATACCCGGTGGGGTGTTCACGGGGTTGCCTGTCGTGCGGAACTTTCTTGCCGGGGGTGCGGGGGGCGCCCGGGGTGCCGGGGGTGCGTCATACGAACCCTCCGCGCGACGGCGCGCGTCATACGAGGCCCTCCGCCAGCCGGCCTGCGTCATACGAACCCGCACCTATAGGTGCGCATCGGGATGACGCAAGGCGGGCGCGACCCCCGTACGCATGACGCCCGCCCGGCGACCTCAGCCCTTGGGCCGCGACAGGAACGCCGTCATCGCCTCGCGCGCCTCGTCGGAGCCGAAGAGGCGCGCCGAGAGGGTCGCCATCTCCTCGCCCTTGGCGTCGATCGTGGCGACCAGGTCGGCGTTGAGGATCTTCTTCGTCTCCCGCAGGCCCTGCAGGGCGCCGGTGGCCAGGCTCGCGCAGACCTTCGCCACCTCGTCGTCGAGGTCGGCGGCGGGCACCGCCTTCGTCACCAACCCGTACGCGGCAGCCTCGGCGCCGCTGAACACCTCGCCGCCCAGGGCGGTGAGCGCGGCGGCGCGGTTGTGCATCCGGTGGAAGACGGTGAGCGAGATGATCGCGGCGGCGAGGCCGAGCTTGACCTCGGTCAGCGCGAACGTGGCTTCCTCGGCGCTGATCGCGACGTCGGCGGAGGCGATGATGCCGATGCCACCGGCGCGTACGGCCCCGAGGTTCTTGGTGACGACCGGCTTGTCGAGCGTCGCGATGAGCCGCTGGAGCTGGATGATCCGCCGGGTGCCGGCCTCCATCCCGACCGTCGACGCCTCGGACAGGTCAGCGCCCGAGCAGAACACCTTGCCGGAGCTCTGCACCAGCACCACGCGCACCTCGGCGTCGGCCCCCGCGCGCTCCACCGCGGCGAACAGCTCGGTGACCAGCTGGGTGCTCAACGCGTTGCGGTTGTGCGGGCTGTCGAGGGTGATCGTGGCGATGCCGTCGGCGCTCTCGTAGTGGACGAGCTCGACGGCAGGCGTGGTCTGAGTCATGGGTCACATCCTGCCCGATGCCTACCCGACGGTAGGACGGATCGGCGCGCGTTCCCACGTGGCGGGCATCCCCATGACGCCCACGGCGACGTACCGGCTCAGGAGCCGGTCGCCGGAGGCCGCGACACCTGCTCGGCCAGGCCGGCCGGAGCCTGCAGGCAGTAGGAGTCGGTGAGCAGCTCGGCGAGCTCCTCCCAGTCGGTGTCCTCGTCGAGCACCATCCCGATGACGTTGTCGCCCCACTCCACCTTGAAGTACGGCTCGCCCAGGTGCGCGAACGCGGCCACCTCGCCGGGCTCGCCGCGGAACGTGATCCGGTACAGCTGGTCCTCACCACCGAACACGTGGGCCACCGTGGCACCACGCACCCTCCAGCGGGTGCCCACCCAGGCGTTCTCCTCGTACACCTCGGGCAGCGGGAGCAGGGTCGCGCCGACGCGCAGCACCCACTCCTCGGGGACCAAGGGACGCTCGATCTTCTTCGCCACGTCGTCACTCTGCCACCGGCCACCGACACTTCCCGCACCCGTGGGCGGGGGCGGCCGGAAGCCGGACGGGAACGAGGGGATCATCCCGCTCCCACCTCCACCGTGTCCCGATCGCCGTCGACGTCGGTCCACCGCATCTGGCCACCTCACATCGCGGGGACCACTCGGCCCCCGTGAGTACGACCCTGCCACTGGGTGGTCCCGGGGCCGCCCTTCTTGGGCAAACCTTGAGCGAGCCCTGAGGCAGCGCGGCAGGCCGTCCTCAGCCCAGGAGCGCCGGGCCGTGCACGAACCGGTCGACCTCGATCCGGATCACGGCCCGGTCCGGGCCGTTGTCGGCCTCCCGGCCGTACCGCGCGGAGTAGAGCCCCACCGCCCGCGTCGTGGAGGCGTCGTCCATGAGCACCGTGCCGCGGCCCTCGATCGTGGACCACCGCGGCCCGTCGACCTGGCAGACGGCGACGTGCCCGGGCGTACCGGACTCGGCTGCGGCGCGCAGGTTGCGGACCTTGCGCGAGCCGTCGCGGGTGATCACCCACGCGCATCCCTGCTCGGGGTCCAGGGCCACCCCGACCGGCACCACGTGCGGCCGGCCGTCCGGGCGCAGCGTGGTGAGGGTGTTCAGCTGGTACTCGGCGTAGAACGCGGCGAGCGGGGCGGGCAGGGCGTCCCAACCGGGGCGGAAGACAGTCATGGGGTCATCCTCTCCGGTCCGACGTCACGGTCCGACGGTGGTGAAGGAGATGTCGCCGAGGTACGCCTCGAACGTCGAGTCCGCCACTGCCCCCCAGCCGCCCGCTCGCCACGCGTCCAGCCTCAGGGAGCTGTACGTGCTGCCGCCCGTGAGCACGGTCTGGCAGACCGGGTCCGAGGGCAGCCCAGCGCTCTGGTACTCCCATCTGGACACCAGCATCGTCGAGGTGCCGTAGTCGCTGACTGCGACCCCCGACCCGGCGGCGGCGAGAGCGGGCCGCATCTCCACCGCCTCCTGGATCCGGTAGGACGACAACCCCGCGACGCGGAACCGCAGACTGGTCACGGGTCGGCTGAACTGGAGGCTGTACCGGGTCTGGTACGTGTAGTCCCCCGTGTGGTGGAACTGCAGCAGCAGGCCGTTCTGCGGCGCGGCCGCACCGGCCTCGTCGATCGGCACCACGTCGAAGTTCCGGTTGGCACCCTCGTACGCCCCCAGCGCCGCGGTGTTCAACAGCTCAGCCACCCTGACGGTGAGCGTGATCGGGTCCGCGACGCCGGTCGACGTCACCGTGAACGTGTCGCGCGACGCGCCCGACACAGCTCCGGTGGCCATCAGGAAGGCGCCCGTCTCCGGCACGAAGGGCGTGGTAGCGGCAAAGGCCGGGGCCGCGCTGACCGCTCCGACCGCCGGCACGCTCCACGCCGCCGCGCGGACGACCGTACGGCGACTGGTCGGGCTGGTGTGCTCCATGGGACTCTGTCCGGGTCACGCAGGACGGGGCCGTCCTGACGGGCGAACGCTGCCAGCGGGCGGCACCCGACGAGTCGTTTTGAGCCAATCTTGAGGTTCGGGCCGGTGCCGCGAGGGGTGGCGACCCGGGTTCGAGAACGCCGGGTGCCCGGCTGTCACAATCGGGACATGACCGGCACCGCCCCCGCCCCCGCCCGACCGCTCTCCCGCGCTGCCGTCCTCGGGATCGACGCCGTGCTGGTCGTCGTCTTCGCGGCGATCGGCTACTGGACGCACGCCGACGAGCTCACCCCGGCCGGCGTCGTCAGCACCGCCTGGCCGTTCCTCCTGGCGCTCCTCGGTGCGCACGGCGTGCTCCTGGCGGCCGGGCGGCGGGCCGACGAGATCCTCTCCGGCCTGCTGGTCTGGGTGATCACCGTCGCCGCGGGCATGGTGATCCGCAAGGTCAGCGGCGACGGCACCGCCACCCCGTTCATCGTCGTCGCGACCCTCTTCAACGCGGCGACG
The DNA here is from genome assembly GCF_051876515.1 of Nocardioides sp. Classification (GTDB taxonomy): domain Bacteria; phylum Actinomycetota; class Actinomycetes; order Propionibacteriales; family Nocardioidaceae; genus Nocardioides. The sequence goes on along the minus strand of NZ_JBJEHY010000234.1, from coordinate 16,750 downwards.
CTGCTGGGTTGGCGGCTCATCGCCCGGTACGCGCGACGCTGAGACCTCAGCGCACGACGACGACCTGGCCGCCGTCGACCTCCCAGCGCCGCTCCAGCTGTACGTTGTCCAGGAGCCGGCGGTCGTGGGAGACCAGCAGCAGCGTCCCCTCGTACGAGGCCAGCGCCTGCTCGAGCTGCTCGATCGCGGGAAGGTCGAGGTGGTTGGTGGGCTCGTCCAGGACGAGCAGGTTCACCCCGCGCGCCTGCAGCAGCGCCATCGCCGCCCGGGTCCGTTCACCGCCGGAGAGGCGTCCGACCCGACTGGCGACGTGGTCCGCCTTGAGGCCGAACTTGGCGAGCAGGGTGCGCACGTCCGCGGGCGCCAAGTCGGGCAGGACCGCCTCGAACGCGTCGCCCAGCGCCAGGTCGTCGGCCAGCCCGGTCCGGGCCTGGTCGATCCGGCCGATCGCGACGGTGGCCCCCAGCGAGGCGCGACCCTCGTCGGGCCCGATCTCCCCGAGCAGGAGGTTGAGCAGGGTCGACTTGCCGGCACCGTTGGGGCCGGTGATGCCGATCCGGTCGCCGGCCGCGACCTGCAGGGAGACCGGGCCGAGCGTGAAATCACCACGGCGCACGACCGCAGCGTCGAGCGTGGCGGCGACCGACGACCCGCGGGGCGCCGCGGCGATGTCGAACTGCAGCACCCACTCCTTGCGCGGCTCGGCGACCTCCTCAAGCCGGGCGATGCGGGACTCCATCTGGCGCACCTTCTGCGCCTGCTTCTCGCTCGACTCGCTCTGTGCCTTGCGGCGCACCTTGTCGTTGTCGGGCGACTTCTTCATCGCGTTGCGCACGCCCTGGGAGGACCACTCGCGCTGGGTGCGGGCGCGGGAGACCAGGTCGGCCTTCTTGTCGGCGAACTCCTCGTACGCCTCCCGCGCGTGCCGCTTCGCGGTCGCCCGCTCGACGAGGAACGACTCGTACCCGCCGTCGTGGACGGTCACCTCGTTCTGCGCCAGGTCGAGCTCGACGATGCGGGTCGCGCACCGCGCCAGGAACTCGCGGTCGTGGGAGACCAGCACGACACCCGCGCGCAGTCCCCGTACGAACGTCTCCAGAGTCTCCAGCCCGGCGAGGTCGAGGTCGTTGGTGGGCTCGTCGAGCAGCACCACGTCGAAGCGGCTCAGCAGCAGCGCCGCCAGGGCGACCCGCGCGACCTGCCCACCCGACAGGCCCGTCATGGGCGCGTCAGCACCCACGTCGAGGCCGAGGTCGGCCAGCACGCCCGGCAGGCGGTCGTCGAGGTCGGCGGCGCCGCTGGCCATCCAGCGGTCGAAGGCCACCGCGTACGCGTCGTCGGCGCCCGGCTCGTCGGAGCCCAGCGCGGCCGCCGTCTCCTCCATCCGAGCCGTCGCCTCGGCGGCCCCCGTACGGCGGGCGACGTACCCGGAGACCGTCTCGCCCTCGAGGCGCTCGTGCTCCTGGGGCAACCAGCCGACGAACGCGTCGGCCGGCGCGAGGTGGACGCTGCCGCCCAGCGGCTCGAGACGCCCGGCGAGGATCTGCAGCAGCGTCGACTTGCCCGACCCGTTGGCGCCCAGCACCCCGACGACCTCGCCCGGCGAGACCGTCAGGTCGAGCCCCTCGAAGAGGGTGCGGTGGCCGTGACCCCCGGCCAGGTCCTTCGCTACGAGGGTGCCGCTCACGGGGAGATCCTAGGCGGCAGCGGACTGGGGGCCCACGTCGCCACCGGACGGAATTGAGTACCGATTACCGATGTGGGCACACCGTCCGCACGGCACCCTCGTGCTGGGGTACCCGAGGTCCGGCACGTCCGTGGACCGCGGGCCCACGTGCACAGGCGGGTGAGGTGGGGGGCACCGTTCAGCCGCCGCACGAGCACGGGGGGTGGTTCGGCGGGTCCGGAAACGGGCCCGCCGGGCCGAGCCAGGTCAGTCGCTGCGGACCACGGGTCCGTGGACGCCCGAGTCCTGCAGCGCCGCTCCCACGTCAGCGCGGCGCCTGACGCCGAGCTTCGTGTAGATCCGGCCCAGGTGGCTCTCCACGGTGCGTGTGGACAGGGCCAGGCGCTCGGCGATCGCCGAGGAGGGCAACCCGGCAGCCACCAGCGTCGCCACCTCCCGCTCACGCCGCGACAGGCTCCCCGCCGAACCACCGGAGGCAGCCGGGGAGGGCAACCACCGCCCGAGCCCGGCCAGGCGCTGCTCGGTCGCCGAACGCACCGGGTCGTCCCCTCGAGCAACGGCACGCAGGTGGGTCGCGAAGAGGTCCGCCAGCACGTTGGGGCAGCGGATCGCCAGCTCGTCGGACCGCGCCAGGTCGTCGGACGTGACCCGCCCCGGGGCGGCCACCCCCACGAGGTGCAACGCCTCGGCCTCGACCAGGGCGTACCCCCGCTCGCGGGCCCACCCCTGCAACCGTCGGGCGCGTTCGACCGCCTCGTCCGGGCGTCCCGTCGCCAGCAGGGTCCGCGCCAGCCACGGCTGCGTGTCGGGCGCCAGCCCGCGCGAGATCAGCGGGGTTCCGGCGTCGTACTCCGCCAGCAGCGCCGCGGCCGTACCGACCTCGCCCCTCATGGCGCGCACGAACGACTCGACGGCCAGCACCCACGGCCTCATCCCGCTCGGGTCGATGCGCGCCAGCGCGTGCCTGGCGTCGGCCAGGGCCTCAGCCGCGAACGCCCAGTCCCCCAGCATCGCCGCCACGCGGCCCTCGCCCGCCCGGACCACCGCCGGGTCCGTGGTCGCCGCGACGGGCTCCTCCTCGGTCCACCACCCCGACGTGGCGTCCCCGCAGTGGACCCGGGCCAGGAAGACCGCGGACCGCAGCTCGGCGTGGGTCCACGGCAGGTGCGCAGAGGCGGCGACCACCTGGGGCTCCAGGCGGCGTACGAGGTCGAGGGCCGCCGTCAGGTCACCCTCGAACCCCCGAACCAGCACCAACGGGGCCACCAGCCGCAGGTGGTGCGGGCTCAGGTGCGCCGGGACGGCCCGCCCCGACGCCAGGCCCAGATCAGTGCCCAGGGCGCGGGCGGCGTCCGGCTCACCGGCCCAGAAGGACCGGGCCGCCGCGTCCAGCTCGACCACGCCCCGGTACGGCGCCCAGCCTGGCTCGGCGTCGAAGTCCGCCATCGTCGCGCGGCACACCGCGACCGCCTGCTCGGGCTGGTCGAAGGTGTACTGCAGCAGGTCGGCCTGGTGATGGGTCAGGTGGATCAGCCGGTCGGCGGCAGCCTCCGTGGCGACCTCGTCGCGCAGACGCCCCCACGCCTCGAGCCCTCGCGCGAGGTCGTCGGCGGCCTGCTCGGGCCGTCCTGCGAAGCGCCGCTCGAAGGCCCGCAGGATGAGGGCGTCGACCAGGGCCAGCCCGTGCCGGCCCCCCGCCGGGATGCGCTCGATCACCGCGTCCGCCAGGCGTACGGCCAGGGTCCACTCGCCATCCGCGGCCGCGGTCCGTGCGGCGTCGACGATCTCGTCGGCACCGATCACCTCCCCCACCGCCAGGCCCCACTCCACCCAGCGCGAGGCCGGCAGGGCACCCCGCCCGGCGTGGTCCGTCATACGGCGGTGGAGGTCCAGCCTGCGTACGGCCGGGACCTGGGCGCGCAGCACCCGGGCGTGCAGGCTGCTGGCGATCCGTACGACAGCCTCCTGCCCCGACCTCCGTCCCTCCCGCAGCAGACCGTGGTCCACCAGGGTCGCGACCGCGTCCTCCCCGCACACGAGCACGGCCGACTCGACCGTCAACGAACCGGACAGGGCCACCAGGTCGAGCGCCTCCCGCTCGGCGTCCGACAGGTGCGCCACCGAGATCTCGACGAGGTCGGTGAGCTGGGGCAGGGGGGCGCTGACGTCGGCCTGCAGCAGACCCGCGGGCTCGCGGTGCCACCGGCCGGCGGCGTCCAGCCCCCGTACGAGCTCCCGGACGTGGAGGGGCAGCCCGTCGCTGACCCGGTGGATCTCGACGACCGTCTCCTCCACGACCCGCGAGGAGAGCGCCGACTCGAGCAGGGTCCTGACCTCACCGGTACGCAGGGCCGGCACGTCGACCCGCACCATCCGGTCCTCCAGCAGCAGGCGCGCCAGCGCGGGCGGGCAGGCCGGGACGAGCCGGGCGGTGGCGAGGAGCCGCGGCGAGGCGCTCGCGGTCATCGCCCGGGCGAGGAGGGCCGCACTCGAGGCATCGAGCTGGTCGAGGTCGTCGACGACGAGCAGGGGCCGCCCCGCCGGCGGCGCCCAGTCCTGCGGCAGCCCCTCCCGCCCGCTGATCCGGACCACCTCGGCGCCGGTCTGCTCGGCCTTCGCAGCGCAGTACGCGGCCACCCCGGACTTGCCGATCCCGGGAGGCCCGCAGAGCAGCACGTTGGTGGAGGCCAGCAGGTCGAGGACCTCACGGGTCAGGGCGGGGCGCGGCAGGACCGGCCACGACCTGTTCGCGGCGTGGTTCACGGATCACCTCCACCTCCGCCGGACGGGTGCCCGGAGGCCGCTCCCATTGTTGACCCGCTGGGTGGCGGCCGTCGAAGAACTGACCAGACCGCTGGGTCGGGTTGTCGGGGTTGGTCCCCTTGCGTCGGTTTCCCCGCCTTGGCGGGGACTTCGACACGTTGTGGGGGTTGCAACACCCACCTGTGGTCGGTTTCCCCGCCAAGGCGGGGAAACCGACCACAGGTGGGTGAAACCGACCAGAGGTGGGGAACTCCGTCAGTACGACTTCGGCAGGCCGAGGGAGTGCATCGCCACGAAGTTGAGGATCATCTCCCGGCTCACCGGCGCGATCCGACCGAGGCGGGCAGCGACCAGCATGTTGGCCAGGCCCAGCTCGGAGGTGAGGCCGGAGCCTCCGTGGGTGTGCACGGCGACGTCGGTGGAGTTGCAGGCCACCTCGCCGGCCGCGTACTTCGCCATGTTCGCGTACTCGCCGGCCCCCATGTCATCGCCTGCGTCGTACAGCGCTGCCGCCTTCTGCTGCAGCAGCTTGGACTGCTCCAGCTCGATCTTGACCTTCGCCAGCGGGTGCGCGATGGCCTGGTGGGAGCCGATCGCGGCGCCCTTCCAGACGGTGCGGGTCTTGGCGTACTCGACGGCCTTGGCCAGCGCGAAGCGCGACATGCCGTTGGAGTACGCCGCCCCCATGATGCGCTCGGGGTTGAGCCCGGCGAAGAGCTGCAGCAGCCCGGCGTCCTCGTCGCCGACGAGCGCGTCGGCGGGCAGGCGTACGTCGTCGAGGAACAGCGTCCACTGCTTCTCCGGCGCGTCGAAGGTCATCTCGATGACCTGCTTCTCCAGACCCTCGGCGTCGGTGGGGACCACGAACAGGCAGGGCTTGAGCTTGCCCGACTTCGCGTCGGCCGTACGACCGACGACCAGGATCCCGTCGGCCTCGTCCACGCCGGAGATGAACGTCTTCTGGCCCTTGAGGACCCACTCGTCGCCGTCGCGCGTGGCGGTGGTGGTGATGTTGTGCGAGTTGGAGCCGGCGTCGGCCTCCGTGATCGCGAACGCCATCGTGTACTCGCCCGAGGCGATGCCGGGCAGCCAGCGCTGCTTCTGGGCGTCGGTGCCGAAGCGGGAGATGACCGAGCCGCAGATGGCCTGCGAGACGACCATCATCAGCATCGGGGCACCGGCCGCGGCCGCCTCCTCCAGCACGGCAGCCAGGTCGCCGATGCCGCCGCCGCCACCGCCGTACTCCTCCGCGATGTTGACGCCCAGGAAGCCGTGCTTGCCCATGTCGGACCACAGCTCGGTGACCTTGCCGCCGGTGCGGGCCTTCTCGGCGATGTAGGTGTGGCCGTACTTGCTGGCCAGCGCGAAGACCGCCTTGCGCAGCTCGGTGCGCTCCTCGGACTCGGTGAAGGGGTTCTGGGTCATGCCTGCTCTCCTGCCTGCGACGGCTCCTCGACGACGGCGAGGACCTGACCGGCCTCCACCTGGGTGCCCGCGGCCACGTTGAGCGCGGTGACCACGCCGTCGGTGGGTGCGGCGATGCTGTGCTGCATCTTCATGGCCTCCATCACCAGCAGCAGCTGGCCGGCCGAGACGGTCTCCCCCTCCGCGACGGACACGCTGATCACGCTGCCCGGCATCGGGGCGAGCAGCGAGCCGGCGACCACCTGGTCGGCGGGGTCGGTGAAGCGCGGCGGGTTGCGCCACGACGACGCGCCCTCGGGGCCGTCGAGGAAGACCTCACGGGCACCGGTACGCAGGCAGTTCACGATCCGACCGGCGTACGTCCGCGCGACCCCGTCGACCTCGAGCCGAACTGCCTGCGGGGTTGCGGCCAGCACGGTCATCCCGTCGACCACGAACCCGTCACGGGTGCCGAGCCACTCGACGACGACCTCCTCGTCGCGGCCCTGCGGCACAAGCGTCGTCTGCTGCGGCTGGGAGACCACGTTGCGCCAGGCGGCGGGGATGCCCCGCTGGACCGTACGGCGCGACGCCGCGTCGGCGGCCAGGAGCAGCGCAGCGGCGACCGCTGACGGGGTGCTCCCGGTCACCGGCGCGACCACGGCGGCCTCACGGGTCTCCAGCCACGAGGTCGTCACGTCCATCGCCGCGAAGGCGGGGTCGGAGAGGATCTCGACCAACTGCTCCCGGTTGACCGTGAGTCCGTGGATGCGGGCCCGGCGCAGCGCCGAGACCAGCTGGCGGATCGCCTGCGCACGCGTAGGTGCCCAGGAGATGACCTTGGCCAGCATGGCGTCGTAGTGGGTGCCGACCTCGTTGCCCGACGCGAAGCCGGAGTCGAGGCGGATCCCGGCGCGCTGCAGCGGACCGAACTCGGCCTCGGCGTCGAGCTCGAGGGTGACCAGGCGGCCCGACTGCGGCGTCCAGGCGGAGTCCTCGGCGTACAGGCGCACCTCGATCGCGTGCCCGTTGACCGCGGGCGGCGCGGCCTGGAGGGCGGCGAAGGTGTCAGCCGCCTCCCCCTGGGCCACGGCCAGCTGCAGCTCGACCAGGTCGACGCCGTGGACGAGCTCGGTGACCGGGTGCTCGACCTGCAGGCGGGTGTTCATCTCCAGGAAGAAGAACCGCTCGGCGGCCGGGTCGTACAGGAACTCCACGGTGCCGGCACCGCGGTAGTCGATCGCGGCGGCGGCCCGACGGGCAGCCTCGTGCAGCTCCTTGGCGACGTGGGCGGGCAGGCGCGGGGCCGGGGCCTCCTCGACGACCTTCTGGTGGCGCCGCTGCACGGTGCAGTCGCGCTCCCCGAAGACCAGCACGTCGCCGTGGCCGTCACCCACGACCTGGACCTCGACGTGCCGGCCGGCCTCGACGTACGGCTCCACGAAGACGGTGCCGTCCCCGAACGCGGAGGCCGCCTCGGCCGAGGCGAGCGCGATCTCGCCCTCGAGGGCGGCCAGGTCGCGGACGATCCGCATGCCGCGACCGCCACCACCGGCGGACGCCTTGACCAGCAGCGGCAGGTCCGCCTCGGTCGGCGACTCGGGCGCCTCCAGAACGGGCACGCCGGCGGCGCGCATCAGGTCCTTGGAGCCGACCTTGGAGCCCATCGCGACGATCGAGTCGGCCGTCGGGCCGACCCAGACGAGGCCCGCGGCCTCGACGGCGGCGGCGAACTCGGCGTTCTCCGACAGGAAGCCGTAGCCGGGGTGGATCGCGTCCGCACCGGTCCTCCGCGCGGCCTCGATGACCAGGTCGGCGCGCAGGTACGTCTCGGCGGGCGTGCTGCCGGGCAGGCGTACGGCCAGGTCGGCCTCGGTCACGAAGGGCAGGTCGGCGTCGGCGTCGGAGTGGACCGCGACGGTCTCGATGCCGAGGCGGCGGGCCGTCGCGAAGACGCGGCGGGCGATCTCGCCGCGGTTGGCGACGAGCAGACGGTTGATGCTGGAAACCAAGGGACTCACATCCTGAAGACGCCGAAGGACGTGGCGCCCTCGGTCGGCCGGGTGTCGATGGCGGAGAAGGCGATGCCGAGGACGGTGCGGGTGTCGCGCGGGTCGATGACCCCGTCGTCGTAGAGCATCCCGGAGAGCACGTACGGCAGGGACTGCTCCTCGACCATGGCCTCGACCATGGCACGCATGCCGGCGTCGGCCTCCTCGTCGTACGTCTTGCCCTTCGCCTCGGCCGCGGCGCGGGAGACGATCGACAGGACGCCCGCCAGCTGGGCCGGGCCCATGACGGCGGACTTGGCGTTGGGCCAGGTGAACATGAACCGCGGGTCGTACGCGCGGCCGTTCATGCCGTAGTTGCCGGCACCGTACGAGGCGCCGATGACCACCGAGATGTGCGGCACCGTGGAGTTGGAGACCGCGTTGATCATCATCGCGCCGTGCTTGATGATGCCGCCCTGCTCGTACTCCTTGCCGACCATGTAGCCGGTGGTGTTGTGCAGGAACAGCAGCGGCGTGTTCTTGGCGTTGGCGAGCTGGATGAACTGCGTCGCCTTCTGCGCCTCCTCGCTGAACAGCACGCCCTGGGCGTTGGCCAGGATCCCGATCTCGCGACCGTGCAGGCGGGCCCAGCCGACGCACAGCGACGAGCCGTACAGCGGCTTGAACTCGTCGAACGCGACCTCGTTGGTGGCCGAGACCCCATCAACGATGCGCAGGATCACCTCGCGCGGGTCGAACGGCTCCTTGAGGTCGGTCGGGACCAGGTCGAGGAGCTCCTCGGGGTCGAGCACCGGCTCGGCGTACCCGGTCGGTTCACCGACGGCCTTGCGCCAGTTGAGCCGCGCCACGATGCGACGTCCCAGCCGGATCGCATCCTGCTCGTCCTCGGCCAGGAAGTCGGCCAGGCCGGAGGTGCGGGCGTGCATCTCGGCGCCGCCCAGCGACTCGTCGTCGGTCTCCTCACCGGTGGCCATCTTGACCAGCGGCGGGCCGGCGAGGAACACCTTCGCCTGCTCCTTGACCATGACGGTGTAGTCGCTCATGCCGGGGACGTACGCGCCGCCGGCGGTGGAGTTGCCGAAGACCAGCGCGATCGTCGGTACGCGTCGGGCCGAGGCGCGGGTCAGGTCGCGGAAGATCTTGCCGCCGGGGATGAAGATCTCCTTCTGCGTCGGCAGGTCGGCGCCGGCCGACTCGACCAGGGAGATCATCGGCAGACCGTTCTCCTCGGCGATCTGGGCGGCCCGGAACGTCTTCTTCAGCGTCCACGGGTTCGACGCGCCACCCTTCACGGTGGGGTCGTTGGCGGTGATCACGCACTCGACGCCGGACACGACGCCGATGCCGCACACCACCGAGGCGCCGACGGTGAAGTCGGAGCCCCAGCCGGCCAGCGGGCTGAGCTCGAGGAAGGCGGAGCCCTCGTCGACGAGCAGCTCGATGCGCTCGCGCGGCAGCAGCTTGCCGCGCGCGTGGTGGCGCTCGACGTACTTCTCGCCGCCGCCGGCCACGGCCTTGGCGTGCTCGGCGTCGAGGTCGGCCAGCTTGGCCAGGTGTGCCTCACGGCGGCTCTGCTCGGTCTCGGTGGTCGTCACCGGCCACTCTCCTTCTCGACGATGTCCTTCATGCGGTTCAAGGTGGTGCGCATCCCCTCGGTGTTCGTACGGCTGCGCCAGCGCCCGAGGAGCAGCCAGTAGAGGCGGGTGGGCAGGGAGGGCTCGAGGCGGAAGTACTCAGTCACGTGGGTGACGTCGCCGTCGGGCCGCAGGCGGTAGCCCCAGTTGTTGATCGTGGTGGTGTCGGTGCCGACGGCGAACTCGAACGCGTGGGGCGGCTCGCAGACCGTCACCCGGCACGGACTCCAGTACGTCGGCCCGACGCCGTTGCGCTTCACATGGCCGGCGAAGTGGGCGCCGACCTCGGGACCGGTGCTGCCGCGGGTCCACCTGGCCTCGAACGTCTCGGGGGAGAACTCCCCGATCCGGGTCACGTCGCTGACCAACGCCCAGACGGCGTCGAGGGGCGCGTGCATGGTGACGGTGACTTCCTCAGTGAGTGGCTTCATGACGCGTACCCCAGCAACGTGGCGGCGAGGTCGGCGAGCACCTCGCTGGCACCGCCGCCGATCGGCAGCAGGCGGGCGTCGCGGTAGTGCCGCTCCACCTCGGTGCCGTGCATGTAGCCGGTGCCGCCGTGCAGCTGCACCGCCCGGTCGCAGACGTACGTGGCGGTCTGGCAGGCGGTCTCCTTGGCCAGGCAGACCTGCGCGATGGTCTCGGGGGTGACCCCGACATCGACGTACAGGTTCGCCACCGCGTGCGCCTGGGCGCGGGCCGCCTCGACCTGGCGACGCATCTCGACCAGCGTGTGGCGTACGGACTGGCGCTTGATCAGGGGCTCGCCGAAGGTCTGCCGCTCCCGGCAGAACTCCGCGGTCAGCCGCAGGCTGCGCTCGGCGATGCCGTAGCCGTGGACGGCCAGCGCGAGGCGTTCGGCGACGAACTGCTCGGCGATGTAGAGGAAGCCGACGTTCTCCTCACCCACCAGGTTCGACACGGGCACCCGGACGTCGGTGTACGACAGCTCGGCGGTGTCGGAGCAGTGCCAGCCCATCTTGGCCAGCCTGCGGTCCACGCGGAAGCCGGGGGTGTCGGTGGGGACCACCACGAGCGAGATGCCACCGGAGCCGGGGCCGCCGGTGCGTACGGCGGTGGTCACGAAGTCGGCGCGGGTGCCGGAGGTGATGAACGTCTTGGCGCCGTTGATGACGTACGAGTCACCGTCCCTCACAGCGGTGGTACGCAGCGCCCCCACGTCGGAGCCGCCGCCGGGCTCGGTGATCCCGAGCGAGCCGATCAGCTCGCCGGCCAACGTCGGGGCGACCCACCGCTCCTTGAGCTCGTCGGACCCGTGGGCGGCGATGTGCGGGACCGCGATGCCGTGGGTGAACAGCGCCGACATGAGGCCTGAGGAGGCACCCTCGGCGAACATCCCCTCCTGCACGGCGATGGTGTCGAGCGGGTCACCGCCGCTGCCGCCGACCGCCTCGGTGAACCCGACGCCGAGCAGACCCGCCTGCGCGGCCTTGCGGTGCAGCTCCCGCGGGAGCGCGCCGGCGTCCTCCCACTCCTGGATGGACGGCGCAATCTCGCGGCGGGTGAACTCGGCGGCCGCCTCCCGGAGGACCGCGCGGTCCTCACGGGTGGAGCGCTCGGCCTGGGCCGTGGTCATCACAGCAGTCCCTTCTCGACGGTGACGAGGCGGGCACGGATCCACTCGCCCAGCGCCTTGGCCTGGGGGTCGGTACGGGTGGACGCGGCCACGCCGGCGCCCAGCAGCCCGGTGATGACGACGTTGACGGCACCCAGGTTGCGCAGCTGGTGCACCGAGACCTCCAGGTCGGCCGCCTCCGGAAGCATCCGGCGCACCCAGGCGGGGGTGACGGTGGTCAGCAGCCACCGCACCCGCGCCTGGTACGTGGCCTCGTCGGCCGCGGCGATGGAGTCGCGCGGGACCCACAGGCCCAGGTTGGCGTTGCCGCCCTTGTCGCCCGAGCGGGCGTGGGCCAGGCGTCCGAGGGGCACCTCGACGGGGTCGGAGGGCTCGGCCAGCGCGAGCGCCGGAGCGGCGAGCGAGGCGTCGGGGCGGCCGTCTTCGTAGGTGCCGAACGTCGGGTCGGCGACCACCTCACGACGGCCGTCGTGGTGCACCACTGTGTGCTCCAGCTCGGCGCGCGAGACGTACGCGGGGCGGTAGATCGCGTACGGCGAGGCCTGGCCGGGCGGGGCCATCAGCGTGCAACCCGGGTACGAGGCCAGGGCGATCTCGACGGCCGGGGCGGTGAACCCCTTGCCGGCGACCTTCGGGTCCGGGTCGAGCGCCACGCAACGCAGGATCGTCGACGCCTCGCCGATCGTCGCGGGGTCGGTGGCCGGCGCCGGGCCGAGGGTCCACTCGACCGTCTCCGGCGCGTTGTCACCCCACTGGTCGGTGACCTGCTGACGCACCCACGCCGCCTTCTCGGCGACGTCGAGGCCGGTCAGCAGGAACTCCATCGCGTTGCGGTGACCGCCGAGGGTGTTGATGCAGACCTTGAGGGTCTCCGGCGGCGCGTGGCCGACGGTGCCGGAGATCTCCACCCGGTCCTCGCCGACCTGCGCGAGGCGTACGGAGGTGAGGTCGACGGCGACGTCGGGGTTGAGGTAGGTGCCGGTCTGGATCTCGTAGACCATCTGGGCGGTGACGGTGTCGACGGTGACCGCACCGCCGGTCCCGGCGTGCTTGGTGATGACGCAGCTGCCGTCGGCGGCGATCTCCGCGAGCGGGAAGCCGAGCGCGGTGGCCCGGGCCTCGGCGGCCAGGGACAGGAAGCCCGAGAAGTTGCCGCCGGTGGCGTGGGTGCCGCACTCGATGACGTGGCCGGCCACGACTGCCCCGGCCAGCGGGTCGAGGTCCTCGTACGTCCAGCCGTGGTGGAACGCGGCCGGTCCGACGATCACCGAGGCGTCGGTGACACGGCCGGTGACCACGACGTCGGCGCCCCCGCGCAGGGCGGCGGCGATGCCGAACCCGCCGAGGTACGCGTTGGCGGTCAGTGCACCGTCGAAGCCGAGGTCGGCGGCCTTGGCGCGCAGGTCGTCCCCCTCCACGTGGGCGACGGTGACGTCGAGCCCGAGGCCGCGGGCGACCTCGCGCACCTTGTCGGCCAGGCCGGCCGGGTTGAGGCCGCCGGCGTTGGAGACGATCCGGACGCCCCGCTCGAGCGCCTCCCCGAGCGACTGCTCGCACTGGCGTACGAACGTGCGGGCGTACCCCAGGGTCGGGTCCTTGAGGGTGTCCTTGCCGAGGATGAGCATGGTCAGCTCGGCGAGGTAGTCGCCGGTGACGTAGTCGAGCTCGCCGCCGGTGACCATCTCGTGCATCGCGGAGAGGCGGTCGCCGTAGAAGCCGGAGCAGTTGCCGATCCGGACGGGACC
>NZ_JBJEHY010000234.1:0-3808 GCF_051876515.1 Nocardioides sp. | reverse complement strand
GCCTGGCCACCCTTCGGCTCGCGGCCGCCGCCGGCGGGACCGGCGAACGCCTGCGCGATCGTCAGCCACGTCTCGGCGTCCGCGCCGGTGGCCACCAGGTCGGTGTCGTCGCGGTGCACGCGTTGGGTGACGAGCTGGCAGAAGTCGTACGCGCTGCCGCTCACGCGCTGCGCGGCGTCCTCGGGCCCGTACGTCCACACCTCGCCGCTGGGCGCGGTCAGCTCGACACGGAACTCCTCGGCCGGCGCCTCGAGGCCGTTGTTGACGAAGGAGTAGCCGCGGGTGCGCACACCGATGTGCGCGACGTGGCGGATGCGGTCGGTGGGCTCCACGGTGAGCCCGAGGGCGTCGTACACGTCGAGGGCGTGCGCCCAGGTCTCCATGAAGCGGGCCGAACCCATCGAGGCGGCGGACATCGGCGGGCCGAACCACGGCATCTTGGAGCCCTCGGGGAGGTCGCGCAGGGTCGCGGCGAGCGCGGGACGGGCCGCGCGCCAGCGGGCGAGCAGGTCGGCAGGAGCCACCGAGCCGCCGGCCAGCGCCATCTCGTCGACGTAGCCGGTGGGGTTGCCGATCGCCTCCATCACGACGGCGTCCCAGGCCTCCTTGCCCTCGGGCGTACCGGCGCCGGCGGCCAGCACGGCGACCTCGTCGGTCCACGCGAGGTGGGCGACCGAGGTGGCCACGTCCCAGCCCTCGGCGGGAGTCGCCGTACGCCAGCCGCCCTCGTCGAGCCCGGCGACGGCGCGCTCGAGCTGGTCCCCCTCGGCGGTGAGGTCGGCGAGGATCTGGTCGAGGACACTCATCGGGTCTCCTGGTCGTCGGTCGGGGCCCCGAACTGGGCGTCCAGCGTGAGGGCCCACTGGTCGAGGATGCGGTTGCGGCGACGGCTGTCGTCGCCGAGCGTGTTGGCCAGCCCGAGCCCGCGGACCAGGTCGAGGGTGGCCTGGACGAGCTCGCGGGTGCCGGGCTGCGTGGGGTCGACCCCCAGCGCGGCGGCGGTCATGTTGTGGGCGTCGCGACCGACCCGCTGCTCCAGCGGTCCGACCGCCTCGAGCAGCGTCGCGTCCGTACGCGCGGCGACCCACAGCTCGAGCGCGGCGGAGAAGACGTCGGAGGAGAAGTGCTCTCCGAGGACCTGCAGCACCGCGCGCGTACGGCCCGGGCCGGCGGGGATGAGGGCGAGCGCCGCCGCCAGCTCGGCACCGCGGGCCTCGGTCAGGTGCTCGACGGCGGCGACGACGAGGTCGGCCTTGGTCGGGAAGTGGTGCAGCTGGGCGCCGCGGGAGACGCCGGCGCGTTGCGAGACGAGCGTGGTCGAGGTGCCGGTGTAGCCGACCTCGACCAGGCACTGCACGGTCGCCTCGAGCAGGCGCGCCCGCATGGCGCGGGTGCGCTCCTCCTGGGGGACGCGGGTGACGGGCATGCGGGAAGTCTGGCCCGCGCACTAACAAACAGTCAAGCCTGACTTTTTGTACGGAGGGGTCGGGGTTGGGCGGGCGCCGACCCCTTGTAACGCGCAGTCCCTGTCTCTTCCGCGACGGCATGCCGGACGGTCAGAGGCAACAACTGCGCGTTACAAGGGGGGCCGCCCGCGGCCCGAGCGCGGCCCGAGCGCGGCCCGAGCGCCCGAGCGTCAGTCGATCCGCGCCACCATCGGCAGCCGGGAGCGCGTGGACACCCACACCACGCCCGCCGCGAGCAGCGGCAGCACCACGACGACGCTGGCGATCAGCAGCCACGGCACGTCGAAGAACGGGCCCACCGCCTCCCCCTCGACGTACCCGCCCTCGGAGGTCAGCGCGTACGCCATCGCGAGCCCCGGCACGAACCCGACGGCCACGCCCATGACCGTGCCGATCCCCGCCAGCACCAGGGCGTACCAGGCGCCGACCTGACGCCGGGTGCGCGGCGCCGCTCCGACGGCGGCGAGCGTGGCCAGGTCGGGCCGCGCGTCCCCGAGTGCGAGGAACGTCGCGGTGAGGGTGCCGGCGAGCATGAGCAGCGCGCCCACCCCCCACAGGACGAGGTTCGCGATGGCCTCCTCGGGCGGCGTCTCGTAGCCGCGCTCGGTGTACACCGAGGCGTCCGGGTCCACGGACGCGATGCGCTCCTCGACCGCCTTCTCCTCCGCGCGCGAGAGCCCGTCGGGCAGGCGCAGCGCCTGGACGACCACGGGCAGGGAGTGCTCGGTGGTCAGCGACCGCGGCAGGACGGCCTGCGCGGGCGCGAACCCCTCCACGTCCACGGCGACGGCGGCGAAGGTGGTCTCCACGTCCACGTCGTACTCGTCGACCCCCGGGCGCCAGCGTTCCGCGGACAGGTCGACCTCCTCGACCTTCTCGTCGGTGAAGACCACCGCCTTCCCGCTCGACAACGCCGCGTCGACGGCCGTGGCCTCGGCGTCGGTCAGCGCGAGACCCGAGGCGTCGTCGGCGACCACGACCATCGGTCCGACCCCGATGAAGGAGCTCTCGAACCACCAGTCCTCCCCGGGGCGCTTCACGGACCACGACACCTGCTGGTCGCCCTCGACGGACGACAAGCCGTACACCTGGTCCACCTGCGCGGACGGGACCTCCTCGGCCACGACCTGTGCCAGCGCCGGGAAGGGGTCGGTCGTCGCAGGGACCTCCTGCCCCGGCAGGATCTCCTCGTACCGGGTGATGACGGAGGTGCCCATCGGGGCGGACGCCTCGTACGTCTCCTCCCGCTCCTTGTAGTCGCTGCTCGACGCGATCCCGATGACGACCACGCCCGCGACGGTGGCGGCCACCGCGGCGACGGCGGGGACCGAGCGGGTACGGTGCCGCGCCGCGTCGCGGGTGGCGTACCGGGCGGCCAAGGGCCAGCGCGCGGCCAGTCCGGCGACCAGCTGGATGGCGACGGGGACGACCAGGGCCATGCCGAGGACCGCCACCACGATGGAGCCCGCGAGGACGAGCGTTCCCGAGCCCCCGGCCGTGCCCATCGCACCGGCCGCCACCCCGAGCACGCCGAGGCCGAGCAGGACCAGCCCGAGGACCGGCAGCCCGCGACGCGGTGCGGCGTCGCCGCGGCGTCCGGCCAGCACCCGCGCCACGTCCTGGCGCGCCGACGTCCAGGCCGGTACGGCCGCGGCCATCAGGGCGCTCGCGGTCCCGAAGGCGGCGACGACGAGCAGCCACCCCCACGGGACGTCGAACGGCCCGAACCACGTGGGGTCCATCCGTTGGACCAGCCCCAGCACGCCCCGCGCCACCCCGAGCCCGGCCACCAGGCCGAGCCCGGTGGCGACCACTCCGAGGACGAGGGCCGAGGCAAGGACCACGCGGCGCGACTGCGCGGGAGTGCCGCCGTTGAGGGCGACGAGCGCGACGGTACGGGTGTGCTGGCGCGCGTTGACGGCGAAGGCGGGACCGGCGAGCAGGACGACCTCGACCAGCACCATCACGGCGATGAGGATCCCGACCGACACGGTGTCCTGGACGTACCCCTGGTCGTAGTCCCACTCCTCCTGGACGCCCGCGGGCGGGTCCAGCAGGACGGCACGCGAGGTGACCAGGATGCCGAGGTCGTTGAGCGCAGGGACGTCGTCCCAGGTGATCTCGGGACCGTCCACGAGGTACCGCACGTCGTCGGGGCGCTCGGCCATCAGCGAGCCCCGCGGGCCGGCCAGCACCGGGAGCGTACGGTGCGTCGCGTCGCGGCCCACGCCGACGATCTCCCGGGGGCCGTCGACCTCGGGGAGCTCCACGGAGTCGCCGACCCGGACCCCCTCGTCGAGGAGCGCCTGGTTGACGACGACCTCATCGGGCCCGTCGGGCAG
>NZ_JBJEHY010000233.1:0-5209 GCF_051876515.1 Nocardioides sp. | reverse complement strand
TGGTTTCCAGTGCATCCGACCTTCTGGCCGGGCTCCGGCGCCGCTCGCGGCGACAAGAAGAACATTAGACGAGCGTTCAAGGAACCCGCAACTCGGGGTACCCCCGAACGCGTTTCCGCAGGTCAGAGGCTTGTCGCCCGCGCTCGGCCCCGGAAACGGTGCGAGGGCCACCCGTCGGACGGGTGGCCCTCGTGGCCTGAGAACTGGGAGATCAGGCGTCCAGCGCCTCGCGGAAGGCGGCAACCCGGGCTCGGGCCTCCTCCAGCTGCTCGGCGACGCGGACCGGGGCGGTGCCACCTCGACCGTCACGGGAGGAGACGGATCCCTCCACCGTCAGGACCAGACGTACCGCAGGGGTCAGCGCCGGCGAGATCTCCGCGAACTCCTCGTCGGAGAGGTCGGCGAGCTCCACCCCCCGGGCCTCGGCGGCCCGGACGCACGCGCCGGCCAGCTCGTGGGCGACCCGGAACGGCGTGCCCTCACGGACCAGCCACTCGGCGATGTCGGTGGCCAGCGAGAAGCCCTGCGGCGCGAGCTCGGCCATCCGCTCGGTGTTGTAGACGAGCGTGGCCATCTGGCCGGTGAAGGCCGGGAGCAGAACCTCGAGGGTGTCGATGGAGTCGAAGACCGGCTCCTTGTCCTCCTGGAGGTCCCGGTTGTACGCCAGCGGCAACGCCTTCAGCGTGGTGAGCAACCCGGCCAGGTTGCCGACCAGACGCCCCGCCTTGCCGCGTGCGAGCTCGGCGATGTCGGGGTTCTTCTTCTGCGGCATGATGCTCGACCCCGTCGACCAGGAGTCGTGCAGCGTCACGAAGTCGAACTCCTTGGTCGCCCAGAGGATGACCTCCTCCGCGATCCGACTGATGTCGACACCGATCTGTGCGCACACGAAGGCGAACTCCGCGACGAAGTCGCGCGAGGCCGTGCCGTCGATGGAGTTCGCGCTGGAGCCGGTGAAGCCCAGCTCCGCGGCCACCAGCTCGGGGTCCAGCCCCAGGCTCTGACCGGCCAGGGCACCGCTGCCGTACGGGGAGTCGCAGACCACGCGCGCGTGCCAGTCCCCCAGCCGGTCCACGTCGCGCAGGAGCGCCCAGGAGTGGGCCAGCAGGTGGTGCGAGAGCAGCACTGGCTGGGCGTGCTGCAGGTGCGTGCGGCCCGGCATGATCGCCCCGAGGTTGGCTTCGGCCTGGTCGGCCAGCGCCGAGACGAGGTCGAGAACCAGCTGCGAGACGACCCGCTGGTGATCCAGGAGGTAGCGCCGGAACAGGGTGGCGATCTGGTCGTTGCGCGAACGGCCGGCACGGAGCTTGCCGCCCACCTCGGCGCCGACCTCCTCGATGAGGAGGCGCTCCAGGGCACCGTGCACGTCCTCGTCGGACTCCCCCGGGACGAGCTCCCCTGCGACGAGACGTTCGGCCAGTGCGTCCAGGCCGCGGTGGAGCTCCAGCTCCTCCTCGCCCGTGAGCAGCCCGGCCGCACCCAGCGCCTTGGCGTGGGCGTGCGAGCCCGCCAGGTCGTACGGAGCCAGCCGCCAGTCGAAGTGCGTGGAGCGGGACAGACGGTCGAGCTCAGGAGAGGGACCGCCCTCGAAGCGGCCTCCCCACAGCTTGCCGGTGTTGGTGGCCTCGCTCAGCCCGGCCCCGCCCGTCGTGCTCAGGTCGCCGTCGCCCGTCGTGCTCACAGGATGCTCCTCGTTCGGTGGTGTTCGTGTGGTCCGGACGACGCTCAGTCGGCGCCGAACTCCATGGCGACCGAGTCACCGGAGTTCTCGATGTCGGACTCGTCCTCCACGTCGGTGTTGGCCGCGATCACGTCCGCGCCACCCGCGGGCAGCTCGCCGAAGAGGGTGCCGTTCTCGACGAGCACCTGGCCCTGGTCGAGCGGCTGGTTGGCGTACTGCTCGAGCTTGAACCGGGAGTCGGCGATGTCGAGGTTGCGCATGGTGAGCTGGCCGATCCGGTCCAGCGGGCCGAACGCCGCGTTCTCCGTACGCTCCATCGACAGCTTCTCCGGGTGGTAGGAGAAGTTGTCACCCTCGGTGCGCAGGATCGTGTAGTCCTCGCCGCGGCGCAGACGCAGCGTCACCTCGCCGGTCACCAGGGAGGCGATCCAGCGCTGGATCGACTCACGGATCATCAGCGACTGCGGGTCGAGCCACCGGCCCTCGTACAGCAGCCGGCCGAGCTTGCGGCCCTCGTTGTGGTACTGCGCGACGGTGTCCTCGTTGTGCACCGCGTTGATGAGCCGTTCGTAGGCGATCCACAACAGCGCCATGCCCGGCGCCTCGTAGATGCCGCGCGACTTCGCCTCGATGATGCGGTTCTCGATCTGGTCGCTCATGCCCAGACCGTGACGGCCGCCGATGGTGTTGGCCTCGTGGACCAGAGCGACCGCGTCGTCGAAACGCGTGCCGTTGATCGCGACGGGGCGGCCGGCCTCGAAGCGGACCGTCACGTCCTCGGTCTCGATGACCACCGAGGGGTCCCAGAACTTCACGCCCATGATGGGCTCCACCGTCTCCAGCGAGACGTCAAGGTGCTCCAGCGTCTTGGCCTCGTGGGTGGCGCCCCAGATGTTGGCGTCCGTCGAGTACGCCTTCTCCACGGAGTCGCGGTAGGGCAGGTTGTTCTCGAGCAGGAACTGGCTCATCTCGGCACGGCCACCGAGCTCGGTGACGAAGTCGGCGTCGAGCCACGGCTTGTAGACCTGCAGGGCCGGGTTGGCCATCAGGCCGTAGCGGTAGAACCGCTCGATGTCGTTGCCCTTGTACGTGGAGCCGTCGCCCCAGATGTTGACGCCGTCCTCCATCATCGCGCGGACCAGCAGGGTGCCGGTCACGGCGCGGCCGAGCGGGGTCGTGTTGAAGTACGCGCGGCCACCCGAACGGATGTGGAAGGCGCCGCAGGCCAGCGCCGCGAGGCCCTCCTCGACGAGCTGGGGCTTGATGTCGACGGCACGGGCGATCTCGGCCCCGTACAGCTTGGCGCGGTCGGGCACGCCGGAGATGTCGGGCTCGTCGTACTGACCGATGTCAGCGGTGTAGGTGCACGGAACGGCACCCTTCGCGCGCATCCAGGCCACGGCCACCGAGGTGTCGAGGCCTCCGGAGAAGGCGATGCCGACGCGCTCGCCGACGGGGAGGGAGGTGAGGACCTTGCTCACTGGTCGTCCTTTGCTGTGCTGCTGGAGGTGGAACGGGACTGGATGGGGGCCGCCGGTTCGGCGGAGGCGGTGCCGTTGGTGCGGTGGCGGTTGGCCAGCTCGAGGAACTTGGCCGCGAGACGAGGTCCCCCGACCGGGTCGCGGGCGATCACCAGGACGGTGTCGTCGCCCGCGATCGTCCCGAGGACGTCGTGGAATTCTGCCCGGTCGAAGGCGCTGGCGAGGAACTGCGCCGCGCCGGGCGGCGTACGCAGCACCGTCAGGTTGGCGCTCGCGTCGGCACTGACGAGGAGCTCCCCGCACAGTCGCGCAACCCGGTCGAGCGCGGCCGCGGACTCGCGCGGCGCCGTCGGTGACCGGTCCCCGCCCTCACCGGGCACCGCGTACACGAGTGCGCCGTGCGGGCTGCGGACCTTCACCGCGTCGAGCTCCACGAGGTCCCGGCTCAGGGTCGCCTGGGTGACGTGCACGCCCTCCTCGGCGAGCAGCTGGGCCAGGTCGGTCTGCGAGCGCACCTCGTGGTGGGTCACCAGGTCGATGATCCGCTGGTGCCGCGCACTCTTGGTGATCGGGCTGGTGGCGCTCATCGTCGCTCCTGGAGCCAGGCCAGGACGGCCTTCTGGACGTGACGCCGGTTCTCGGCCTCGTCCCAGATCACGCTGGCCGGACCGTCGAGGACCTCAGCGGTGATCTCCTTGCCGCGGTACGCGGGCAGGCAGTGCATCACGATCGCGTCCTCGGCCGCGTGGCCCAGCAGCTCCGCGTCGAGCTGGTACGGGCCGAGGTCGGCCAGGCGGGCGGCCGCCTCGTCCTCCTTGCCCATGGAGACCCAGGTGTCGGTGACCACGACGTCGGCACCGGCGACCGCGGCCACCGGGTCGATCTCGATCGTCACCGAACCGCCCGTCCGGCCGGCGATCTCGGCGGCCCGGGCCACCATCTCGTCGGCGGGCTGGTACCCGTCGGGCCCGCTGAGCACCACGTGCATGCCGGCCGTCGCGCCGGCCAGCAGCCACGAGTTGCCCATGTTGCAGGCGGCGTCGCCGAGGAAGACGGCCCGCAGCCCGGCCAGGGTGCCCTTGTGCTCACGCACGGTGAGCAGGTCGGCCAGCAGCTGGCAGGGGTGGAAGTCGTCGGTGAGGGCGTTGACCACGGGCACCCCGGAGTACTCCGCCATCTGCTCCAGGCTCGCCTGGGCGAACGTGCGCCACACGATCTGCCCGGCCTGGCGGCCCAGCACGCGTGCCACGTCCGGCACGGACTCGCGCACGCCGATACCGGCCAACGCACCGTCGATCAGCATGGGGTGTCCCCCGAGCTCCGCGATCCCGGCGGCGAAGGAGGCCTGTGTGCGCAGGGTCGGCTTGTCGAAGATCATCGCCACGGTCACCGGCCCCGCCAGCGGCTTCGCGCCGTACGGGTCACCCTTGAGCGCGGCGGCGAGGTCGAGCAGCTCGGCCTGCTCGGCAGGGGTCACGTCGTCGTCGGCCAGGAAGTGGCGGGTCATGCCGCTCCCCCGTCGGCCTGGTCCGAGGCCGCATCGAGGATGCCGGGCCAGGCAGCCACGAACGCCTCGGCGTCCTCGTGGCTCAGCACGAGCGGCGGAGCGAGGCGGATCCGCTCCGGCGTGGGCGCGTTGATGATCCACCCGGCCTCGAGCGCGGCCGCCAGCACCCGAGCCGACGAGATCCCCGGCGCGAGGTCGAGACCGATGAGGAGTCCGGCGCCACGGACCTCGGTGACACGGGGGTCGGCGGCCAGTCCGGCACGCAGCACCGAGCCGACGGCCTCGGTGTGGGCGAGCAGCCCGTCGTTCTCGATCGTGTCGAGGACCGCGAGGGCGGCCGCGGCGGCCACCGGGTTGCCGCCGAACGTGGTGCCGTGGTTGCCGGGCTCGAGCAGCGCCGCTGCCGGCCCGGTCGCGATGGTGGCCCCGATCGGGATGCCGCCGCCGAGCCCCTTGGCGAGCGTGACGACGTCCGGCACGACGACCGTGTCGACCAGGTCCGGGTGCTGGTGCGCGAACCACGCACCCGTACGGCCGATG
>NZ_JBJEHY010000232.1:0-5213 GCF_051876515.1 Nocardioides sp. | reverse complement strand
CCACCGGCCTTGCGCACGTCGGCGGCCAGCGCCGGAGTGAGGCCGTACGAGAACCGCTCCACCAGGTGGCGCTGCCCACCGGTGAGGAGCTTCTTCCTGGCGATCGCCACGCCGTTCCTCCTTGCCCGAGGCACACCGGGTGCGCCGGGGTGCGCACGCAGGATGGCACGGTCCAGACCACCCGCGCGGGGAAATGGCGCAGGACGTGCCGCGGCCCGCGGCGGCCCGCTCGCCCCGACCGCCCCGCGTCGGCGCGAGCGGGCCGGACGATAGGGTCCGCGTGGGCCGTTAGCTCAGTCGGTTAGAGCAGAGGACTCATAATCCTTGGGTCGCGGGTTCGAGCCCCGCACGGCCTACGACGCGTGCCGCGCGGCTCCTCAGAACTGCTTGCGCCACCGCATCCGCGCCGGCCGCCCGTCCGGGTCGTGCAGGAAGCGGTACATCGGCGCCGCCAGGGCCTGGCGCGGCAGTGACAGCCGTGGCTCCGGCAGACGCCTCAGCCGGCCCGGCGGCCGTGGCCCGACCCGGCCGCCCGCGTGCCAGGCGTCCAGGGCGTCGGCGGACGCGTTGAAGACGGCGAAGAGGTCCGCGGGGGCCACGCAGTCGGCCATGACGTCGAGCAGGTCGGCGTCCTCCATCGCGTCCAACGTCGTGAGGTGGTCGGGGTCGAGCCGGTCGAGGTGCTCGGCTGCCAGGGTGAGGCGCAGCCGTCGGGCGTAGCCGGCCCGCGCCTCGGCACCGTCGCCCTCGCCCACGGTCATGTCGACCACGGCCGCGGACAGTTCGGAGTCGTTGGTCCACGACCTGCGGCAGAAGTTGTCCGACCCGATCGAGGCCCACACGTCGTCGAGGACGCAGACCTTCGCGTGCACGTACACGGGCGTCCCGGCGTGGTTCTCCAGCCCGAAGAAGGCGACCCTGTCGGGCGCCGTCATCAGGACCCGCTGGACCCCGCGCAACCGGCCCAGCATCTGCGGGTCGCGCGCGAACCACCCCTCCTGGTCCGGGAACTGGGGCAGGACGGCGACCAGGTGCAGGTCCGGGTTGGCCTCGAGCGCCTCCACCAGGACGGTGCTCATCTCACCACCCCACAGGAACTGGTCCTCGATGTAGACCAGGTGCCTCGCCTGCTGCACCGCTCGCGTGTAGCCGCGGGCCACCGACCGCTCACCGTCGGGCGCGAAGTCGTAGGCCCACCCGGGCCCGAGACGGGGGAAGGTCCTCAGCAGCTGGACAGCGTGGTCCGTGTCGGGCACCGGCGGTGGTGGGGGAGCCTGCGGAGGGAGCGGGCGACGCTCCTCGTGCAGGTCGTCGGCGGAGTCTCGGAGGCGGCGCACGAAGCTGCGCGATGTGGGCGTCGAGTCCTCCCACCGCTCGCGGAACACCGTCTCCACGTCGTGCACGACGGGGCCGCGCAAGGCGACCTGCACGTCGTGCCACGGGGGTCGGTCGCCGTACTCCTCCGCGATCTCCTCGGCCTGCGGGTCGCCGCCGTGGTTGGCGTCGTCGCGCCGCCCGTGGCACAGGTCGATCCCGCCGACGAACGCCACGTCGCGTGCGGGGGAACCCGCGTACCGCACGACCACGAACTTCTGGTGGTGGGCACCGCCCCGGCGTACGCGCATGTCGAGGACCACGTCGGCGCCGCGCTCCTGCAGCTGCGACCCGAGGTCGCGGTGCTCCTCGTGGGAGTAGCCGAGCAGGCTCGGCTGCGAGCGCCACACCAGCGCCCGTACGTCCGCCCCACGGTCGACCGCGCGTCCGAGGACACCGACCAGCTCGCTGTCGGGGTCGTCGCTGAGGCGCTGGTCCGGGTTGCCCTGCCAGTCGGTGAACCAGACGAGATCGCCCTCACCGGTCGACTCGACCGCCTCCAGCAGCGCAGCGAAGTACGTGCTCCCGTGCACCAGGGGCCGCGCCAGGTTGCCGCGGGACCACGCCACACCGTCCTGGTGGGCCGCGTCGATGCGCGTGGCCGGGTTGCCGCGCCCGGTCCTGTCCAGCAACCAGGCGCTGAGGTCGGGCCGGCGGCGCGCCCGCTGACCGCCGCTCACCCCTCGCCCGCGATCCGGTAGCTGTCGTCGAGCCGCTCCAGCTGCAGGTTCACCCGCGAGGTCGACTTGCCGCCGTCCTTCATGTCGTACTTCACCGAGTACGACACCTCGAGGGTCTCCGCGTCGGCCTTGATGTTCAGCAGCGTGGCGTCGCGGACCGTCCGCCACCAGCCCAGGTAGCCCTCCAGCCCGCCGCTCTCGGCCTGGAACGCAGGCGTGAGGAGTCCGAACGCCTCCTCGGGGTCCGAGGTCACGGTCGCCAGGTAGTCGCCGATGAACGCCTCCATCGCGGCCTCGGTCGCGGCGGTGTCCGCCGCTGGGTCGTCGCTCGCCTGGTCGGTGGGGTCGGAGGCGGTCGGCGTCGTCCCGTTGGCGCTCGGGGTGTCCTTGACCGTCGAGCCGGCGCCGGGGTCCCCGTCACCGCTGAGTGCCATCGCGCCGAACACGACCGCCGCCACCAGCGCGCACGCGGCCAGCAGTGCCGGTACGACGTGGCGGCGCGGAGCAGGAGCCACGTCCGGCGTGGCCGCTCCCTCCGGGGCGCGCCCACCGACCGGTACCGGTTGGACCGCGGTGGCACCGGACGGGTGGTCGACCTGGGCCGCCGGGCGTCGCGCCGGAGCGGCGAGCGGCGAGGTGGCGAGTCGGTCCCGCTCCACCCGCAGTGCCGTCGCCACCTGCCGGGCCGTCCACCGGGCGGCGGGATCCTTGGTCATGGTGGCGTCCAGCACGGGACCGAGCCCCCCGGCGTCGCGCAGGCGGGGCGGCTCGTCCTGGGCGATCCGGAGCAGCCCGGTGACGAGGTTGTCGCCCAGGTCGTACGGCGGCTCGCCGGCCAGGGTGTGGAAGATCGTGGCGCCGAGAGCCCACAGGTCGCTGGCGGGCGTCGCGCTGGCGCCGGAGACGAGCTCGGGAGCGAGGTACGCGGGAGAACCGGTGACCAGACCGGTACGGGTCAGGGCCGCGTCGTCCTTGCCGCGGGCGATCCCGAAGTCGCCCAGCTTCGCGGAGCCGTCAGCGGCCACGAAGATGTTGCTCGGCTTCACGTCGCGGTGCACGATCCCACGCCGGTGGGCCTCGGCGAGCGCATCGGCCACCTGGGAGAGGAGCGCCGCGGTCCGCGCGGGGGACAGCCCGCCCTCGGCGCGGATGAGCTCGGCGAGCGTGCGGCCCTCCACGTACTCCATGACGAGCCACTGCACGCCGTCGTCGATGGCGAGGTCGTACACGGCGACGATGTTGCGGTGGCTCAGCGCCGCCGAGATCCGTGCCTCGCGGGCCGAGCGCTCCGCGTCGGGGGTGTTCGCCCCCGGGGCGATCCCCATGCGCTTGAGCGCCACGGGACGTCCGAGCACCTCGTCGGTGGCGAGATGGACAGCCCCCGAGCCGCCACGGCCCAGCTCGCGGACCAGCGTGTACCTACCTGCGATCACCTGACGCCCTTCCGTCGGTCGCGTTCTAGGCTAGTTGGCGGCCCCCACCGGATGTGCCGCGCGCACGGTCGCGCCCGTACGGTGGGTTCTCCGTGCACACCGCGAACGAAAGGCACCTGACGTGACTGCCCCCAACGTCCTCGACGAGCTGGAGTGGCGCGGCCTCATCGCCCACGCCACCGACCGCGACGCGCTCCGCGCTGCGCTGGGCGAGGGGAGCGTGCGGTTCTACGTGGGCTTCGACCCGACGGCGCCCAGCCTCCACATGGGCAACCTCGTGCAGGTGGTCACCGCTCGGCGTCTCCAGCAGTTCGGCCACACGCCGTTCATCCTGGTCGGCGGTGCCACGGGCATGATCGGCGATCCTCGCGACTCCGGCGAGCGCACCCTCAACGACCTCGACACGGTTAAGGACTGGACCGAGCGGGTCCGCGCCCAGGTGTCGGCGTTCGTCCACGCCGAGGGTGACAACGCGGCCACGATGGTCAACAACTACGACTGGACCGCGAGCCTGTCGACCATCGACTTCCTGCGGGACGTCGGGAAGCACTTCCCGGTCAACCGGATGCTGGCGCGCGACACCGTCAAGCGACGCCTGGAGTCGGGCATCAGCTTCACCGAGTTCTCGTACGTGCTGCTGCAGTCCATGGACTACCTCCACCTGCACCGCGACCACGGCGTCTCCCTGCAGTTCGGCGGCTCCGACCAGTGGGGCAACATCACGGCCGGCGCCGAGCTCACCCGCCGCGTCACCGGCGACCACGTCCACGCCTTCGCCACGCCGCTCATCACCAAGACCGACGGCACCAAGTACGGCAAGACCGAGGGTGGTGCCCTGTGGCTCGACCCGGAGATGATGTCGCCGTACGCGTTCCACCAGTTCTGGCTCAACGTGGAGGACGAGAAGGTGGGGGAGATGCTGCGCATCTTCACCTTCCTGTCCCGCGAGGAGATCGAGGACCTCGAGGCGCAGACGGCAGAGAAGCCGTTCCTGCGTGCCGGGCAGAAGCGTCTGGCCGACGAGGTGACCTCCCTTGTCCACGGTGAGGACGAGACGGAGCAGGCCAAGGCGGCGGCCGGGGCGCTCTTCGGCGGTGGAGACCTGACCGTGCTCCGGCCGGGGACGCTTGCCTCGGCCCTGCGCGAGGCAGGCACCACCCGCGTTGCTCGCGCCGACCTGGCCAGCGTCGTCGACGTCTTCGTCGCCGCCGGGCTGGCCAAGAGCAAGGGTGAGGCCCGGCGCACGGTGGCCGAGGGCGGCGCGTACGTCAACAACGTCCGCATCGAGGACCCGGAGCACCAGCTGGGCGATGGTGACCTCCTGGGTGGCCGGTGGCTCGTCCTGCGTCGTGGCAAGAAGAAGTTCGCCGGCGTCGAGGTCTCCTGAGCCGGCCCGCGGAGCCCGTTGCGGCCCCCGTACGACCCCACCAACGGGTCCGTACGGGGGCCGCACCCGTTCTGACCTGCGGAAACAGTGCTGTGCCCGCCGTCACACCGTTTCGATTTGCGCGTCTCGAGCGCCCCGGTCTAATGTTTTCCATGTCGCCGGGTGCGGCGGAGAGCAAGTCCGGATGAGGACGGGTTCTCGGCCCCGGCGTGACCACAACAGATCGGCCCCCAGGGGATCCGGTCGCCGGCCAAAGGCCCGGGTTTGCACTCGGGAATCAAGTTCGGTAAGTTTGTGCAGGTTGTCCCGAGAGGCCGCTGGTCTGGTGTTCCAGGTTGG
>NZ_JBJEHY010000231.1:0-20813 GCF_051876515.1 Nocardioides sp. | reverse complement strand
CCACGTAGCGGGCGCGCTCGGTCTCGAAGAGCGACGCCACCTGCGCCTCGAGGCCCTCCTTGGCGCGCTTCACCAGGGTGCGTACGGCCTGGTCGCCGAAGACTGCCTCCAGCAGCTTCTGCCCGAGCACGGCGGAGCCCGCGGCGATGCCGGCCTCGGCTCCCACCAGCCCCCCGGTGTGGGCGAACACGACGATCATCAGGCTGACCGACAGGCCGTTGACACCGAACGCCAGGAAGCGGGCGGTGCTGCGCTTGTCCGCCCCCTCCGTGCGCACCATCTCCAGCACCTCGTGCTGCCAGTCACGCACCGCACGCTCGGCCCGGCGGCGGAAGTCGCGCGAGGCCCGCCCGAGGTCCTGCCCGGCGTCACCGAGCAGCGCCTGCCCGGCCGCGGTGCTCTGCCAGGACGCCTCGGCCCGCTCGGCGGCGGCCTCGGCCCGCTCCATGAGCAGGCTCTCCAGTCCGGACTCCACCGCGACGGTGACGCGCTCGGCCTGCTGGGGCTTGCCCTTGAGCGCGTTGACCACACGGTCACGCAGCCAGCCGACCTTGGTCTCCAGCGACTTCAGCAGCTCTCCGGTGCCGACGAACTCCTGCCAGCGCACCAGCACCTCGCCACGCAGCAGCGTGCCGTCGACGAGGGCCTCGGTGACCGAGGAGAGCGCCTGGTCGTAGGCCTTGTCCACGTCGGTGCGCAGGCGCTCGGCCGCGGCCACCTGCTCCAGGGCCGCGTCGGCGACCGGGTGGGTACGCCGGGCCAAGGTCCGCACGGCGCCGTTGAGGGTCTGCTTGACCACCTGCGCGCGAGCCTCCGCGTCGGCGGCGAGCGCGTGCAGCCAGCTGCGGATCTCGAACACCGAGTCGGCGGGCAGCAGGCCCTGCTCGTCCGGGACGCTCTCGACGACCGTGAACAGCGGCGAGTCCTTCAGACCCCGGCTGGCCAGCATGCGGGCCAGGTGGGTCGAGACCTGCTCGATCGCCTCCGGTGCGGTGCGATCGAGCACGATAGCGACCGCGGCCGAGCGTTCGGCGGCGCTGCGCAGGAAGTCCCAGGGCACCTGGTCGGCGTACCGGGCCGCGGAGGTCACGAACAGCCACAGGTCGGCTGCGGCCAGCAGCTGGGCAGCGAGCGTGCGGTTGCGCTCCTCGACCGAGTCGATGTCGGGCGCGTCCAGGATGGCCAGGCCGACCGGGATGCTGTCGTTGGCCACCAGCTGGAGCGCGTCGGGGTCGTTCGTCGAGGTGCTCACCCGCTCGAGCTCGGGCAGCAGGCGGTCCTGGCCGAACCACTTCGCGTCCGCGGGGTTGTGCACCAGGACTGGCGAGCGGGTCGTGGGACGGAGCACGCCGGGCTGGGTGACCGGGGTGCCGACGAGGGTGTTGACCAGCGTCGACTTCCCGGCTCCGGTGGACCCGCCGACCACGGCAAGCATCGGGGCGTCGATGGTCATCAACCGCGGGATGACGTAGTCCTCGAGCTGGTCAACCATCTCGCTGCGGGCGGTGCGCTGCTCCTCCACGCCGGGCAGCTCCAGCGGGAGCTTGACGTCGCGCAGGGCGCCCCGCAGCTGGACCAGCGCGGTCAGCATCTTCGTGGAGGCGGGACTCGGCACCTCGGGCGTGGAGTTCATCGGGTCGGGACCACCTGTCCGGGGAAGGAGATGTACGGGCGGATGAGCTGGAGTGCGCCGAGGTGTTCCTGGCCCCGGACCGCGTAGTCCTCGGGGGCGGTGCCACGCAGGTAGCGGTGGTGCAGGAAGCCGAGCTCGACGGCCACCCGCTGGTACTCACGCATGGCCTTGACGTGGTTGTCGCCGCCGCTCTGCCTCGCCCAGGCACGGGCGCGGCGGCGGGCAGCCAGGTCGACCAGCCAGGGGATGTCACTGGCCGGGATGAGGCCGCGGGTGGCGGCGTCGGCCAACGCCTCCGCGAGCAGCCGGCGTTCGCGGGTGCGGCGGTAGACGGCGAACGCGACGATGGTGACGAACACGGGGAACATCACCAGCACGTACGTCAGCACGAACGTGCCGAAGTCGCGGACCGCGGCGCCGTTCCACGCCGCGTGGGACAGGACGGCCAGCACGTACCCGGCGATGGGGGCACCCCACTGGACCAGCCGGTTGCGTCGCGTGATGGCCAGGCCGATCCCGATACCCGTGAAGGCGGTGAACAGCGGGTGCGCGAACGGGGAGGCCAGGATCCTGACCACGAACGTCCCGGTGAGGGCCTGGGCGCCCGTGAGCCCCAGGTCCTCGGCGCCCATGTGGGAGGCGGCGAGGTAGAGGATGTTCTCGGTGAAGGCGAAGCCGATGCCGACCATGCCCGCGTACACGATGCCGTCCAGGATCCCGTCGAGCTCGTGACGGCGCCACCACAGCAGCATCAGCAGGAAGAGGCCCTTGCCGGCCTCCTCGGTGAGCGGCGCCCCCCACACGGTGCTGGCGGTGTCACTGACCCCGATGAAGGCGCCGACGGTCCCGAGGACGAGGGCTGCAGCCGTCGAGGCGAACGCGCCCCACAGCAGCCCCGCGACCAGCAGGGAACGCGGTTCGGGCTCGTACCGGTCGAGCCACATGTAGCAGCCGATGAGGGGGCCGACGGGGACCGCCGCGAGGAGGACCCCGATGGCCAGGCTGGTCGGTGCGCCGGTGAGGGCGAAGACGATGGCCATCACCACGGCACCGAGCAGCACGAGCACTGCGACGATGACCGTGAAGACAGCACTGTCCCGCCGACGTCCTTGCATGGGCGGCAGCCTAACGGAGGCGCGCGCGTGGAGGCCCGCGACGTATGGTGGACGGGTGAGCGAGAACCTCTCCGACGTGACACCGGGCCAGACCACCGACTCCCCCGCCGCGGACACTGCCGTGCCGGCCCAGGAGCTCAAGACCGAGTCGCACGACCCTGCCGTGCCCGCCGCGTACGCGGCCTTCATGCGCACTGGCTGGGGCGACCGGGAGCTCGAGCTGCCCGCGCACCCCGTGACCGCGTGGGCGGCCCAGCGCCGCGCGCGGCTGGCCGAGGCGTTCCCCGGCGAGCGTCTCGTGCTGCCCGCCGGCACGTACAAGGTGCGCTCCAACGACACCGACTACCGGTTCCGCTCCGACACCGCGCACACGTACTTCTCCGGCAACCAGACCTCCGACGCGGTCCTGGTCGTCGAGGACGGCGAGCACGTCCTGTACGCGCGCCCCCGCTCGAGCCGCGACACCGACG
Source organism: Nocardioides sp. (assembly GCF_051876515.1). GTDB lineage: Bacteria > Actinomycetota > Actinomycetes > Propionibacteriales > Nocardioidaceae > Nocardioides. The sequence continues at coordinate 17,595 of NZ_JBJEHY010000231.1, read as the reverse complement.
AGTTCTTCCGGGACCGCCAGTACGGCGAGCTGTGGGCCGGGCGTCGTCCGTCGCTGCGCGAGATCTCCGACTCCCTGGGCATCGAGGTGCGCCACGTCGACGAGCTCGCCGACCGCCTCGCCACCGGCCCCAAGACCCGCGTGCACCGCGGGATCTCCGCCAGCATCGACGCCCTGGTCGCACCGGACTCCGAGCGCGACGCCGAGCTGGCCCGCGTCGCCTCCGAGATGCGTCTGGTCAAGGACGAGTGGGAGCTGGCCGAGCTGCGCGAGGCCTGCGACATCACCGCACTGGGGTTCGAGGACTCCGTGCGCGAGTGGGACCGCGTCCTGGAGTTCGGCGAGCGGTGGATCGAGGGCACCTTCTTCCGCCGCGCCCGCGCCATGGGCAACGACATCGGGTACGACTCGATCGTCGGCGGCGGCAAGCACGCCACCACGCTGCACTGGATCGAGAACACCGGGCCGATCACCCCGGGCGAGCTCGCGCTGCTCGACATGGGGGTGGAGGGCAACAACCTCTACACCGCCGACGTGACCCGCACGCTGCCGATCGACGGCACCTTCACCGACGCCCAGCGCACCCTGTACGACCTCGTGCACGCCGCGCAGCAGGCCGGCATCGACGTGATCCGTCCCGGCGTGCCCTTCCAGGACGTCCACAACGCCGCGATGACCGTGCTCGCGCACGGCCTGTCCGACCTCGGGCTGCTGCCGGTCTCCGCGGAGGAGGCGCTCGACCCGGAGTCCAAGGTGTACGCCCGCTGGACGCTGCACGGCACCAGCCACATGCTCGGCATGGACGTGCACGACTGCGCCAACGCCGCGTTGGAGGCGTACCCGCGGGGTGACCTGGCCGAGGGCATGGTGCTCACCGTCGAGCCCGGGCTCTACTTCCAGGAGGACGACCTGCTGGTGCCCGAGGAGTTCCGCGGCGTGGGGATCCGGATCGAGGACGACATCGTGGTCACCGCGTCCGGCTCGGACAACCTGTCCGCCTCGCTCCCCCGCTCCTCGGCCGACGTCGAGGAGTGGATGGGTCGCCTGCGCGGCTGAGGATGGACTGCCACCACTTCACGGCGGGGACCTGCCGCTCCTGCACCCTGCTGGAGGTGCCGCGCGTGCGGCAGCTGGCCGACAAGGAGGCGCACGCAGCCTCGTTGGTCAGCTCGCCCGTGTGGCTGCCGACGCTCAGCGGTCCCGACGCCGGGTTCCGGAACAAGGCCAAGATGGCCGTCGGCGGCTCGGCCGAGCACCCGACCCTGGGGATCTTGGACGGGCAGTGGCGCGGGGTCGACCTGCGCGACTGCGCCCTGCACGAGGCGGGGCTGGTCGCAGCCCTGGAGACGGTGGCGGCCCTCATTGCGCGGGCGGGGCTTACGCCGTACGACGTGTCCACACGCACCGGCGAGCTCAAGCACGTGCTGCTGACCGCCTCCCCCTCCGGCGAGCTGCTGTTGCGTCTGGTGATGCGGTCCACGGCCCTGGAGGCGCGGGTGCGCAAGCACCTGGCGTGGCTGCTCGACGCGCTGCCCGAGCTGCGCGTGGTCACCCTCAACGTCCAGCCCGACCACAAGGCCGTGCTCGAGGGTGAGCGCGAGGTCGTCCTCACCGAGCAGTCGTCGCTGCCGATGGCCCTGTCCACGGGCGTGACGCTGCACCTGGGGCCGCAGGCGTTCTTCCAGACCAACACGTTCATCGCGGCGGGGCTCTACGACCAGGCCAGGACCTGGGTGGACGGGCTCGTCACCGACGGGCCGGACGGCTCGCCGGGCGCGGTCCGTACGGTGTGGGACCTGTACTGCGGGGTCGGCGGGTTCGCGCTGCACCTGGCCGGGCCGGGGCGCGACGTGCTCGGTGTCGAGGTGAGTGAGGGGGCCATCGACTCGGCGCGGCGTTCCGCGGGTGAGCTCGGGCTCGAGGGAGTGCGTTTCGAGGCGGCGGACGCGACGGCGTACGTCCTCGACGGTCGCGCCGGCGCTGCTCCCGACCTGGTCGTGGTCAACCCACCGCGACGCGGGATCGGCCCCGAGCTGGCAGGCTGGCTGGAGGGCTCCTCCGCCTCGTACGTCGTCTACTCCTCCTGCAACGCGGTCTCGCTCGCCAAGGACCTGGCGGCGATGCCGTCCTGGCGCCCGGTCGAAGCGCGGGTCCTCGACATGTTCCCGCACACCAGCCACTACGAGGTCATCACCTTGTTGCAGCGCGACCCATGACCGGGAGACCGATGACTCCCGCATGACGAATTTGATAGGAATGAGAAAGCGAGCCCGTGGGGCGACCGTTCCCGGTCGAGGGGGCGGGGCGGCGGGCGTCTCCACCCGTCCGCCGGCAGTGAGCCGCACGAGACCCTCGGCGGAGATCCGTCCGGCGACCCGCTTCAGGAGTACCCCACCGCGGGTGGACGCCGCGTACCGGACCCGACGCCCGCGCGCGGGGCGTTCCCCTCGCCCGGCATGCCCCATCGCCTATGGTTACCCATGAGTAGCCACTGATTTCCGCGAGGAGCCCCCATGCCTGCACTGACCAAGGACGGCGCGATCTGGACGATCACGCTCGACGACGGCGAGAACCGCTTCTCCCCCGAGTTCCTCGACACGATGGACGGGCTGCTCGACGAGATCGCGACGAGTGACGAGGCGGCGGCGCTGGTGACCGTCGGCACTGGCAAGTTCTACTCCAACGGCCTCGACCTGGAGTGGCTCGGCGCCAACGGCGACAAGCTCGCCGAGTACGTGGAGCGCATCCACGCGATGTACAGCAAGCTGCTGACCCTGCCGGTGGCCACCGTCGCCGCTGTCAACGGGCACGCCTTCGGCGGCGGCGCGATGCTTGCGATGGCGCACGACTTCCGGGTGATGCGTGAGGACCGCGGCTTCTTCTGCCTCCCCGAGGCCGACATCCAGATCCCCTTCACCGAGGGCATGAACGCGCTGCTGCAGGCCAAGCTCACCCCCCAGGCGCAGGTGGCGACGATGACGACCGGGGCCCGCCTCGGTGCCGCCGAGGCCCTGGCCCGCGGAGTCGTGGACGCCGTCGCCTCGGAGCAGGACCTGGTCACGGTGGCCTCCCAGCGGGTGGCCGGCCTGGCCGGCAAGCACCGGCCGACGCTGTCGACGATCAAGCAGCGCATGTTCGCGACGGCGGTCGCCGCGCTGGCCCCCGGTACGGCCCTGTAGGCGGCGCCGCCGGCCCTCGTGCGCCGGCGGTGGACGGGCACCTCCGCGGGGCACGCGAGGGCTCGCTAAGGTCGGGAGGATTTCAGCCGGTCGGCGCCGCAACGAGGCGCCGACCCCGTCCCTCCGCAGGAGTTGCCCCGTGCCTTGGACCACGCACGGCGACGGTCGTACCGTCGCCCCGGACGCCATCGTCCGTCCCACCGAGCGCCTGAGCTGGCCGAAGACGATCGGCTTCGGGGCCCAGCACGTCATCGCGATGTTCGGTGCCACCTTCCTGGTGCCGATCCTGACGACGTTCCCGCCGAGCACCACGCTGCTGTTCTCGGGTGTCGGCACGCTGCTCTTCCTGCTGATCACCCGCAACCGGGTGCCCAGCTACCTCGGCTCCTCGTTCGCCTTCCTCGGTCCCGTCGGAGCGGCCATGGCGGGACCGGGCATCGGCTCGGCCCTGTTCGGCATCGTGGCCACGGGCTTCCTTCTCGCCCTGGTCGGTCTGCTGGTCAACGCGGTCGGCACCGGGTGGATCCACGTCCTGATGCCGCCCGCGGTGATGGGCGCCATCGTCGCGCTGATCGGCTTCAACCTCGCCCAGGCGGCGTGGAGCAACGTGGTCGGCGGCAACCGCGCCGAGGTCAGCTACGACAGCGTGCTGCTCGCGACCGTCACCGTGGTGGCGGTGTGCCTGATCGCCGCGGTCTTCCGCGGCATGGTCGGGCGCATCGCGGTCCTGCTGGGCTTCGTCGTCGGGTACGTCGTCGCGCTGGCCATGGGACTGGTCGACTTCAGCAAGGTCGAGCGGGCCGCCTGGTTCGGCCTGCCGCAGTTCCACGCGCCGTCGATCGACTGGGCCGTACTGCCGATGTTCCTGCCGGTCGTCTTCGTGCTGGTCGCCGAGAACGTCGGCCACGTCCGCTCCGTCGCCCACCTCGTCGAGGACGACTCCATCAACGAGCTGACCGGACGCACGCTCTTCGCGGACGGGGCCGCAACGGTCCTCGCCGGCCTGGGCGGCGGCTCGGCGACCACGACGTACGGTGAGAACATCGGCGTCATGACGGCGACCCGCGTCTTCTCGACCGCCGCCTACTGGGTGGCGGGCATCATCGCGATCCTGCTGTCGATGTCCCCCAAGTTCGGCCAGATCCTCTACACGATCCCGTGGGGCGTCATCGGCGGCGTCACGCTCGCCCTGTACGGCATCATCGGGCTGATCGGCGTGCGCATGTGGATCGACAACAAGGTCGACTTCGGTCAGCAGAAGAACCTGTACCCGGTCGCTGTCGCCCTGATCGTGGCGATGGGCATGGGTACCGACGTGCTCGTCTTCGGCGACGTCGCCCTGGGCGGCATCGCCCTGGGTACGGCCGCCGCGCTCGTGCTCTTCCACGGCATGTCCGCCCTCGAGAAGGTGCGCGGGCCGGGCCGTGACGAAGCAGCCGCCTGAGTCGCCCATCGACGCCACGCCGTCCGGGCCGTGGAGGGTCCGGGCGGTGCGGCGACCGACGAGCGCGACCTCGAGCTCACGCTCATCGGCAGCTGCCTGCTGATGCTCATCCCGGTCCTGATGCTGACCTTCGGCGGCTTCTTCGCCGCGTGGGCGGACTCCGTCGGCTGGAGGATCGGCCACGACGAGACGCTCGAGGTCGTCCGCGTCGAACCGGTCGACGCCAACACCCGGCGCGACAACGGGGCCTACCGGATCCACCTGGCTGGCGGCCACCAGTACAAGGTCGGCCGCATCGCGTGGCGGAACAGCGACCGGTCGATCGGTTCGCAGGTTCCGGTGCGGGTGATCCCGGTCGGCGACGTCATCCCACTCGACCGGACGGGGCAGAAGTGCCGTCAGGGATGGGTGCTGGTGGTGCTCCTGGCGCTGACCCTCTCCCCCACGGTCTGGTGGGTGCGGCAGCTCCGACGGCGCCGGTCCGCCGACTGAGCGCGTCGGGTCGGCCGCCGGGCGTACGATGCAGCCACCGTTGCCGCCGATCGGTCCCCGCTGGAGGTTCCCGTGTCACCAGTACGTCGCCTCACGACCTGGGTCGTCGCCGTCCTGGCGTGCCTTGGCCTCGTGTGGCTTCCCGTGCCCGCAATGGCGGCCCCTGGGCCCCCGGCCCACAGCAGCACTGCGGCCGCTCTGGTACCGACCACCCAGCCCACGCTCCTCAACGACGTCGTCGGCAAACCCTTCCTGGTCGGGCTGCCCGAGTGGTCCGAGGTTCCCGACCACGTGGAGGTCAGCCTCAGTTTGACCGACGGCCACGTCTCCAGCGCCATCGTCGATGGGACGTCCAACTCGGTTTCGCTACCCTCCGACGGCGTCGCCGACCTGGCGTACGGGAAGGTCAGGTTGTACGCCTACAAGGACGGGTACGACCGCGGGTACGCCGACGTGTGGCTGCAGGCCCGCGCGTTCCGCCTGCTGCGGTTCGCCGACGTGACTGGCACCGGGATCGTGGGCGAGGAGCTGCGAGTCGTACCCGGCACGCACGTGACAAAGCCCGACTCAGTCGTGCACGAGTGGCTCGTGGGGCACCAGCTGGAGAGCGCACGCGTCGTCACATCCGGGCCTGCCTTCCGCCCCCTCCACCCGCACGCGGCCAAGAGGGTGTGGCTGCGCTCGACGGCGACGTTCGGGACGAGTCGTGTCGTCGATCTGCGGCACGCGCTCAGGTTGGTGCGCGGGCGCTCCTCGCTCACCGCCTCTGCCCGCAGGGTGGGACCCGAGGTGGTGGTGCGGTTCCGGCTGACCGTGCCGTCGGTGAATCATCCGAAGGGACGGGTCCGCATCCTGTCCGGCGGCGAGCGGTTGACCTCGGTCGGTGCCGTGCGGGCCCCTCTGGAGAGGGTGCTGCGCGTACCGTTCCGCCGCGGCATGAAGGAGATCACGGTGGCGTACACCGGTTCGTTCCGCACGGCCGCGGTGAGGCGGACCGTACCGATCAGGTGAGGATTCGGGCCCTCAGCCACACCACGAGGTCGGCCGCGCTGTGCGCGGTGAGCGTCGGGTCGAAGGTGAGGGCGTCGCCGTCCACCGGCACGGCCCGCTCGCGCCACACCCTCGGGGTCGGCTGCCACTCCACTGCCCCGGGGGCGTCGAGGACGACCCGGCCGACGTCGTCGAGGCGTACGTCGACCAGCGCGTGGAGCGGAGCCCTGGCCCGCCCGTTTGCCGTGTCGAGGACGACTGCGTCCGGGGTCACCCACAACGCCTGACGTCGCCGGCGACCGAGTGCGACGAGGACGAACCGGACGTGGAACCACAGGCCGACGGGGGCCAGGACGAGCGCCGCCGTGCCCTCCTTGCCACCGACGGCGAGCCCGGCCACGACCATGACGATCCCGGTGCACAGCAGCCCGAGGTCGAAGCCGCAGGTGTGCCACCACTTCTGGTCCCAGGTGCGCAGGACGTGCGCGGGCTGGCCGTCGACGACGGTCCTGCGGACCGGGGGCAGGTGGTCCTTGTCGACCATCGCGGCCACCAAGCCGACCGACAGGACCACGCCCCACACGCCGTTGCCGATCAGCGCCCGGAGCCAGAGCTGCTCGGCCGGCACCGTGGCCATCCCCCACAACGCGGCCGCGCCGCCCAGCACGGCGAGGATGACGTGGAACGCCACGTCACCGCGCTTGTCGCGACCCGTGTACGGGTGCGTCGGCGGAAGCGGCATGAGGGGCATCCTAGGAACGGCCGTGGCCCGGGCCGCCGGGTGCACGTCCCGTGGACCCACGCGTGTCGGCGACTCCCGGTTTGGGAGGCTGCTCCCCGGGCACATGGGGCGCAACGTTGCCGGGACGAAGGAGTGGGGCGTGGACGTCGTCGAGGAGTTCGTCGCGCGAGTGCGCGCGGCCTGCGTGGGCACGCCGTACACCGTGACCCGCACCGCGCAAGGCTTCGACCTGCACCTGGACCTCGACGGGCAGTGGGTCGATGAGGCGTCGCGCGGTGGGCTGCGCCGCTCGATCACCCAGCGGGTCACCGCTGCTCCGCCGACGTACACGGTCGAGCAGGTGGTCCAGGAGGTGCACTGGGACCGCGGCCGGCCCAGACTCAGCGCCGGCGGCTCCGTCACCAAGGGCCGCACCATCCCGCTGGGCCACACCAACATCTGGACCGAGCTCGACGACGGCACCGTCGGACGTCTGGCCCCGTTCACCTTCAACGCCGAAGAGGGCCGCGACCTCGTCGTGCTCGTCGGTCAGCAGCTCGGACTCGAGGTGCGCCGGAGCACGCCGGAGAGGATCGGCCTGTACGCCGCGCTCGCGGTCCCCGTGCTCCTCGCGGTGTGCGTGGTGGGCGTGCTGATCGGGATGGCGGTCGGGGTCGTGCCCACTCCGTAGGCCCGGGGCCTCTCCCGGATGGTGCAGTTCAGCGGCACAGTTCGGGCTAGACTCCCGCCCGGATCATCGACCGGGAGGCGATGAGCGACTCGGGAAGCGTCCGGGCGCCCATCACGACCGGCCATGGCCTCAAGCCTCCGTAGCTCAGCTGGATAGAGCAGCGGCCTTCTAATCCGCCGGTCGCAGGTTCGAATCCTGCCGGGGGCGCCACCGGACACGACCCGTGCGTGGGCAGACGTGGGGCACCTGCTCACGTTCACGCCGCCCCGCGGTGGTCCGTCCCCATCCTCCCGGCAATCCGGCGACGCTCGGAGGGCTCGAGCCACCGCAACCGGTCACGCAGGACTCCGGCGTCCACCTGGAGCACCTCCGCCGCCTCGGCTGCCGACATGGTCCAGGTCAGCGCGTCCGCGATCCGGTCGACGTCGGGCAGCATGATGCGCGCCGTACGGCGTCGCACGTCGACCTCGTGCCGCTCGCGGTAGACGCGCAGCACCGGGCCGTGCTCGGCGTGCAGGCACTCGTGAAGGACCGTGCAGCGGCGCTGCTCGTACGTGAGGTCGGAACGCAGACTGATCGTGCGGACGCTGTGCCGGGTGACCCCCATGCGCACGTCCACGGACGGGTCGTGCCACTGCAGCGTCCACCCCGTCAAGGCGCGCAACCGACGCCACGGGTTCATCTCTCCCGTCATGGCCGCGAACGTACCGAGCCGGACTGACAGTTCAGTTCCAGCCGTGCCATCTGCTCAGAGTGCCAGGGGCACGGAGGGAGATGGTCCAACAATGCTCCGTTCAGACCATTTCAGTCTCCGTCCAGTGGTCCAGATCGCCCACACGGCGCTTGACAGCACTCCGCACGGCACCTTTGATACTCCATATGGAGCAACGAGGTGCAGCACTGGAAGTCGCCGACCGCGTCATCCGCCAGCTCATGCTGGCCGGCGACAGCGTGCACCACCTCTGCTTCCTGACCGGGATCCCCCGCGTCACGATGGACCGCCGACTCTCCGGGGAGACGCCTTTCACCCTCAACGAGATCGACCGGATCGCTGAGGCCCTCCGCGTTCCGACGGCCCATCTGCTGCCCCCGGCGTGACCCGCCCGTGGGCACCTGCTCCACGGAGAACCACGCCGTTGAGCATCCACACCGAGCGTCCGTACCCCACGGCCACTCACCCATCCCAACGAAACAGGACGTGACACATGCACAGAACCGCCACGAGATCTCGGGTCGTGACGTTGCTCGCCGTATGCCTGCTGACACCGTCCCTGGGCAGTCTCCCCGCCCAGGCCGACGACGGCCCCTCTTCCGCGAGGGTCAGCGCCGTCTCCGACTCCGCTCCCACCGCCTCCCAGGTTGCCGCCGCCCTGAAGGGCGCCGGCGACAAGGTGGCCCGGACGGCATCCTCCGCCGACGCCCTCAGCATCGCCCCGCTCGACCCGCAGGCGGGCGTCTCCCTCGGCACCGACACTCTCCGCGTCGGCATTCCGCACGCGAAGAGCGCCTCGCCGGGTGTCGTCGTCAACGGCGTCACCATCTACCGCAACGAGGCGCACGACAGCGCCGTCGCGGTCAACCCGACGCCAGCGGGCAGCCAGCTCCTGGTCACCGTCGGGGCTTCCAGCGCCCCCACCCGCTACCGCTTCCCCGTCGACGCGCCGGCTGGCACCACCGTCGAGCTGACCGACGACGGGGGCGCCCAGATCCTGCGGCCGGACGGGGAGCTGGCCGCAGTGCTTCCCGCCCCGTGGGCCGTGGATGCCTCCGGCAAGCCTGTCCCCACCCAGTTCCTCCTCGACGGCAACACGCTCGTTCAGGAGATCAACCACACCACCCCCGGCACCACCTATCCCGTCGTCGCGGATCCCGAGTTCTACCGGTGTGACGCGTGGACCTCGACGTGCGTGTTGTTCTCCCGGTCGGAGACCAGGCGCCTCGCCTCGATGGCAGGCGCCGGCACCGCTCTGCACGTGTTTGTGACAGGGTTGTGTGCCCTCGCAGGAAATCCCGCAGGCATCGCAGCGTGCGCTGCGACGGTCGCGCTGGTCGCGGACTCCCTCAAGCGGGCGTTCCGCCGCGCAGCACGCGAGGGGAAGTGCATGGAACTGCACTTCCTCGGGGCAGCCGGAACCCTCTGGAAGTGGAAGGCGAAGACATGCAGGTGAGAGAGCTTCTCCGGATGGCGGTGATGTCGGTGGCGTTCTTCTGGATCGGCCTCACCGTCGGCGCAGGAGACGTGACCGGCGACGTGGTCCGCAACGGTGTCGTCGGCACCGTCGCCGCAGCTGCGGCCTTCGCCGTGGTCTGGTTCGTGCGACGCGGGGCCCGGGACAGTTCGGAAGCTCCGCAGCGCCCGTCCTGATCCGGACGCTCAACGCAGGACGGGACCTCGCGCCGCCCCTGTGCGCGAGGCCCGTCCCGTGCGATGTTGCGGAGACCGACAGGCAGGTCACTCGTCGTCGGTGACCGCGTGTGGGTCGCGCGCCGCCTCGTCGTCGAGGATCGGGTACGACCGCTGCCGGCGCCGCTGTCCCAGCGTGGGAACGTCGTCCCCGTCGCTACGACGCGCCCGTTCCAGCCGGTCCGAAGCTCGGGCGACGAGCTCCCCGGCCTCCAGCCCCAAAGCCCCGCACAGGGCCGCCACCGTGGCCACGTCGATGTGCCGCTCGGCCCCGAGGTAGCGGCGCAACGACGCGTACGGAATGCCAGCCAGGGCCGACAGCTCCTTCGTGGTCAAGTCCTTCGCAGCCCGCTCGGCACGCAACTCAGCGGCCACCGCGGCGTTGAGACCCTCGTCGGGCCTGGCAACTGGCGTCATACCGCGAATATATCCGTGCGGAGCACCAGTGTCACCGCACAGCCCGAGGAGCGCTCCACGGGGCGCCCACGAGGGCACCTACCACGATCGACCATGAGTCGGTCCCACGTACGGCGGACGGCCGGAGCGATCCCCCACGCCCCGGCCGTCCGTCCTCTCGTTGTGGAACACGTTCTACAACGATGGTCCACAATGGCCAGGTGGACTTCGGATTCTTCACCAGCGACGACGGCGACACCCTGACCCCCACCCCGGTGGCGAGGAGCGCATGGTCGCCCGACCAGATCCATGGCGTTGCCGTCAGCGGAGCCATGGCGCGCGCCATGGAGCGCGCCTTCACCCGCGACGATCTGCGCCCGGCGCGATGGACGGTGGACCTGTTCCGTCCCGGCCTGTTCGAGACCGCGACGACGGAGGTGGAGGTCCTGCGTGAGGGACCGCGCATCGCTCTCGTCGAGGTCCGGTTCGTCCAGGCCGGCGAGACCAAGGCCCGCGCCACCGCGCTCTGGTTGAAGGAGACCCAGAACCCCGAGGGGCGCACCTGGGCGAACGAGGACATCCCCACTCCCCCGCCGCTGGAGGCCACGGGCGGGCCGCTCACCGGCCCCAACATCCCCTGGTTCTCCTCCGCCAAGGAGTGGTCCCAGGACTTCGGGGACCACGCGAACGCGGGCCGACACTCCACGTTCCAGTTCGGCGTCCCGATCGTCGTCGGCGAGCTGCACACCCCGTTCCAGTCCGCCGCGGCCGTCGCCGACTCCACCAGCCTCGTCGTCAACTGGAGCGACAAGGGCGTCGAGTGGATCAACACCGACATCAGCCTCAGCCTCAGCCGCCTCCCGCGCACCCAGGAGGTGGGCCTGCGCGCCGTCGAGTGGACCGCCCACGACGGCATCGCCGTCGGTACGGCCACCATGTTCGACCGCGAGGGCATCATCGGGACGAGCACCGTCACCTGCCTCGCCAACGCCAAGCGGACCGTCGACATGACGCGCCGCGACCTCGGCGGCGAGGCGCGGGCGTCCGTCGACGTCTGAGCCTGGTTTCGACAGGCTCAACCAGCGGAGGCCCGGTCGTCGAGCTTGTCGAGACGTGCTCCGAGGGGGCTCAGCCAGCGGCGGGTGAGGCGACGTACGCGTCGATCTCGCCCAGGATGCGCTCCTTGACCTCGACAGGGGCGAAGGAGTGCCGCACGCCCTCGCGCGCCAGCTCCGCCGTGCCCGCCTCGTCGAGGTCGAGCAGGCCGGCCGCGACCTCGTAGTCGTTGTTGAGCGACGTGCCGAACATCGGCGGGTCGTCCGAGTTGACCGTGACGCGCACGCCCGCGTCCACGAACGTCTGCAGCGGGTGGTCGGCCAGGGTGTCGACCGCCCGGGTGGCGATGTTCGACGTCGGACACACCTCGAGGACCACGCCCTCGTCGGCCAGGAACCTCAGCAGCTCCGGGTCCTGCGCTGCGGTGCAGCCGTGGCCGATCCGCTCCGCACCGAGCAGCTTCACTGCGTCCCACACGGTCTGCGGTCCCGTGGTCTCACCGGCGTGCGGCACCGAGCGCAACCCGGCGGCGCGCGCCGCGGCGAAGTGCCGCTCGAACTGGGGACGCGGCACGCCGATCTCGGGACCGCCCAACCCGAAGCCGACCAGTGCCTCGGGACGGTGCTCGAGCGCGTACGACAGGGTCGCGTCAGCCGCCTCCTGCCCCGACTCGCCGGGGATGTCGTAGATCCAGCGCATCACCAGACCGAAGTCGCGCTCCGCGGCGACGCGGGCGTCCTCGATCGCCTCGGTGTACCCCTCGATCGCGATCCCGCGGATCACCGACGTGTACGGCGTGCAGGTCAGCTCCGCGTACCGGAGGTTCTGCCCCTCCGCCATCTCGCGGGCCACCTCGTAGGTCAACATCCGGACGTCCTCGGGCGTACGGACCAGGTCGACCACCGACAGGTACACCTCGATGAAGTGGGCGAAGTCGGTGAACTCGAAGAAGCGGCGCAGCTCGGCCGGGTCGCTGGGGACGACACCGGGATGGCGGGCGGCCAGCTCGGAGACGATCCGCAGCGACGCCGACCCGACGTGGTGGACGTGCAGCTCGGCCTTCGGCAGGCCCGCGACGAACGACGACATGCTCATGGCTCGATCGTGCCACCAGCCCCACCGTTCCGGGCAAACCGCGACGGATACGACGACGGCCCCCCGGATCACTCCGCGGGGCCGTCGCGAGGCAGTCGTCAGGCCGTCAGGCCCGCTGCGCCCGTGGTGTCACTGCGCGGCGATCAGTGCCGGCAGCTCGGACGCCGGGTTCTCGAGCTGCTCACCGTCGACCAGCACGGTGGGCGTGCTGTTGAAGCCGTCCTTGGACCACTGGTCCGTGGCGGCCGCGAGCCAGCCCTTGAACTCCATGTTCTCCTGCAGCGGACGGACCTCGTCCTCCACAGCACCGGCCTCCACGGCCTTGGCGATCAGCTCGTCATCCTCGGGCCCGTCGGTGCCCTCCTGCGGCTGGTTGGCGAAGAGGGTGTCGTGCAGGCTCTTGAACGCGTCCGTGCCGGCCGTGTGCTGGACGGCCAGCAGGATGTTGCCCGCGCGCGAGGAGTAGTCGTTGCCCGACGCGTGGTCCAGGAACGAGACGATGCGGTACTCGACCTTGATCCGGCCGGCCTCGATGGCCTCGTTGACCGACTCACCGATCGCGTTCTCGAGGTTGGCGCACGCGGGGCACTGCAGGTCCTCGTAGATCGTGACCGTCATCGGGGCATCGGCGTCACCGACGACGACCGAGAAGCCGTCGGCACCCTTGGGGTCGTTCACGGGCCCGTCGTCGGTGAGCTTCATGAAGCCCCAGATGACCAGGGCGACCACGGCCACGCCGGCGACCATCGCGACCAGGGTCCGGTTGCGCGACTTCTTCGCAGCGGCCTCCTGGGCGAGACGCTCCTCCTCCTTGCGGGCGGCGCGCCGGTCGGCCTTGGCGGCCTGCTTGGCCTGTGCCTCGGCGCGCTGGGCCGCGCTCAGCGGCTGCTTCTTCGCGGGCCTGTGGTTGCTCATCAGTGGTCCTCTCGAGCAGTGGGGTGGGGAAACAGACGGGAGTCGAGGGCGAAGCGGGACCGTGGCCGTACGACCAGCCACAGCGACAGGGCGAGCAGGCCCACGTCCCGGGCGATCTCCCAGGGGTACTTGGAGGTGGCGTCGGCGTCGTACCCGCCCCCGCCGAAGCAGCCGCAGTCGATCTGCAGGCCGCGCGCCCAGGCGGCGGAGATGCCGATGATGAAGGCGACGAACAGCAGCGACGACACCACGGCCATCGGACGGGTCCACAGCCCGAGCAGGAGGCAGAGGCCCACGATGACCTCCACGACCGGCAGGCCGTACCCGACAGCGGGAACGACCGCCTCGGGAAGCAGCTCGTACGCACGCACCGCGCGCACGCTCGACTCGGGGTCGGGGAGCTTGAGGGCACCCGCCACCAGCCACACCCCGCCGGTGACCAGGCGCGCCACCAGGCCGATCCAGTCCTTCATGCCACGGAGCCTAGAGGCCGTGCCTGAACGGGACCTGAGCACGGGGGTGGGTAGTGTGGACGCCCGTGAACGAAAGACTGGTGTGGATCGACTGTGAGATGACCGGCCTCGACCTCGGGGCGGACGCCCTCATCGAGGTGGCGGCCCTCGTCACTGACTTCGAGCTCAACGTCCTGGGCGACGGCGTCGACGTGATCATCAAGCCTCCGGCCGAGGCGCTGGAGCAGATGGACGACTTCGTCCGCACCATGCACGAGACGTCCGGCCTGCTGGCCGAGCTGGACAACGGCACCACCCTCGCCGACGCCGAGGAGCAGGTGCTGGCGTACATCCGCGAGCACTGCCCGGAGGGTTCGCGGCCGCCGCTGGCCGGCAACTCCGTGGGCACCGACGGGGCGTTCATCGCCCGCGACATGGCCGCCCTGGACGCGTTCCTGCACTACCGCATCGTCGACGTCTCCTCCATCAAGGAGCTGTCGCGCCACTGGTACCCGCGCGCCTACTTCGCCTCGCCGGCCAAGAAGGGCAACCACCGGGCGCTGGCCGACATCCAGGAGTCCATCGAGGAGCTCCGCTACTACCGCGACGCCGTCTTCGTGCCGCAGCCCGGACCGGACAGCGCGACCGCCAAGGAGATCTCCGCGCGGCACGCCGGCGCCCTCACGGGCCTCACGGAGAACACCACCGAGGCCTGAGGGACCCCCAATTCCGCACGGGCGCGGTCCGTGCCCTATGCTTCTCAGCGTCTCCCGGGTCCTCGCGGCCCGGCAGCGATGGTGGGTGTAGCTCAGCTGGTAGAGCACCGCGTTGTGGTCGCGGTTGTCGCGGGTTCGAGCCCCGTCACTCACCCCAGTACAGAAGGCCCCTGGCTCTTGCCGGGGGCCTTCTGCGTTGCCGGGACCTGATGGACGGAGCATGTGACCAGCACGGGTCCTCTCGGGTCTCGGACGTTGGGGGCGAAGGCCCCCGGCTCGCGCCGGGGGCCTCCTGTGGTCGTCGAACGCGCTGCTCGGGTCAGCCGCGAGGATCGACGACCAGCACGGGGGCGCTGGCGTCGCGCAGGACCGCGCGGACGACAGGGCCGAGGTGCGAGCCGAACGGGATGAGGGAGTCGTGACGGCCGAGCACCATCAACGCGGAGGACTTCGCGGCCTGCAGGAGCTCGTCGGCGGGACGCCCGTGGCGCACCTCCACCTCGACGTCCAGGCCGGCGGTCTCAGGGACGGCCGCGACCGCCTCGCGGACCTCGTCCGCGGAACGCTCAGCCCACCGTACGGACTCCTCCGCGGTCACCATGCCCTCGTAGCTCGGCGGCAGGTTCCACGCGTGGATGACGCGGAGGGTGGCGCCGTACTTCCTCGCCTGGTCGGCGGCGGCACGGATCACGGCGGCGCTGCGCTCGGGCACGTCGACACCGACGGTGACGATGGCCGGCCCCTCGGTGGGCGTCCAGCCCTCCGGGACGGAGATCGCCGGTGAGGTCGACTTGGCGGCGACGCCGCTGGCGACCGATCGGGTGATGAGCCGCTCCCAGCGAGGGAGGGCGCGGTGCTCGAGGACAACCAGTGCGGCCCCCTCGGAGACGTCGACGACGGTCGGGATGACGCCGCCGATGAAGACCTCGACCTCGACCTCGAGGTCCGGGGCCATCTCCTTGACGCGGGCGACCGCGTCCTCGACGTTCTGGCGGCCGATGCGCTCGATGTCGAGCTGCGACAGCACCATCGCGTCGGGCCCGCCGACGACGATCCGCTCGACGTGGACGATGTGGAGCACGCCATCCAGCCGCTGAGCCTCCCCCACTGCGAACGCGAGGGCGCTGTCCGCGGGCTCGTGGCCGATGGCGACGACGACGCGGGGACGGGTGGTGTTCATGTTCCTCAGTCCTTCCACTTCACGGAGCTCCCGCTCGGGGCTCCCACCTCCACCCTGCCTCGCTCCGCCGGCCGATGAAAGGGACGTTGTGCCCCGACTTTGGTCCCGTTCGTCCCGACGCCCCCGGACGGTCCCCGCGCTGGTCTACGGTGGCCCGATGAGCGTGCAGAACTCGTGTGACGTGGTGGTCGTCGGCGGCGGGCACAACGGGTTGGTGGCGGCCGCGTACCTGGCCCGCTCGGGCCTGTCGGTGCTGGTGCTGGAGAGGCTTCAGGAGTTCGGCGGGGCCGCCGTCTCGGTGACGCCGTTCGAGGGGCTGCCGGCGCGGCTGTCGCGCTACTCGTACCTGGTCAGCCTGATGCCGGAGCAGCTGATGGCCGACCTCGACCTCGACGTACGGCTCGCCTCCCGCTCGACGGCCTCCTTCACGCCGTACGTGCGCGACGGGCGGCACGGCGGTCTGCTCGTGGAGCGGCCGGAAGGCCCGGCGACGCGCGAATCATTCAGGGCGCTCACGGGCAGCGACGACGAGTACGAGGCCTGGGTGCGGTTCTACGACGAGGTGGCCGGCCTGGCGGGGGTCGTCGCCCCGACGCTGATGGCCCCTCTCCCCCGCGCCTCCGAGCTCTCCGCGCGCGTGGACACGGGCGTGTGGCGGGACGTGGTCGAGCGGCCCCTGGGTGAGGCGGTTGAGCGGCGCTTCGCCGACGACACGGTGCGCGGCGTGGTCGCCACCGACGCCCTCATCGGGACGTTCGCGTCGCTGCACGAGGAGTCGCTGATCCAGAACCGGTGCTTCCTGTACCACCTGATCGGCAACGGAACCGGCGAGTGGCGGGTGCCCGTGGGCGGCATGGGCGCGGTCACCCGTGGGCTGGCGTCCGCGGCGGCGGCTGCCGGCGCCGACCTGCGGGGAGGCGCCGAGGTCACCGCCGTACGCCCCGGCCCCGACGGCGTGGAGGTCGAGTGGCGCGACGGGTCGGGCACGCACGCGGTGACCGCGGGCCGGGTGCTGTCCAACGTCGCTCCGTGGGTGCTGGACGGACTGCTCGGCGTGGACCGCGTCGCGGGCGACAAGCCGCAGGGTGCTCAGCTCAAGGTCAACCTGCTGCTGGACCGGCTGCCGCGCCTGCGGTCGGGCGCCGACCCGTCGGTGGCGTTCGCCGGCACCCTGCACCTGTCGGAGGACTACTCGCAGCTGGAGCGCGCGTACGCCGAGGCCGCCGGCGGGCAGGTGCCGTCGCAGCTGCCGGGCGAGGTGTACTGCCACTCGCTGACCGACGACTCGATCCTCGGCGAGCTGGCCGGGAAGGCGCACACGCTGACCTACTTCGGGCTGCACGCCCCGGCGGCGCTTTTCGAGTCCGACCCGGCCGCCAAGGAGCGCGCGCTGCAGCGCGCGCTGGCCTCGCTCAACGAGCACCTCGCCGAGCCGATCGAGGACTGTCTGGCCCGCGACGCTGCGGGGCGGCCGTGCCTGGAGGCGAAGGTGCCCCAGGACATCGAGCGGGACCTGGCGATGCCCGGCGGCCACATCTTCCACGGCGACCTCGCCTGGCCCTGGCTGTGCGACGAGGCCCCCGCAGAGACCCCTGCCCAGGCCTGGGGCGTGGCCACCGACCACCCGCGCGTACTCGTCTGCGGGTCCGGCGCCGTACGCGGTGGAGCGGTCTCCGGGCTGGGCGGGCACAACGCCGCGCAGGCCGTCCTGACTGAGGTCTGAGCGGACTCGTACGCCCGGTGGCGCCAGAGGCACCCCCCGATTTCGCGTCTCACCACCCCGCTGCTAATGTTTACCTCGCTTCACCGGGCGCCATTAGCTCAATTGGCAGAGCAGCTGACTCTTAATCAGCGGGTTCGGGGTT
>NZ_JBJEHY010000230.1:0-5287 GCF_051876515.1 Nocardioides sp. | reverse complement strand
GAGGGTGAACCCGGTGGGGCGGACACCTCGGTGTCCGCCCCACCGGGGCGTTGCGTTGGTGTGCCTCAGTTGCCGCCCTCGTTGAGGGTGACCTCGATCGGCGAGAAGTCGGCGCCGTCGACGTCGACCCCCTCCTCACGGAGCTCGGAGAGCGCCTGCTCGACGTACTCGTTGGTGTACGCCGTCGCTGGCGGCTCCTCGGAGATGATCGTCGCACCCGTCTCGTTCTTGGTGTCCATGGCGATCCCGACGGTCTGGGCCCAGGCCGCCTCATCGATCATGCCGAGCCCGGCGCTGGAGGGCCACAGGAGCTTGTTGACCTCGTTGGTCATCCACAGCTGGTGGCTGGTGCCGAGCTGCGAACCGGCGGCGGTGACGATGTCGGCGGCCTCCTGAGCGTTGTCGCGGGCGTACACCCAACCCTTGATGGAGGCCTTGACCATCTTGACGGTGCGCTCCTGGCACGCCTCGTCCTCGAGCTGCTCGGTGTTGGCCCAGATGGCGTCCTGCAGCATCGCGGTGCCCACGTCGTTCCAGTTGATGACGTTGAGGTCCTCGGGCTGGTACAGCTCACCGGTGTCGGGGTTCTTGGTCTCCAGCACCTGGGCGTACTCGTTGTACGTCATCGCCTGCGCCGCGTCGATGTCGCCGGACAGGAAGCCGTTCATGTCGAAGGCCTGCTGGACGAGGGTGATGTCGGCGATCTCGACGCCCTCCTTCTGCATGCCGGCGAACAGCTCCCACTCGTTGCCGTAGCCCCACGAGCCGACCTTCTTGCCCTTGAGGTCGGCCGGCGACGTGATGCCCTTGTCCTTGAACGAGATCTGGGTGGTGCCCGAGCGCTCGAAGATCTGGGCGACGTTGGTGATCTTGGCGCCCTGCTCGATCGAGCCGAGCACCTTCGGCACCCAGGAGATGGCGTAGTCGACGTCGCCGGCGGACAGGGCGTCCTGCGGGACGATGTCGGGCCCGCCCTCGACGATCTCGACGTCGAGCCCCTCGTCGGAGTAGAACCCCTGGTCGACGGCGGCGTAGTAGCCGGCGAACTGGCCCTGCGCCACCCACTGCAGCTGCAGCTTCACGTCGCCCGAGTCGCAGGGCGAGCTGCCGGCGGAGGAGCCTCCGTCGTCGTCGCTGCCGCAGGCGGCCAGGGAGACGGCCAGGACACCGGCCGCGAGCGCAGCCAGTGGTCGTCTGAGACTCAAGGTGCTTCTCGGTGTCCTACTCATGTGTACTCCTCGGGGTGTTGGGTGGCGGGTTCCGAGATGGCTCCGGCGGGCCGGATGCTGCCGGAGGGGTCAGGTGGTGGGTTGGTGCCGGGTGAACCAGATCTCGACGAGCAGGGCGACCACGTAGAAGGCCAGACCGAGCACGATCGAGCCGACGACGTACGCCCAGGCGAGCGGGTAGTTGCTGGCCGAGGCGGCCGTGGTGATCGCCTTGCCGAGCCCGTCCACGGGACCGCCGAAGTACTCGGCGATCAGCGCGGAGATCACGGCCAGCGACGAGGCGATCCGCAGGCCGGTGAAGACGTACGGCAGCGCCGTGGGCAGCGTGAGCGTGGTGGCGCGCTGCAGCGGCGTGGCCGCGTACACCTGCATCAGCTCGGCGTGCACGGGCCGCACCATCCCCAGCCCGCGCAGGGTGTTGACGTAGATCGGAATGCCGGCCGCGATCGCCGCGATGAGGATCCGTCCGGTGTTCGCGGCCGCGCCGAACATCGTGTAGAAGACCGGCGCCAGCGCCACGATCGGGACCACCGCCGCGGCGGCCACCGCAGGCCCCGCCATCCACTCCAGCGGCTTGGCGAGGTTGGAGACCACCGCGCCGCCGACGCCGAGCAGCGCCCCGATGAGCAGGCCGATCAGGGCGTTGCGCCCCGTCCCGACCATGCCGTCGAGGATCTGCGTACGCGCCTGACCGACCTGGGTGGCGATCGCCTGCGGCGACGGCAGGATGTACGGGTCGACGTTGCCGACCGACACCGCGAGCTGCCACACCGCCAGGAAGACCGCGCCCACGACCAGGGGTGCGACGACCGGCACCACCCTGAGGTTGCGCAGGTGGAAGCGGACGCCCGGGGCGGTGAGCTGGCTCATCGGTTCTCCACCCCGCGGGCGCCCGTGACCGGCGCCCCGTGCAGCAGCTCACGCACCTGCGCGACCGTGTGGAAGAACCCCTCGTCCTCGCGCACCGCGTCCGTACGGTCGCTGGAGTCGCCGAGGGTGGCCACGTCGACGATGTCGACGATCCGGCCCGGCCGCGGGCTCATCACCACGACCCGGTCGGAGAGGTAGACGGCCTCGGGGATCGAGTGGGTGACGAACAGCACCGCCGCCCCCGTCTCCGCGCAGATCCGGGTGAGCTCGGTCTGCATCCGCTCGCGGGTGATCTCGTCCAAGGCCCCGAACGGCTCGTCCATCAGCAGCAGTTTGGGCTGCTCGGCCAGGGCACGGGCGATGGCGACGCGCTGCTGCATGCCGCCGGAGAGCTGGTCGGGGTGGTGGCCGGCGAAGTCGGAGAGACCGACCAGCTCGAGCAGCTCCGCAGAGCGCGCCCGGCGGGCGGGCGCGGCGACCCCGTGCAGCTTGAGCGGGAGCTGGATGTTGGCCTCGACCGTCTTCCACGGCAGCAGGCCCGCCTGCTGGAAGGCGATGCCGTAGTCGCGGTTCTTGCGGGCCGCCGACGGCGTCTTGCCGAAGACCTCGATGGTGCCCCGCGTGGGCTGGTCGAGGTCGGCGACCAGCCGCATCAGCGTCGACTTGCCGCAGCCGCTCGGCCCGATCAGGGAGACGAACTCCCCCTCCGCCACGGTCAGGTCGACCTGCTCGAGGGCGACGACGTCGCCGCCCTTGACACCGAAGACACGGCTGACGCCGTTGACCTGGATGGCACCACTCATGCGTGTGCTCCTGTGAGTTTGAAGTGACGGAGGACCAGCCCGAGCAGCCCGACGGCGCCGGCGGCGAGCAGGCCGACCGCGACGGCTCCGAAGATCGGCGCCCACGCCTTGGCGGGGTCGGACGAGGCCGACTGGGCGTAGTCGACGACCATCCGGCCGATGCCGCCGCGCAGGCCGATGGAGACCTCGGCGACGACGGCACCGATGACGGCGCTCGCCGCTGCCAGGCGCAGGGCGGGCAGCAGGAAGGGGACGCTGGCGGGCAGCCGGATGGTGAGGAAGGTGCGCCACCAACCGACGCCGTACGCCTGCATCAGCTCGAGCTGGGTCACCGGCGGCGACTTGAAGCCGCGCAGTGCCCCGACGGCGACCGCGAAGAACGCGAGGTAGGAGGCGATGAGTGCCACCGAGTGCTCGTTGGTCCACTCGAAGGAGCCGAACTGCAGCTGCGTGCCCCAGCGCCGCACCAGCGGCGCGATGGCGATCAGCGGCACCGTCTGGCTCATCACGACCCACGGCAGCAGCGCCTGCTCGGCGATCCGCAACCGGGTCATCAGCACCGCCAGCACGAGGCCGACGACGACCCCGAGCACCCAGCCCTGGGCGGCGATCCGCAGCGTGAACAGGCTGGCGTCGACGACCGCCGACAGCACGGTGTCCTCGCTGCCGGTGCGCAACGGCTCCCCGATGCGCTGCACCATCTCCCACGAGTGCGGCATGGCCAGCTCCGAGGCCCGTGGCAGCACGAGCGTCTCGCCGACCTTGACCCCCTCAGCCGGACCGAACGCCGCGTAGGCGTCCCAGCAGGCGACCAGGAACAGGATCCCGAGGACCCCGAACCCGGCCACCCGCAGGCGGTGCAACCCCTTCACGCCTTCGCGACCACGTGCTCGCGCACGGCCGGGATGACCTGCTCGCCGTAGACCCGCATGGTCTCGTCCTTGTTGTCGTGCTGCAGGTAGCCGGCGAACTGGGTGACCCCGATCGCCTTCAGCTTCTCCAGCTTGGCGATGTGGTCCTCGGCCGTGCCGAGCAGGCAGAACCGCTCCACGATCTCGTCGGGGACGAAGTCGGTGTGGGTGTTCTCGGCGCGGCCGTGCTCGTTGTAGTCGTAGTCCTTGCGGCCACGGATGTAGTCGACGAGGACCTGCGGGATGACACCGGTGTCGCCGTACTTGTCGACGATGTCGGCGATGTGGTTGCCGACCATCCCGCCGAACCAGCGGCACTGGTCGATCTGGTGCGCCCTGGACTCCGGGGTGTCGTCGCCGATGTAGAACGGCGCGGCCACGCAGAACTGCAGCGCGTCGGCGTCGCGCCCGGCCTTGGTGGCGGCGTCCTTGACCTGGCCGATCATCCACTCGGCGACCTCGAGGTCGGCGAGCTGGAGGATGAACCCGTCACCGGCCTCACCGGCCGCCTTGAGCGCCATCGGCCCGTACGCGGCGATCCACACCTCCAGGCTGGAGTGCCGCGCCCAGGGGAACTGGATGGTCGAACCGTTGAGCTCGACCGGCCGGCAGTTGGCCAGCTCGCGGATCACGTGGGTCGCCTCGCGGACCTCCTTGAGGGTGCACGGCTTGCCGTTGAGGGTGCGTACGGCCGAGTCACCGCGACCGATGCCGCACACGGTGCGGTTGCCGTACATCTCGTTGAGGGTGGCGTACACCGAGGCCGTGACCGTCCAGTCGCGGGTGGCCGGGTTGGTCACCATCGGACCCACGACGATGCGGTGGGTCTCGGCCAGGATCTGGCTGTAGATGACGTACGGCTCCTGCCACAGCAGGTGGGAGTCGAAGGTCCAGAAGTAGTCGAAGCCGAGCTCCTCGGCCTTCTTGGCCATCGCGACCGTGCGGGCCGCGGGCGGGTTGGTCTGCATGACGACGCCGAAATCCATGTCGTCCTCCTTCTCGGGAAGCCGCTGGTCGAGCCTGTCGAGACCCATCTCGACACGCTCGATCAGCGAGGGTGGTCAGAGCAGGTACTGGGACAGGCCGCGCTTGAGGTACTGGCCGTGCCCTGCCCGGCCGTGGAACTGGTCGTCGGAGATCAGCACCGAGCCGCGGGAGATGACGGTGTCGACCTTGCCGTCGATCTCGTAGCCCTCCCACGCGGAGTGGTCCATGTTCATGTGGTGCTTGCGACCCGAGGGGGAGCCGTCGGGAAGGGTGTCGTAGCCGATGGAGGTGTGGCCGTTGGGGTCGTAGATCACGACGTCGGCGTCGGCTCCCGGCTGCAGGACGCCCTTGGTGCCGTACAGGCCGAACATCCGGGCGGGCGTGGTGGAGGTGATCTCGACCCAGCGCTCCAGGGTGATCTCGCCGGTCACGACGCCCTGGTACATCAGGTCCATGCGGTGCTCGATGGTGCCGATCCCGTTGGGGA
>NZ_JBJEHY010000229.1:0-5311 GCF_051876515.1 Nocardioides sp. | reverse complement strand
CTCGACGTCGACGGCGGACGGGTGGTCAAGGGGATCAACTTCACCGAGCTGCGTGACGCGGGCGACCCGGTCGAGCTGGCCCGCGTGTACGACGCCGAGGGAGCCGATGAGCTCACCTTCCTCGACATCTCGGCCTCCCACGAGGGGCGCGCGACCACGATGGAGATCGTGTCGCGTTGCGCCGAGGAGGTCTTCATCCCGCTGACCGTGGGCGGTGGCATCCGCGAGGTTGCCGACGTCGACCGGCTGCTGCGTGCCGGCGCCGACAAGATCGCGGTCAACACCGCGGCCATCACCCGTCCCGAGCTGGTCGCCGAGATCGCGGACCGCTTCGGCAACCAGGTGCTGGTGCTGTCGGTGGACGCCCGGCGGGCCGCCGGCACCGACTCCGGCTTCGAGGTCACCACGCACGGCGGCCGCCAGTCGGCCGGGCTGGACGCCGTCGCCTGGGCGGTGCGTGCCGCCGAGCTGGGGGCGGGGGAGATCCTGCTCAACGCGATGGACGCCGACGGCACCCAGGACGGCTTCGACCTGGAGCTGCTGCGGGCCGTGCGCGCCGAGGTGTCGGTGCCAGTCATCGCCTCAGGGGGTGCCGGCAAGGTCGAGCACTTCGCGCCCGCGGTGGACGCCGGGGCCGACGCGGTGCTGGCCGCCACGGTCTTCCACTTCGGCACGCTGAGCATCGGCGAGGTCAAGGGCGCGCTGGCCTCTGCCGGCCACCCCGTACGCTGAGCCGCTCCCGCGGCCCGGGCAGCCGTCCGGGCGAAGGGTGAGCGCGGTCTCAGTGATTTCCAGTCTGCGCCTACTCACGCGTAGCCGCCGATACGATGGCGCCATGCTGAAGACCCCTCGACTCGCCTCCGTGGCGACTCTCGCCGCCGTCGCGCTGATCGGTGCCGCCTGCGCACCCACCGACGAGGCCGACTCGGCCAACGACAAGGCCACCGACACTCCCTCGGCCGCTGCAGAGTGCACCCCTGACACCCTGGAGCTGACCACCGACGGCACCCTGACCATCGGCACCGACAAGCCTGCCTACGAGCCGTGGTTCAAGGACAACGACCCGAGCAACGGCAAGGGCTACGAGTCCGCGGTGGCGTACGCGATCGCCGAGGAGCTCGGCTTCTCCGCCGACGAGGTCACCTGGGTGACGGTGCCGTTCAACAAGGCCGTCTCGCCCGGCCCGAAGGACTTCGACTTCAACGTCAACCAGATCTCGATCACCGAGGAGCGCCGCAACGCGGTCGACTTCTCCTCGGGCTACTACGACGTGCGCCAGACGGTCATCACCAACGCCGACAGCGCCATCGCGGGCGCCACCTCGATCGCGGACCTCGCGGACGCCAAGCTCGGCGCCCAGGTCGGTACGACCAGCTACACGGCGATCGGTGAGCAGATCAAGCCGTCGGTCGACGCCGCCGTCTTCGACACCAACGACCAGGCCGTGCAGGCGCTGAAGAACGGTCAGATCGACGGCATCGTCGTCGACCTGCCGACCGCCTACTACATGACCGCCGTGCAGCTCGACGACGGCATGATCGTCGGCCAGCTCCCGCTGCCCGAGGGCGAGGTCGAGCAGTTCGGCGCCGTCCTCGACAAGGGCTCCTCGCTCACCGAGTGCGTGACGCAGGCGGTCGACGCGCTGCGCGACAACGGCACCCTCGACCAGCTGGTCGAGGAGTGGCTCGCCCAGGGCGGCGCTCCCGAGCTGTCCTGATGCCTCAGCACCCCCTGGACGGCTGGGAGCCGTCCGAGGTCCAGCGTGAGCGCGATGCCTGGCGGCGACGTCGGGCATCGCGCTCCGCGCTGATCGCGGCCCTCAGCACGGTCCTCCTCCTGGGGGCTGTCGGGTTCGCGGTGGCCTCCTCGCCGGGGTGGGAGCGGGTCCAGGAGACGTACTTCGACTGGGACAAGGCCGTGGCGTCGTTCCCTGCCGTCCTCGAGGGACTGTGGCTCAACATCCGCGTGATGCTGGTCTGCGCCGTCCTCATCGTGGCGCTGAGCCTCGTCATCGCGGTGATGCGTACGTTGCGCGGCGCCGTCTTCTTCCCGCTGAGGCTGCTGGGCACGGCGTACGTCGACGTCTTCCGCGGCCTGCCGCTGCTGTTGGTGATCTTCCTGCTCGGCTTCGGTGGGCCGGCGCTGCGTCTGGGCGGTCTGCCCACCTCGGCGCTGTTCTGGGGCTGCGCGGCCCTGGTGCTGTCCTACTCGGCGTACGTGGCCGAGGTGTTCCGCGCCGGCATCGAGTCCGTGCACCCCTCGCAGCGCCTCGCGGGCCGTGCACTCGGTCTGGGGTACGCCCAGACGCTGCGGCACGTGGTGCTGCCCCAGGCGTGGCGCCGGGTGCTGCCGCCGCTGATGAACGACCTGGTGTCGCTGCAGAAGGACTCGGGTCTGATCGCGGTGCTGGGCGTCATCGACGCCATCCGGGCGGCCCAGATCGAGACGGCCGTCGACTTCAACTACACCCCGTACGTGGTCGCCGGGTTCCTGTTCATCTGCCTGACCGTGCCGATGGCGCGGCTGACGGACCGGTTCGCGCGCAAGCAGGGGTTCCAGGGCGCCGGGGGGACGATGTGAGCAGCGAGATGAACGTGCCGATCGGGTCCGGCGAGCCGGACTCCTCGGAGCTGGCCCCGGACCTGAGCCAGGTGCTGACCCTGCGCGGGGTGCGCAAGTCGTTCGGCTCCAACCTGGTGCTGCGCTCGGTCGACCTCGACGTGGCGCCGGGGGAGTGCGTGGTCCTGATCGGCGCCTCCGGCTCCGGCAAGTCCACCCTGCTGCGCTGCGCCAACCTGCTGGAGGTCGTCGACGACGGCACCATCCACTTCGCCGGGCAGGAGATCACGCACCCGGCCGTCGACGCCGACGCGGTGCGTGCCCGGATGGGCATGGTGTTCCAGTCGTACAACCTGTTCCCGCACCTGAGCGTGCTGGGCAACGTCACGCTGGCGCTGCGCAAGGTGCACCGGGTGCCGGCGTCCGAGGCCGAGCAACGTGGGCTCGCGATGCTCGAGCGGGTCGGCCTGGCCGACAAGGCGACGGCGCGTCCCGACGACCTCTCCGGCGGCCAGCAGCAGCGGGTCGCGATCGCGCGCGCGATGGTCTCCAACCCGACCGTCCTGCTCCTCGACGAGGTGACCTCCGCCCTCGACCCCGAGCTGGTCGGGGAGGTCCTCGACCTGCTGACCGAGCTCAAGGCCGAGGGCGTCACCATGGTCCTCAACACCCACGAGATGGGCTTCGCGCGCGAGGTGGCCGATGAGGTCTGCTTCCTGCACGACGGCGTCGTCCACGAGCGCGGGAGCGCCGCGGAGGTGCTCGGGGCGCCCCAGCAGGAGCGGACGCAGGCGTTCCTGTCGCGACTTCGTCTGTGAGGACGGACTAACCGCCGCCGTTTCGGCGTTGTCACACCCAGCGCCCAGACTGGGGCCGTGAGGTGCTCACGGGCGCCCGCAGGGACGTGACGAGGCTGGAGAGGCGGCGGCAGCAGATGAGTGCGACGGGTGCGGAACCCCGAGCCGGTTCCGGGGGTTCGTCCCGGGCGGCAACGACGCGTGAGGGGTTCCGGATCCTCGGCGAGGCCGTACGCAGGGAGCCGTGGGTCTTCACCCTGTCCACCGTCGGGTCGGTGCTGTTCGGTCTGCTGACCGTGGCCGACGCGTGGGTCCTGGGGTGGTCCACCGAGCACGTCCTGCTGCCCGCCTTCGCCGACGGCGAGATCGGTGCCGGCCTCGTGGTGGCGGTGGTCGCGCTGTTCGTGGGTGTCGCCCTGCTGCGTGCCGTGGGCATCGTGGCGCGCCGCCTGGGCGCGGGCATCATGCAGTACCGCATGCAGGCGCACAGCCGACGCGCGGTCACCCGCCAGTACCTCGCCCTGCCGATGTCGTGGCACCACCGGCACCCGACCGGGCAGCTGCTCTCCAACGCGTACAGCGACGTGGAGGCGGCCTGGGGGCCGATCGCGCCGCTGCCGATGGCGCTGGGTACGGTCGTCATGATGGTCGTGGCCGTCGCCCAGATGTTCGCGGCCGACGTCGTGATGGCCTCGGTGGGCCTGCTGGTCTTCCCCGCGGTGGTGGTCGCCAACCTGGCGTACCAGCGCTTCTCCTCGCCCCTGATGACGCGTGCCCAGGAGCTGCGCGCGGAGGTGAGCGCGATCGCCCACGAGTCCTTCGACGGGGCGATGGTGGTCAAGACGCTGGGCCGTGAGGCCGAGGAGACCGCGCGGTTCCGTGAGCGCACCGAGGAGCTGCGCGACGTCAACACCCGCGCCGGCCGCATCCGCGCGATCTTCGACCCGACGCTGGCGAGCCTGCCCAACGTCGGCGTGATGGTGGTCCTGGCCGTGGGTGTGGCCCGCGTCGTCTCCGGCGACACGGCTCCCGGCGACGTGGTCACCGTCGCGTACCTGCTGACCGTGGTCTCCTTCCCGATCCGCGCGATCGGTTGGCTGCTCGGGGAGTTCCCCCGCTCGGTGGTGGGGCACTCGCGGGTGCAGCACGTGCTCGATGCCACCGGTGCCATGCCGTACGGGGAGTCGCGACTCGAGGAGAGTCGCCGCGGCGCGGAGCTCAGGCTCGACGGGGTCGGTTACGCCTACACGGACGGCCAGGAGCTGCTTGAGGACGTCACCTTCGACGTCCAGCCCGGCCGTACGGTCGCGCTGGTCGGTGCCACCGCGTCGGGGAAGTCGACGGTGACGGCGCTGGTCGCGCGGCTGGTCGACCCCGACACCGGCCGGGTGCTGCTCGACGGCACCGACCTCCGCGACCTGGCCGAGGGCGAGCTGCCGCGGCACCTGTCGGTCGTCGGGCAGACGGCCTTCCTCTTCGACGACACCGTGCGCGGCAACGTCGCGCTCGGCGCGGACGTGTCCGACGAGGAGATCTGGGCGGCCCTGCGTACGGCTCAGGCGGACGGCTTCGTCGCGGCCCTGCCGCACGGCCTCGACACCGAGCTGGGAGAGCGCGGCACCTCGCTGTCGGGCGGCCAGCGGCAGCGGATCTCGCTGGCCCGCGCACTCGTGCGCCGCCCGCGGCTGCTCGTGCTCGACGACGCCACGTCGGCGGTCGACCCCGAGGTGGAGGCCCGCATCCTGGCCGCCCTGCGGACCGGGGGCGAGGACACCACGCTCGTCGTGGTCGCGTACCGCAAGGCCACGATCGCCCTGGCCGACGAGGTCGTCCACCTCGACGGCGGACGGATCGTGGGCCGCGCTCCGCACCACGAGCTGCTGGTGAGCAGCCCGGCGTACGCCGAGCTGGTCAACGCCTACGAGCAGGAACACCCCGAGCCACCTCGGGACGCC
>NZ_JBJEHY010000228.1:0-21075 GCF_051876515.1 Nocardioides sp. | reverse complement strand
CTTCTGACCTACCATGCCCCCGCCGGGGCCGTGCCCCGGTCCCCCGGTGCGTACGACCCGCTCGGTGGTCTTGAGGTCCCCGCTGCGGGCCGGGGTCGACTGCTCGCTCATGCCGCCTCCGCCCCGGTGCGCTGGGAGGAGACGATCTCCGCGTACGTGGGGCAGTCCTCCAGCAGGGACGCGTGGGTCCCCTGTCCGACCACCCGTCCGTCGTCGAGGACGACGATCAGGTCGGCGTCGCGGATCGTGGCGACCCGCTGGGCGACCACCAGCACGGTGGCGTCCGCGGTGACGGGCTTGAGGGCCGCGCGCAGCCGGGCGTCGGTGGCCATGTCGAGCGCGGAGAACGCGTCGTCGAACAGGTAGAGGGAGGGGCGCCGGATCACCGCGCGGGCGATCGCCAGACGTTGCCGCTGACCGCCGCTGACGTTGGTGCCGCCCTGGGCGATCGGCGCCTGGAGCCCCTCCGGCATCGCCTCGACGAAGTCGCTGGCCTGCGCGATCTCGAGCGCCTCCCACATCTCCGCCTCGGTGGCGTCCGGCTTGCCGTGACGGAGGTTGTCGGCGACCGTTCCGGAGAACAGGAACGCCTTCTGCGGGACCAGACCCAGGCTCGCCCACAGGGTCTCCGGCTCGGTCTCGCGCACATCCAGGCCACCGACCCGTACGGAGCCGCCGGTCACGTCGAACAGGCGCGGGACCAGGTTGACCAGGGTCGTCTTGCCGGCACCGGTCGAGCCGACCACGGCGACCATCTGGCCGGGCCGGGCGGAGAAGGAGACGTCGGCCAGGACCGGGGCGTCCGCACCCGGGTACGCGAAGGTGACGCCGACGAGGTCGAGGTGGCCCGGCTGCGGCTGCACGGTGGCTCCGTCGACCGGCGGCACCACGGACGAGCTGGTGTCGAGCACCTCGCTGATGCGTTCGGCGCAGACGGCCGCGCGCGGCAGCATCATCAGCATGAAGGTGCCCATCATCACCGACATCACGATCTGCATGACGTAGGAGATGTACGCGGTGATCGCGCCCACCTCCATGGCCCCGGACTCGACCCGGTGCCCGCCGAACCAGATGACGCCGACGGTGGCGACGTTGGAGACGAGCAGGACCACGGGGAACATCGAGGCCATCCAGCGCCCCGCCGTGACGGAGACCTGGGTCAGGTCGTCGTTGGCCACGGCGAAGCGCTGCGTCTCGTGCCGCTCACGGACGAACGCGCGCACCACGCGGACTCCGGTGATCTGCTCGCGCAGGAGCCGGTTGACCTCGTCGATGCGCGACTGCATCTTCTGGAAGCTCGGCACCATGCGGGTGACGATGAAGCCGATCATGACGGCCATGACGGGGACGACCACGGCCACCAACCACGACAGTCCCACGTCCTCGCGGATCGCCATCACGACTCCGCCGACCATCATGATCGGGGCCGTGACGAGCAGGGTGCCGCCCATCAGCACCACCATCTGCACCTGCTGGACGTCGTTGGTCTGGCGGGTGATGAGCGAGGGTGCCCCGAACTGCTGGAGCTCGCGGGTGGAGAACGCACCGACCCGGGCGAAGATGGCGGCGCGCAGGTCGCGGCCGAAGCTCATCGCCATGCGGGCCGAGAACCACACGGCCGCGACCGTGCAGAGCGCCTGGCCCAGCGCGACGGCCAGCATGACGCCGCCGCGGCGCCAGATGTAGCCGATGTCGCCGGTGACGACGCCGTTGTCGATGATCTCGGCGTTGAGGCTGGGCAGGTAGAGCATCGCCACGGTGCCGAGGAACTGCAGGGCCACGATCGCGAGCACCGGCCCCCGGTAGGGCTTGAGGTACTGGACCACCAGTCGGAAGAGCATCCGACCTCCGTTCGCGCACTCGGCCCCGCACACGCTGTGGGCCGACCTACGAGAGTAGCCGGTTGGTTGCTGCTGGCAACCGCTTTCAGGGGGCCAGGCGCACCAGCGACCACGCGCCGTCGACGAGGTCGTACCGCAGCCGGTCGTGCATCCGTCCGGGACGCCCCTGCCAGAACTCCACGGCGTGCGGACGCACCCGGTAGCCGCCCCAGTGCGGCGGGCGCGGCACCGGCCCGCCCTCGAACCGCTCCTCCGCCTCGGCGTACGCCTGGGCGAGCGCCGCACGGCTGGCGACGACCTGCGACTGCCCCGACGCCCAGGCGCCGACCTGCGCGCCCCGCGGGCGCTGGGCGAAGTACGCGTCCGCCTCGGCCGCGTCGACCGCCTCGGCGGTCCCCTCGACCCTGACCTGCCGCTCCAGCGGGTGCCACGGCACCAGCAGGGAGCAGCGGGGGTTGGCGGACAGCTCCCCGCCCTTGCGGGAGGCCTGGTTGGTGTAGAAGACGAACCCGTCGGCGTCGTACGCCTTGAGCAGCACCATCCGCGAGGACGGCTGACCCTCGGAGGAGACGGTGGAGAGCACGATCGCGTTGGGCTCGTGGACGCCGGCCGCGACCGCCTCCGCGAGCCACCTGGAGAAGAGCGCGTACGGCTCGTCGGTGGCCTCGGGCAGGTCCAGTCCGCCGCGGGCGTACTCCTCGCGCAGCGCGGCCAGGTCGAGGTGCCCGCTCACAGCTGCGCGAACCCTCGTGCGCTGGAGCCGGAGTCGTCCAGGTGGTCACCGAGCTTGGCCAGCGCGGAGCCGACCCGCCCCAGCGTGCCGGCGATCTCCTCCATCGCCTCGGCCAGCGAGGAGAGCTGCGAGGTGGTGCCCCTGAGCTCCTCCGCAGCGCCACTCAGCCGGGCGGCCGGCTTGTCCATGAGCGGCACCTTGGCCGTGGCCTCGGCGGCGTCCAGGACACGCTCGGCGCCCTTCTCGACGGAGTCCAGGATCGCGCCGAGGGCCTTCGAGGCATCCGCCAGGACCCCCTGGATCCCCTCCTTGCCGTCGTCGCCGACCAGCTGGGCGGCGGCGGCGCGGGCCTGCTCGCCCGCCCCGGCCAGCGCGCCCGCGAAGGACTCGAGGAAGTCGGGCAGCTTGGCGAGGTGCTTGAGGGCGTCGGCGTTGTCGACCAGCAGGTCGAGCAGCTGCGGCAGCTCACCGCCCTGCGCGCCGAGGCGGTCGTCGAGACGGTCGATCAGTGCTCCCCAGTCCATGACGGGAGCCTAAGCGCTGTGGGTCACCTTCTGCGCGGCTGCCGGAAGGACGGACGGGAGCCGCAGGACCAGCGCCGCTCCCACCGCGGCGACCACCACCAGCACCCACCACACGGAGAACGTCCCGTGGGCCAGCAGCCAGGTGAAGGCGGCCGGGGTCACGGCACCGCCGACACCCCAGGTGAGCTGCCCGAGCCCGAGGTAGCGGCCGCGCAGGTGGTCGGGTGCCGCCTCGGCCGCGGTGGCGTTGAGGACCGGTCCCCCGAGCAGCTCGCCGAGCGTGTAGACGGCCGTCCCCACGAGCATCGCGGCGACCGCCACCCACACCGGCACCAGGCCGGCGAGGACGAAGACGGCGTACCCGGCGACGAACATGACCTGGGCCAGCGCCATCATCCGCGCCCGCTGGCGCCCGTCCATCCAGCGCACCACGAGCCCCTGGCCGAGGCCGACCATGACGGTGTTGAGCGTGAACATGAACCCGACCAGCCAGCCGGGCAGCTCCAGCACCTCGGAGGCGTACACCGGCAGCGCGTAGTTGAGCACCATGACGCCCACCACGAACCCGAACTGGCCGGCGACGAGTCGCAGGTACGGCCGGTCGCGCAGCACCACGCCCCAGCCCGACCCGGGGGCCGTGGTCGCGGGCGCGTCCGCGGCGGGCTCGGGACGGTGGTCGGGCACGTCGAGGAGCAGCGCGAACGCGACCAGGAACGCCGCCGCGTTGACCACCACCACGACGTGGAAGGCGGTCACCGAGCCGATCTGCAGCACCACGCCGGAGGCCAGACCGCCCACGGCGAACCCGAGGTTGCGCAGCGCCTGCAGGAACCCGAACCAGGTCTCCCGCTCGCCGGGCCTGGTGATCGCGGTGACCACGTTTCCGTACGCGCCCCAGAACGCCTGGCGCCCCACGTTGAGCAGGACGGTGGCGGCCGCCACGGCCCAGAACTCCTGCACCCACAGGTACGCCAGCATCCCGACCGCCTGGACCAGGTTGCCGACCAGCAGCAGGTTCTTGCCGCCGAAGCGGTCGACCAGCGAGCCGATGACGAACGAGGCGGGGATCGCGCACAGCGCCGACAGGGAGACCGCGGAGCCGATCTGCACCAGCGACAGGTCGGTGGTGGCGAGGAAGTAGAGCAGCGTCAGGGGCATGAACAGGCCGCTGCCGACGGTGTCGGTGACGATGGCGGCGACGAACCTGCGGTGCTCGCCGATCCGGGGGAATCCGAGGGCGGCACGCATGGTTGAAACCTACGCGAAGTGGTCCCCGGCCCCGACAGGGGCACAATGGGGGCCGACGCCCGTGCGGCCGAAGGGCCCGGGGGTCACACAGCCCGCGCAAAGGAGCGTACCTATGACCGAGGTTCACCACGGACTGGAGGGCGTCGTCGCCTTCGAGACGCAGATCGCCGAGCCCGACAAGGAAGGCAGCGCACTGCGCTACCGCGGCGTCGACATCGAGGACATCGTCGGCCGCGTCCCGTTCGAGAACATCTGGGGCCTGCTGATCGACGGCTCGTACACGCCGGGTCTGCCGGCCGCCGAGCCGTACAACCTGCCCGTCCACACCGGCGACGTGCGCGTCGACATCCAGGCCGCCATCGCCATGCTCGCCCCGGCCTTCGGCTTCGGCCAGACCTACGACATCACCGACGAGCAGGCCCGCGAGGACCTCGCGCGCGTCGCGGTCATGGTGCTCTCGTACGCCGCCCAGTCGGCCCGTGGCCTGCACCAGCCGGTCGTCCCGCAGAAGATCGTGGACGAGGGCGCCACGCTGGCGGAGAAGTTCCTGATCCGCTGGAAGGGCGAGGCCGACCCCAAGCACATCAAGGCGATCGACGCCTACTGGTCGTCGGCGGCCGAGCACGGCATGAACGCCTCCACCTTCACCGCCCGCGTCATCACCTCCACCGGTGCCGACGTTGCCGCCGCCTTCTCCGGCGCCATCGGCGCGATGTCCGGCCCGCTCCACGGCGGCGCCCCTTCCCGCGTGCTGGGCATGATCGAGGACGTGGAGCGTCTGGGCGACGCCCGGGCGTACGTGAAGGACCTGCTCGACAAGGGCGAGCGCCTGATGGGCTTCGGCCACCGCGTCTACCGCGCCGAGGACCCCCGTGCCCGCGTGCTGCGCCGTACGGCCCGCGAGCTCGACGCCCCGCGTTACCAGGTCGCCGAGGCCCTCGAGCAGGCCGCGCTGGCCGAGCTGCGCGAGCGTCGTCCCGACCGCGTGCTGGAGACCAACGTGGAGTTCTGGGCGGCCATCGTCCTGGACTTCGCCGAGGTGCCGGCCAACATGTTCACCTCGATGTTCACCTGCGCCCGCACGGGCGGCTGGTCGGCGCACATCCTGGAGCAGAAGAAGACCGGCCGCCTGATCCGCCCCTCGGCGATCTACACCGGTCCGGCCTCGCGTCCCGCCTCCGACGTGGACGGCTGGAACTCCGCCTGGGGCAACTGACCCGAGCACGGTCGACCCCCGTGGCCACTGGCCGCGGGGGTCGTCGCGTCTCCCGCTGGCGTGCCCGGCGGTCGAGCCCGGCGGGACCTAGTCGCTCTGCTGCGCCAGGTACCAGCTGGTCTCGCCGCGCGCGGCCCGGCGGACCAGCGAGACGTGCA
This sequence comes from Nocardioides sp., assembly GCF_051876515.1. Taxonomy (GTDB): domain Bacteria; phylum Actinomycetota; class Actinomycetes; order Propionibacteriales; family Nocardioidaceae; genus Nocardioides. The sequence goes on along the minus strand of NZ_JBJEHY010000228.1, from coordinate 15,355 downwards.
CGTGGTCGCGGTGCCGCAGGGTCTTGGAGCACGTCCGGCGGCTCTTGCACGACGAGCTGAGGTAGTCCTTGGGCTCGAAGTCGTCGTACGCGGCCCACATGCGGTCGTTCCAGATGACGTACATGACGCCCATCCGACGGGCCAGCGCGTGCGGGTTGCCGTCGGCGTCGGTGGCGAACAGCTCGTCGAGCATCGCGCGGGCCAGTCGCCGGTCCTTCTTCTTCGCGGCGTCCAGCATCCAGTCGAAGGCGCGCGACTCCTTGTGCTCCGAGCGGCTCGACCCGGCGCACGCGCGGCTGATGGTGCCGTACCCGCCGCCGCGTGCGGTGAGCCAGTCGGCCAGCAGCAGGATGCCGGCCTTGGGCTTCTTGATGCACCTGGTCTGCGGCTGGTAGCCAGCGTACGGCTCCACGGCCGTCGGGTACGTGACGTCGTCGGCCGCAGCGGCAGGCGAGGTGGCGCCGACCTGCAGTGCGAGCAGCACGGCCAGGACGGCCGCGACCACGGTGTGCGCGCCGAGTCGCGCGCCGGGGTGTGCGAGCACCGTTCAGTCCTTCCCCAGACGTCACTTGCGTCACCGACCGTACGAGCCGCTCGCCGCGCCTGTCCGGGCGTTGTCGGAACTACAGGTCGGTAGTTCGCAGCGCCTTGGCGAAGCACCGCGAGAGCGGCTGGTCGGCGTGGTAGCCGAAGTTGGGGATCGCGACGTACCCGCTCGACCCGTACAGGGCGATCGCCTCGGGCTGGGCCAGCCCGGTCTCCAGGACGACGGTCGCGATCCCGGCGGCCAGGGCCGTCTCCTCGACGTGGGCGAGCATCCGGCGCGCGTACCCGCGGCCCTGGTGGCTGGGGCGGACGAACATCCGCTTCACCTCCGCGCACGGGCCCTGCTCGACGCCGGCAGGCGTACGGTGCCGGCGCCACGCGCCGCTCGCGACCGGTTGCCCGTCGACGCGACCGACGAAGAACTGCCCCGTCGGGTCCTCGAACTCCGCCGGGTCGACCGGCGACTCGTCCCGCCCGCCGTACCGCTCGACGTAGACCAGCTGCACCTGCTCGACGAGGTCAGCCGCGTCGGGGTGCGTGATGGGCACCCGCACGATCTCGAGCTGCCCCGGCGCCTGCGTCTCCACGGGGTGAACTCTAGGGGGCTGGGTCCCACGCGCCCCACTGGTGCTGCGGTTTCCCCGCCAAGGCGGGGAAACCGACGTGCTGGGGGCGTTGCAACCCCCACAACAGGTCGAAGTCCCCCCATCGACCTTCACGTCGGCGGCAGCGGCCAGGTGTCCAGCAGGTCGCCGGGCGCCAGGCCGAGGGCCCGCTCGATGTCGGCGGGGGCGGTGTGCTTCAGGTGCTCGGAGATCGACGCGGTCAGGTCGTGCCAGTAACCCCGCAGCGTGGACTCCGAGAGGTGCATCCGCTGGCTCATCTCCGCGTACGTCAACCCGCGGGCGCGACCGGCGAGCACCTGGCGCTGGCGGTCGCTCAGCAGGGTGAGGCTGCGCCGGCGTACGAGGACCTCGAGCAGCCCGATCACCGACGGCGGCACCACCATGTCGCCTGCCGCGACGTCGGCGAACGCCTGCTCGGCCACCTCGATCGGCTCGGCCTTGGACACCGCACCCCGCGCCCCGGCGGCGAAGCAGGCCGCGAGCACCCAGCGGCGCTCCTCCTGCGAGTACACGCAGACCCGGTACCCCGCCTCCACCAGCACCCGGATCGCCGCGATCCCCTGGGCCGCCGACGGCTGCGTCTGGTTGACCAGGTGCAGGTCCAGCACCACCACGTCGACCTCGGGGCGCCGCGCCACCAGGTCCTCCACGTTGGGGTGCACCGAGACCAGCTCGACCGCCCGGACCAGGTCCGGCAGCGCGCTGCGGATCACCGTCGCGTCGTCGACCAGCGCTGCTCGCACGCGCCCGACCTCCTGCTCGGTGCGGCCCGTCCCCGACGACGCGTCCGCTGCGCTCATCGTGCCTCACCCCGCCCCGTACGCCCCGGAGCGGGGGCCAGGACCTCGGCGGGCTCCCCTCGCCACGCGCCACTCATCAGCACCGTCGTCCCGGCGCCGACCATCGACTCGACGCTCACCGCGACGTCGTGCAGCGCCAGCTGGGCACGCACCACCTCGCCGAGGCCGACCCCTTCGTCGGTCGCGTCCACGTCGAACCCCTCCCCGTCGTCGTGCACGCTCAACGTCCACGTGCCGTCCTCCTCGTCGAGGTGCATGACGACGCGGTTGGCGCCCGCGTGGACCCGTACGTTGAGCAGCACCGACGTCAGGGCCGCCGCCATCGCCTCGCCGGCGGCACGGGTGAGGCGTACGTGGGCCCCGAGGTCGGTGAGGGTGTCGATGCGCAGGTCGGGGAAGCCGGCGGCCGCGCGCTCCACGAGCTCGGCGAGCACCTCGGGCCGCCCCTCGCCCACCCGCTCCCCGTTGAGGTAGCGACGCATCCGCTGGGTCTCCTCGAGCGCCTGCTCGCGGAGCGCCTCCTTGACCGCCTCCGAGAGGTCGTCGCGGGCCATCAGCGACATCAGCGCGGCACCGTTGTGCATGGCGGCCTGCGCGCGCCGCTCCTCCTCGCGCCGCGCCAGCTCGGCCGCGCGGGCCCGGGACTCGTCGGCGATCTCGGCGATCCGCGTGGCGTAGCGGAAGGCGGCCCGGATGAGCGTCGGCAGCAGGATGAGGGTCAGCAGGTTGCCCGCGATCGTCTGCAGGTCGCCGTTGCTCGTGTCCGGCAGGACGAACCACAGGTCGACGGAGATCAGGGTCACCATGACGGCGCCCCACAGCCGCCACGACGGTGCACCCGCGGACCCCATCAGCACCGACAGCGCCCAGCTGGCCTGGAAGCCGATCCACGTGCCGACCCGGTCGGTCTCGGCGACCGCGACGCTGCCCAGTCCGAACAGCGCCAGCGCGAACGCGGCGTCGACCAGCATCATGCGGTTGCCGGGCGGGCGGCGAGTACGCCACACGACCACGCACAGCACCAGCGACGAGACCGCCGCCAGGATCCACGTCAGCAGCGCGACCGGCGGGTTCGGGGACGTACGCACGGCGAGCGTGAACGACGGCGCCATCTGCGCGAGCGTGCCCAGGCGCAGACCGGCGAGCAGCAGCGCGATCACCCACCACAGGCTGTCGCGGGTCGACCCACCCGCGGCAGGGTCGACGAGCGGGCGCAACCGGTCCCTGAAGTGCTCCGTGCTGGCGCGCAGCGCGCTCCCGGCCACCGGTCCACCTCCCTCGCCGTCGACCCGCGCTCCAGACGCCGCGGGTCCGTGTCATCCCCAATTGTGCGGATTCGTTGGTTCCACCTCCAGCACGGCCCACGCCAAACTGTCCCCGGCGCGCTCTGCGCGCCAGCGGCACGCGGGCGGGGGCCCGTGGTCGCGCCGGTCGACTGGACCCCTTCTCGGGGCACGGTTCCGGGGAAGGGCTGTCACAGGGGAACGGCCCTTCCCAGACCCGGTTCCGCGCGCCCCGACGACCGCCGTACGAACGGCTGGGACCCCGAGGATTCGGGTGGGCGAGAATGGCAGTGACACAATGGCGGTGCTGACAGCGTCGTCAGGTCAGACTCCCGATCGCTCCGAAAGGAATCGGCGTGAACGACGCCATCAAGATCCCCAGCGACCTGCTCCCCGCCGACGGCCGTTTCGGCGCTGGTCCCTCCAAGATCCAGACCAGCCACCTCGACGCTCTCGCCGCCACCGGCGACACGCTCATGGGCACCTCGCACCGCCAGGCGCCGGTGAAGAACACCGTCGGCCGCGTGCGCGAGGGCCTCGCCGCACTCTTCTCCCTGCCCGAGGGCTACGAGGTCGTCCTCGGCAACGGCGGCGCCACCGCCTTCTGGGACATCGCCGCCTTCGGCCTGGTCCGCAACAAGTCGCAGCACCTCGCCTTCGGTGAGTTCTCCTCGAAGTTCGGTTCCTCGGTCAAGAAGGCCCCGTGGCTCGCCGAGCCGACGATCATCACCGCCGAGCCCGGCTCGCGTCCCGACGCCGTCGCCGAGGAGGGAGTGGACGTCTACGGATGGGCCCACAACGAGACCTCGACCGCCGTCATGGCGCCCGTGGTCCGCCCGGCCGGCATCGACGACGACGCGCTCGTCCTCATCGACGCCACCTCGGGTGCCGGCGGTCTGCCGGTCGACCTCAACGAGGTCGACGCGTACTACTTCGCCCCGCAGAAGTGCTTCGCCTCCGACGGTGGCCTGTGGATCGCGGCCATGTCCCCCAAGGCGCTCGCCCGCGCCGAGGAGATCGCCGCGACCGACCGCTACATCCCGCCGTTCTTCTCGCTGCCGACCGCGATCGACAACTCCAAGAAGAACCAGACGTACAACACCCCGTCGGTGGCCACGCTCTTCCTGATGGCCGAGCAGCTCGACTGGATGAACGCCAACGGCGGTCTGGACGGCATGGTCGCCCGCACCACCGCGTCCTCCGACGCGCTGTACGGCTGGGCCGAGCGCACCGACTACACCACCCCGTACGTCCCCAAGGCCGACGACCGTTCGCTGGTGATCGGCACCATCGACTTCGACGACGCCATCGACGCCGCCGTGGTCGCCAAGGTGCTGCGCGCCAACGGCATCGTCGACACCGAGCCGTACCGCAAGCTCGGCCGCAACCAGCTGCGCATCGCCATGTACCCGGCGATCGACCCCGCCGACGTCGAGCTCCTCACCCAGGCGATCGACCACGTGGTGGCCCAGCTCGGCTGACCTCACGCACCACCCTCGATGGGCCGTCGCGATCCTTCGCGGCGGCCCGTCGTGCTGTGCCTGCCCCGCGGACGGCTCAGCCGAACGGGTGCAGCGTGAGCCGCAGCAGCTCCACGGCATCGGCGACGGCGGTCCGCGCGGCCACCACACGGGGCACCGCTACGCGCAGCACCTCGGTGTGCACGCCCTCGCTCGACAGGAGCAGCGTGTCGCCGTCCGCAGCGACCGCCTCCCCCTGCCGCTGGCCGGGCAGCGACCAGCGCTCCACCTGCTCCAGCTCGGGGTAGGAGTAGACGACGGCGTCGGTGTACGTACGCACCACGAGGTGACGTCCGTCCGCCAGGAACGCCCCGTCGGTGACCAGGCCGGTCACCGACCCGATCTCGGTGAGGTCGTTGACGCGGTCACGCCGCAGCCGCTGGGGCGCGAGCAGGACCTTGCCGGAGAAGATCGACTTCGTCACCAGCGCCAGGCGTCCGTTGGTCGGGTGCACCAGCAGGGCCTCGACGTCCTGGGGGCCCTCAGGCAGACGCAGCCGGTACGTGGGGGCGTCCACCGTCCGATCGCCCTCCCCCACGGGCACGCGGGCCACGAGCACCTCGTCGCGCACGCGCCGGTTGTCGCCGGTGTCGGCCACCCACACGTGCCCGTCCCCGGCCGGGCCGAGGGCCTCGACGTCGACGGCCGCCTCGCCCCAGGTGGTCACCCCGACCGTACGGCCGGTGCCGGGATCGACGGTGAACACGCGGGCGGCGTCGCCGGAGTCGTTCGTCGTGACGACGTGGTCGCCGACGACGGCCAGACCGCTGGACTCGGCGATCTCGGGGTCGGCGAAGGAGAAGGCCACCTCGCCGGAGGGTTCGGCCTGCGCAACGGTGGAGGCGCCCACGGCGAACGGCACAGCGACGACCGCCGCCGCCCAGGCGGAGGTCAGGGACCTGCGGGGACGCTCAGTCCCCGGCACCGTCCGCCTCCAGCAGCTCGCCCAGCCGGGGTCGCAGACCCCACGCGCCCACGAGGGTGTCGTACTCGGCCCGGGCCTCGCGCGCGGACCGGCCGCCGCCCGTACGGACCGCACGTAGCAGCGTGTTGCGGGGCGTGTGGGCGGAGTCGACGAACTCGACCACGTCGACGCGGTAACCGACGCTGCGCAGCAGGCTGGCGCGCACCCCGTCGGTGAGGGTGTCGGCGAGGCGTTCCCGGAGGATCCCGTGGCGGGTCAGCATGCCGTACGGCTCGGGGACCTCGCCGCCGCGCAGCTGGGCGGCGATGTCGTGGTGGCAGCACGGGGCGGCCAGCACGACGCGCGCCTGCCAGGCCACGGCCCGGGCGAGGGCGTCGTCGGTGGCGGTGTCGCAGGCGTGCAGGGCCAGGACCACCTCGGGCGCGGGGTCGAGGACGGCTCCGTCGATGGTGCCGACGACGAAGTCGGCCTCGATGCCGAGCTCGGCGGCCACGGCGCTGTTGTGGTCGGCGGACTGCTGCTTCACGTCGACGCCGGTGACGCGGACGGGCAGCCCGAGGGTCTCGCTGAGGTGTAGGTGCGCGGCGAACGTCAGGTAGGCGTTGCCGCAGCCGAGGTCGACCACGCGCAGCGGGTCGGCGGACGTCGGCCGCCGCAGCCGGCCCGTCTCGAGCGCGTCGCGGACCGCGGCGTCGAGGAGCCGTACGAACTCCTCCACCTGCCGGTACTTGTCGCGCCGCGTCGGCTTGACCCGGCCCTGCGCGTCGGAGATCCCGAGCGCCCGCAGGAGCGGCGAGTCCTCCGGGATCAGGCGGTCCTTGGCGCGGTCGTGCTCACGGACCACCTCGACGGCCGCCGTGCGTCGCTTGGACGAGGCGACCGCCTCGCCCTTCTTGGTGACGCGCATCTGGTGGGTGAGCTCGGTGGTCTCGACGTGGGCGTTGCCGAAGGGCATCGCCAGCAGGTCGTCGACGGCCGCCTCGGCCGCGGCGCCGACCGCGTGGTTGCTCGTGTGGGCCTGGGTGGCGTCGTACGCCACGACCTGCAGGTGCCGGCCCGCCTTGAGGTCGACGTAGCGCAGCTCGACGCGGCGCCACTGCGGCTCGCCGGTACGACGGCGTCCCGACAGGACGCCCTTGACCAACCCGTCCGCCTCCAGCAGCAGCGCCCGGACCTGACCGAGCGCGGTGTCGAGGGGCAGGCTCACCGGAGCACCGCGGCGAGGACGACGATCACCAGCAGAGCCCCCAGGGCCACCGGGATGACGAGACGACGGTGCCGCGGGTTCATGGCGCCGATCCTAGACTTCGGCCGCATGAACCCTGCATTCAGCGACGACTCGGACGCCACTGACCGGCAGGGCCCGCAGCGGGCCGTCGTGGTGGGTCGCCTGAGGCCCCACATGCTGCCGCTGCTCGCCCGTGACGTCGGCTCCGCGCTCGTGTGGGCCAGCGTGGACGGCTGGACGGTGCTGCGCCTCGACGAGGCCGGGGCGGACCTGCGCGGGCACGCGGTGCTGCGCGACGAGGTGCCCGTGGTGACACTGCACCGCGACGGGCACGGACGCTGGATCGACGTGGTGACCCACGTCGGCGTCCCGCCGGGGACCGTGCTCTCCCCCACCGGGGAGCCGCCTCTGGAGCCCGACGAGGTGCCGGGAGAGTCGGCGGCGCGGGTCGCCGCCTCGCGCCACTTCGCCCACCTCGACGTGGTGGCCGTGGCCGCGGCGGTGGAGAGCCCCGACGACGAGGGCTGGTCGGCTCGAGTGCTCGCCGCGCTCGGACTGCCCGTGCTGGCGGCGGACGTCCACGAGGGCCGTACGGAGCTGCCCGGAGCGGTGGCCGTCGAGCCGATGGGCGTCGGCGGGGCGATCCGCGCGGCGGTGCGGCAGTACGAGGACGCCCCGCCCGACGAGGTGGCCCGACGGGGCGCGCTGGGACGGTGGCAGGGCGCGGTCGCTGCGCGGCCGTCACTGGGCCTGCTGACCGCGCTCCCCGAGGCTGCGCTGGGCCTGCTGGGCCTGTGGTGGGTGGCGGGCATCGACGACCGCGCGTGGTGGCAGTGGCTGGTCGGCGCGCTGGCGGCGCTGGCCGTCCTCGACGCCCTGGCCGACACCGTCGCCCTGGGTCGCCGCCCCAGCCAGCGGCGAGCAGCGTCACACCCGCGCGAACAGGCGTCGCGGCCGCCCGGTTCCTAGACTGGTGTCCATGTCTGCCCGCGTCGCGACCGTGTCCGCCGAGACCCCGTCCAAGGACGGTGTACGCGCCGAGCAGGCGTGGCTGCACCCGGCCGGCACGGAGCGCTTCGACGCCAGCGCCGCGTTGGCGTACCTGCGGGCGGCGGGTGTCCTCGCCGCCGTGCAGGCCGGTGCCGTCGAGCCCGGCGAGCCGGTCGACGCGGTGTTCCTGCTCGACGACGACGACCGCGTCATCGTCGTCGAGGACGGCACGGTGACCCGCGGCGAGTCGATCAGCACGTTCGGTCCCCGGATGGCGGCCGAGCTCGGCCTGGGTGTGGAGACCGGCGAGCACCAGTTCACCGACCCGCGTCAGCTGGCCGTGGTCGACGCCGACGTGACGAGCGACGACGAGGCCACCCACGACGAGGCCACGGACGAGGAGGCCGGTGGCTGCGGCGACGGGTGCTCCTGCGGCTCCTTCGACCCCACCGGGCTGCCCGGCGACGTGCTGGTGAGCCACAAGGTCGACAGCTTCCTGCCCGTGCTGGCCCACCACGCCGAGGCCGGGCTGGAGCACGCATGGGTGGACGGCTGGAACGTGGTGCGCTTCGACCGCGCCTGCGTCGACCTCTCCGACGACGCCTGGCTGCCGCACGAGGTGCCCGCGGCGGTACTCATCACCGACGGCGAGACCCGGTACGTCGAGGTGCTCACCGGCTGGGGCGTCTTCCCGGGCGAGATGCTGACCCGCCTGCTCGACCTGACCCCGACCTTCACCACCGCCGAGGTGGACCACCGCTTCGTGCCCGGTCTGGCCAACCTGCACCTGCTCCCCGACTCGGACCTGCGGCGGGTGCTCAACTCGCCACACTTCCGCGACCGCGACGCCGGGGCCGTGGCGGAGGCGCTGCAGAGCGCCCCGGACGAGTTCTGGTCCGCGCGCGTGCTGACGACGCTCGGCCTTCCGGTGCTGGCGGCCGACGTCCACGAGGGCCGCTCCGACCTACCGGCGGCGCGCCGCGTCGAGGCCCGGTCGGGCCTGCGCTCCCTGTTCGACTCCGTCGTCGGCTACCACGAGGCGGGCGAGGAGGAGGTCGCGCGCCGCACGCCGTTCGGCAAGGCGTACGCGTGGGTCCAGGCCCGCCCCGCCGTGGCCGGCACCCTGTACGCGACCGAGACCGCGACCGCGGCCGTGCTGCTCGCCCGGGCCAACCGCCCCGGGCGCTCCCGCTGGGCCCGCACCGGCGTACGGACGCTCGCAGCCACCCTGCTCCTCGACGCCGCCATGGGCGTCGCGCTGCGGTCCCGCCGCCGCGACTGAGGCCGTCCACCCGGTCTGCGGTGGTTCCGTGTCACCTGGTGGCGCGCAACCACCGCGAACCACCGACGCCACCGCCCCCTCAGAGCCGCTCGAGCGCGAACCTCACGACGTCGAGCACCTCGACCCGCCCGGCCAGGACGTCAGCCACGTCGAGCCAGGCGACCTCGGCGGTGCTGGCGTCCGAGTCGGGGCGCTGGGTCCCCGGCTCCAGCGGCTCCACGGAGGCCTCGTGCACGAGGTGGATGCCGTGGTAGTCCTGCAGCTGACCGCTGGGGGCGGTACCGACGAAGTGGGTGTCGTGGACGCCGAGCAGGCGGCCGGGCGTGCACCGCATCCCCGTCTCCTCCTCCACCTCGCGCACGACCGCCGCCTCGGGCGCCTCACCGTGCTCCACGCCGCCACCGGGCAGCGTCCACGAGCCCGGGTGGGCGGAGTGCTCGGAGAGGCGCGTGAGCAGGACCTTGCCGTCCTGGACGACCGTGGCGTACGCAGCCACGCGCTGCAGCCGCTCCACGCCTCGCCGGGCCAGCGCGTCGACGACGACCACGGCGATCGGCACCCGGCCGGCCCGTACGTCGTCGAGGCTGTGCCAGCGGGCATCCACGGTGGACCCGTCGACCTCCATCACCTTCGGCTCGGGGGCGTCGCGCGGCACCCAGGCGTCGTACACGATCCGCAGGGCGTGGAAGTCGGTGACGCGGCCGTCGAACTCGGCGTCGGGGCGGTGCGAGCTGAACACGTCGGGCCGCTCCCCGACCTGGGCGTCCAGGCCGGTCTCCTCCCAGATCTCCCGGACCAGGCCGTCGCGCGGCGCCTCCCCGTGGTCGAGTCCCCCGCCGGGCAGCGTCCACAGCTCGGACCGGCTGATCCGCGGCGCCAGGCGCGAGAGCAGGATCTCCGGACCCGTCGCCGTCTCCCTGAGGAGCACTGCGTACGTCGCCACCCGTTGCCTGCGTGTTGGACCGCTCATGGGGACCAACCTAGTTGGGTACCCTCGACGCCGTGTCCGCCCCGTCCCGCGATCCGTGGCTCGACAACGCCAAGATGGTGCTCGTCACCCTGGTGGTCGTCGGCCACTCGTTCGGGCTGTTCCACGGCACCGACGAGACGCGGCGGGTGTACGACTTCCTCTACTTCTGGCACATCCCCGCGTTCGTCTTCATCAGCGGTTACCTGTCCAAGTCGTTCACCTGGTCGCGGCCCAAGCTCGCCAACCTGGTGCAGACGCTGCTCATCCCGTACCTGATCTTCGAGCCCGCGCTCGTGCTCTACCGCCGCGCACTGGGCGAGGACCCGCAGCGGCTGCTGTGGATCGAGCCCAACTGGGCGATGTGGTACCTCATCGTGCTGGTCGGCTGGCGCCTGCTGACCCCGGTGCTCAAGGCGCACTGGATCATGCTGCCGCTGTCGGTCGTCGTGAGCCTGCTCGGCGGCTGGTGGGACTCCGACCTGCTGATGTTGCCGCGCCTGCTGGGTCTGCTGCCGTTCTTCACGCTCGGGCTGTGGCTGCGCGCCGACCACCTCAAACGGCTCGACGACTGGGTGGTCCGCGTCGCAGCGGTGGTCGCGATGTACGGCCTGTGGTACATCGCGCCGTACACGGACGAGTGGACCCGCACGGCGCTGCTCTGGTACGACGCCGGCTACGAGGGGATCGAGCTGGACCCCCTGATCGGCTTCCAGGCCAGACTGGCGGTGATGGGGCTCGGCCTGGTGGGAACCTTCTCGGTGCTGGCGCTGGTGCCCCGCCGCTCGCTGGGGTGGTTCACCTCCATGGGGTCGGCGACGCTTGTCGTCTACCTGTTCCACGGGTTCGTGGTGAAGACCGTGCTGTGGGCCGGCTACCCGGAGTTCAGCGAGGCGCACCCCGAGCTGGCGTTCCGTCTGGCCCTGGTCGGCGCGGTCTGCGTCGCGCTGCTCCTCGCCTCGCCGCCGGTCCGGAAGGTCCTCGGGCCGCTCACCGACCCGGTCGGCTCCGTACGACGGTGGCGCGCCAGATCATCCGCGTCGGCGTCCTGACCGGCACCGTGCTGGACGCCTCACGCTCGGCCCGCACCGCCGCGCAGTGGTCGCGTCACCCGTCGGCGTGGGGCCCGGCGCAGTGTGTTGAGGAGCGTCTCTCCGTGGCGGGCGCGCCGGTCGCGCCGAGGCGAGGTGGACCGTGCCGTCGGTTGCCACGGGTGACCCTAGGGAGTCCAGGTCATCCGGACTCGTCCCCGGGACGGCTGTCTCAGCAGTCCTGGGGGCCCCACGTGGGTTGCACGGCTGAGCGCGGCAGCACGTCCCACTCGCGTGCCTGCGCCCTGGTCAACGCGTCGCCACCCAGGTGGGCCGGGTACCACGGCGCCCACTCGCCGGGGCGCGGACGGTGCTGGGGCTGGCCCTGGAGGCCCTCCAGCATCCCGGTGAGCCGCTCCCCCAGCCACCGGGTCCACTCCGTGAGGTCCGCCGTCGGCGGCACGAGCACGGGCTCTCCGAACACGACGTCGACCCGACGACCCCGCGTACGGTCCAGGCCCAGCTCACGGCCGTCCTCGTCCAGCGGCCACACCCCGTAGATGCGCTGGCTGCCGAAGATCGCCGCCGGCACCACCGGCACACCGGTCTCCCGGCCCAACGCCGCCACCCCTCGCATCAGGCCGCGCACGGTCAGCGAGTAGCTGATCCCCGCCTCGGGGAAGACACCCACCGCGTGCCCCTGACGCAGCAGGGACCGCGCCCGCAGGTACGCGGCGGCCGGCGCGTCCCGGTCGACGGGGATGTGACCCATCGCGTCCATCACCGGCCCGACCCCGGGCGCATCCCACACGTCGGCGCGCGTCATGAACCGCACCCGACGGTGTCGGCGCCTCAGCGCCCGCTGGAGGAAGACGAAGTCGACGTACGAGACGTGGTTGGCCGCGATGATGACCGGCCCCGAGGTGGGGACGTGCTCGGCCCCCTCCCACCGCGTACGCACGGCGAGCCCGGCGAGAGCCGTACGGCCGATCCCGTTGACGAGGCGGTAGGTGAGGTCGGCGGGTGTGCGGACCCTGTCGGCCGGCACCCGCAGTGTCGGCCGACGCACGGCCTCAGCTGAACGGGGGACGCGCGTCGCGCGCGATGGAGCGGGCCCCGGCCCACCTCCACACACGGGCGGAGCGGTCGCGGTCGGCGTCGTCGACGAGGTTGCCCATCCAGCGCAGCGCCAGCGTCATCAGGAAGTCCGAGCGCATCCCGGGCGGCCCCAGGGTGGCGACGACCTTGGGGACGGTGGCGATGCCGGCGAGGCGGCGGGCGATCGAGAACGCCTCGCCGTAGTGCTCGACCAGGGTCGCGCGCCACGCCTCGCCGAGGCTCTCCTGGGAGGCCATCATGTCGGCGACCAGACGGCCGGTCTCCAGGCCGTAGTCGATGCCCTCGCCGTTGAGCGGGTTGACGCAGCCGGCGGCGTCGCCGATCAGCGCCCAGTTGGGTCCGGCGACGTTGCTGACCGCACCACCCATCGGGAGCAGCGCGGAGGTGACCATCCGCGGCTCGCCGCTGAGCTTGAACTCGTCACGGCGCTGGTCGGCGTAGAAGCGCAGCAGCGGCTTGACGGCGAAGTCGGCCGGGCGCTTGGCGGTGGCCAGGGTGCCGACGCCAACGTTCACCTCGCCGGTGCCCAGCGGGAAGATCCAGCCGTACCCGGACAGCAGGTCGCCGGCCTCGTCGCGCAACTCGAGGTGGCTGGAGATCCAGGGGTCGTCGCTCATCGTGGAGGTCATGTACGACCGACCCGCCACGCCGTACACGGTGTCGCGGTGCCACTCGCGGCCCAGGACCTTGCCCAGCGTGGAACGCACCCCGTCGGCCACCACGAGACGACGACACGCGATCTCGAAGGTGCCCTCGTCGTTCTTGAACACCACGGCGGCGACCTTGCCGCCCTCCATGCGCACGTCCACCGCACGGGCGCCCTCGACGCCCGTGGCGCCGTCCTTGAGCGCGACGGAGCGCAGGTGGTCGTCGAGCTCCGTACGCGCCACCGCCGAGCCCCAGCCGGGGTGGTGCGGACCGTTCCACGGCAGGTGCAGGACCTGGCCGAAACCGTGCGCCCGCAGCCCCTGGTTGACGGTGTGCGACCGCACCCAGTCCTCCAGACCGAGCAGCTGCAGCTCCGCGATCGCCCGCGGCGTGAGCCCGTCCCCGCAGGTCTTGTCGCGCGGGAAGACGGCAGCGTCCACCAGGACGGTGTCGAGCCCTGCGCGGGCGCTCCAGGCGGCCGCGGCGGAGCCGGCGGGGCCGGCGCCGACGACCAGGACGTCGGTCGAGGTGGGGATGCTCACCCCGGCATTGTCGCAGCGTCGCTCAGTAGTGCCCAACCGGCGTGGGAGGTGGGTGGGTGGACGTCGCGCGGGCCGGGTGGGTGGGCCTCGCGCGGCCAGTGGTGGACCTCCCCCGCCGGTGTCCCCAAATCGGGTCAATCGCCCCAATTTGGGGTCACCGGGAGGGGCCATCCACCTCACCCGACCCACCGCTCCCACATCGCGGTCGTACGCACATGCCCCCAGAACTTGGGGACACTCGGAGAGGAATGGCAGCCCCCAGAACCTCTCCCAGCGACCCCAACTTCGGAGCTCCCTCCCCGAGTGACCCCAAAGTGGGTCAATCGCCCCCATTTGGGGTCAGTACGGACCACGCTCCCCTCCTGCCCCAGCACCCACTGACCCCCAACCCAGGTACGCACCAGCCGTCGCGCTCCCGCAGCCCCCACGTCCCAACCGGCCACCGCGTGTGCCCGGGTACGGCGACGGCCCCGCCCCCGCCGGAGCGGGGACGGGGCCGTCGGTCGGCCGTGGGACGCGACTCAGTTCTGGTAGGAACCGAAGTCGAAGTCGTCCAGCGCGACGGCCTGCGACGACGGACCGAAGTCGTAGTCGTAGGCGTCGTAGCCGGTCACCGAGTAGGCGGCGGCGCGCGCCTCCTCGGTGGGCTCCACACGGATGTTGCGGTAGCGCTCCAGACCGGTACCGGCCGGGATCAGCTTGCCGATGATCACGTTCTCCTTCAGGCCACGCAGGCTGTCGGAGCGGCCGTTGATCGCGGCGTCGGTGAGCACCCGGGTGGTCTCCTGGAAGGAGGCCGCCGAGAGCCACGACTCGGTCGCGAGCGAGGCCTTCGTGATGCCCATGAGGACCGGGCGGCCGGAAGCCGGCTTGGTGCCCTCGGAGACCGCACGGCGGTTCTCCTCCTCGAACCGCACCCGGTCGACCAGGTCGGACGGGAGCAGGTTGGTGTCACCGGACTCGATCACCGTCACGCGGCGCAGCATCTGGCGCACGATGATCTCGATGTGCTTGTCGTGGATGGCCACACCCTGCGAGCGGTAGACCTCCTGCACCTCGTTGACCAGGTGCTCCTGGGCACGGCGGACACCGAGGATGCGCAGGACGTCCTGCGGGTCCTCCGTACCCTGGGTCAGCTTCTGGCCGACCTCCACGTGGTCGCCCTCGGCGACCAGCAGACGGGCACGCTTGGAGACCGCGTACTCCTGCACCTCGGAACCGTCGTCGGGCGTGACGAGCACCTTGCGGGTCTTGTCGGTGTCCTCGATCTGCACGCGGCCGGCGGCCTCGCAGATCGGGGAACGGCCCTTGGGCGAACGAGCCTCGAAGAGCTCGACGACGCGGGGCAGACCCTGGGTGATGTCGTCGGCCGACGCCACACCACCGGTGTGGAAGGTACGCATGGTCAGCTGCGTGCCGGGCTCACCGATGGACTGGGCGGCGATGATGCCGACCGCCTCACCGATGTCGACCAGCTTGCCGGTGGCCAGCGAACGGCCGTAGCACTTCGCGCAGGTGCCGGTCCGGGCGTCGCAGGTGAGCACGGAGCGCACCTTGACCTCGGTGACACCGGCCTCGAGCAGCTCGGCGATCTTGACGTCGCCGAGGTCCTCGCCAGCACCGGCCAGCACCTCGCCCGTGCTCGGGTGGAGGATCTCCACCGCGGAGGTGCGGGCGTACGCGGAGGTCTCCACGTTCTCGTGCTTGACCACGCGCGGGCCGTCGGCGCCCTGGATCAGCTCGCCGATCGCCTTGGGCAGACCACGCTCGGTGCCACAGTCGTCCTCACGGATGATGACGTCCTGCGACACGTCCACCAGACGACGGGTCAGGTAACCCGAGTCGGCG